>DXES01000148.1 GCA_019114825.1 Candidatus Anaerotruncus excrementipullorum
AGGCCCCCGGGCCCGGGGGCCTTTTTGCCGCCGCAGGCGGCGGCATTTGCAGGGCAAATCCGCCGGGCCGGGCCCCAACGCCCCCGCCGCCCCTGTGGGAGGGGCGCTGCCAATCAGACCATCAAAATGACGGAGGAGACCATATGGACCTGTTGCTCATCGGATACAAAAACTGCTCCACCAGCCAAAAGGCCCGCCGCTGGCTGGAGGCGGAGGGCCTGCCCTTCACCTGGCGGGAGATCACCACCCAGACCCCCACCCTCCAGGAGCTGGCGGATTGGACCGCCCGGGCAGGGCTGCCGTTAAAAAAGTGGTTCAACACCAGCGGCAGGGCCTACCAGGCCCTGGGCCTCAAGGACAAGCTCCCTGCCATGGACCCGGACCAGCAGCTGGCCCTGCTGGCCTCGGATGGGATGCTCCTCAAACGCCCCCTGCTGGTGTGGGGGGAAGGGGTGCTGGTGGGCTTTTCCCCCGAGGCTTGGGCCGGGCGGCTGAAGGGAGGGGAACGCCATGACTGAGCGGCTCTACTACCGGGACGCCTACCAGCGGGAGTTTGCCGCCGCCGTCCTCTCCTGCCAGCCGGCGGGGGACCGGTGGGAGGTGGTGCTGGACCGGACCGCCTTCTACCCCGAGGGGGGCGGCCAAAACCCCGACACCGGTACCCTGGGCCAAGCCCGGGTGCTGGATACCCAGGAGCGGGGGGACCAGGTGGTCCACACCACCGACCGGCCGCTGGAGCCCGGCGCCCAGGTGGCCGGCCGGATCGACTGGCCCCAACGGTTCTCCCGGATGCAGCACCACACCGGCGAGCATCTGCTCTCCGGGACCCTCCACCGGCTCTATGGGGTGGACAATGTGGGGTTCCATATGGGGCACGACGCGGTGACCCTGGACCTCTCCGCCGAGCTGGACGCCGCCCAGCTGGAGCGGGCGGAGCAGCTGGTGAACGAGGCCATCTGGCAGGACCTGCCGGTGCGGGCCTGGTGGCCAGAGCCGGAGGAGCTGGACCGGCTGGAATACCGCAGCAAACGCAAGCTCACCGGGGCGGTGCGGATCGTCCAGGCGGCGGGGGTGGACAGCTGCGCCTGCTGCGGCACCCACGTCTCCTCCACCGGCCAGGTGGGGATGGTGAAGATCCTGCACTTCCAGCGGTACAAGGGGGGCGTGCGCCTGTGGATCCTCTGCGGGGACCGGGCGCTGGCGGACTACCGGCGCAAAAACGCGGACATCTACCGGTTGTCCGAGCTGTTTTCCGCCAAGCCCCAGGAGCTGGCGCCCGCCGCCCAGCGGCTTTTGGAGGAGCAGGAACACCTAAAACAGCAGCTGGCCGCCGCCCAGCGGCAGCTATGGGCCCTGCGGGCGGCGGGGATCCCGGAGGGGACCCCCCTGGCCCTCTCGTTTGAGGAGGGGCTGGACCCGGCCCAGCTGCGGCGGCTCTGCCTGGCCTTCTGTGAGCGGGCGGGGCTGGCGGCGGTGTTTTCCGGCGGGCCCCAGGGGTGGAAGTACGCGGTGGGCAGCGCCCAGCGGGATGTGCGGGAACTGGGCAAGCGGCTGAACCAGCGGTTTGCCGGCCGGGGGGGCGGCCAAAAGGAGCTGGTCCAGGGCACCCTCGCCGCCTCCCGCCGGGAGCTGGAGGCATTTTTCCGGGAGGAGGCTGGGGAATGAACATCCAGATTTTCGGCAAATCCAAATGCTTTGACACCAAAAAGGCCCAGCGGTATTTCCAGGAGCGGCGGATCAAGTTCCAGAATATCGACCTGCCCAAATACGGCATCAGCAGAGGGGAGCTGGAGAGCGTCTGCCGGGCGGTGGGGGATGTGAAGGCCCTCATCGACCCCAAGTCCAAGGACTACGCCCGCTCCTGCGTGGCCTATCTGGCCAGCCCGGAGAACATCCAGCAGAAGCTGCTGGAGTTCCCGGGGCTCATCAAAACCCCCATCGTCCGCAACGGCAAGCAGGCCACGGTGGGGTACTGTCCGGAGGTGTGGTCCACATGGGAATGAATTGCTGTAAAACCCCCGACGCCCAGGGGTTTGTCCCCATGCCCGACGGGGCGCTCATCCGCTGGCGGCGGTTTGGCCGGGAGGGCCCGGCGGTGGCCCTCCTCCACGGCAATGGGGAGGACTACCGGTGTTTTGCCCGGATGGTGGGCCCCCTCTCCCGGCGGTTTTCGGTGGTGGCGGTGGACAGCCGGGGCCACGGGGAATCCACCCGGGGGCAGGGGGTCACCCTGGGGCGCATGTCCGATGACCTGGCCCGGGTGCTGGCGGCCCTGGGGGTCGAAAGGGCCCACCTGGTGGGCTTCTCCGACGGGGCCAATGTGGCCCTCCACTTCGCCCTGGACCACCCGGAGCAGCTGGGGCGGCTGGTGCTCATGGGCGGCAACCTCTGCCCGGCGGGGGTGAAGTTCCTCTCCCAGCTGCCCTGCGAGGTGGGGGCCTGGCTCTGCCGGAGGCTGGCGCCGGTCTCCGCCCAGGCCCGGCGCAACGGGGAAATTTTGGAGCTGATGACCAAGGAGCCCTCCTTCACGCCGGAGCAGCTGGGGGCCATCCGGGCCCCCACCCTGGTGCTGGCCGGGGACCGGGACATGATCCGCCCGGAACACACCGCCCTGATCGCCGCCAGTATCCCCGGGGCGCATCTATTCACCCTGCCCAACTGCAGCCACTTCCTCCTGCGGGACCAGCCGGAGCTCACCAACCGGTTGGTGCAGCGGTTTTTGGAGGCCTAGCGGGCAAAAAAAGCGCCCGCCCCGGCTGGGGGCGGGCGTCTGGGCGGCTGCCGGCTTAGGCCTGCTTGAGCAAAAAGACCGGGATGGGCGGGCAGTTGGGCCGGTTGAGGAACTGGCAGCAGAGCACCGAATAGGTGCGGTAGTCCACCGTCCGCAAAAATTCCAGCAGGGCGTCCCGCTCGGCAAAGCCGGTGTCCCGGCCGTAGTAGATGCAGAGGCTCATGACCCCGCCGGGGCGCAGCAGCTCCAGCCCCGCCTGGATGGCGGCGATCGAGCTCTCCGGCCGGGTGTTGATGGTGTGGTCGCCGCCGGGCAGCCAGCCGAAGTTAAAGACGATGCAGGAGACGGTGCCCGGGGCGGCGTAGGCGGCCATATTGGCGTGGCTGTCCAGATGCACCTGGGCGATGGACTGGTAGCCCTGCTGGGCCAGCAGGGCGCGGGTGCTCTCCACCGCCTCCGGCTGGATATCGAAGGCGTGGACCCGCCCCGCCTGCCCCACCAGGGAGCAGAGGAAGGCGGTGTCGTGGCCCCGGCCGGCGGTGGCGTCGATGCACAGGTCCCCCGGCTTTACATGCCGGGCGATGAAGTCGTGGGTCAGGTTCAGGGAACTGAGGGGGCGGGACATGGGCGCGCTCCTTTCAAACGGGAAATGGGGGAAGGAAATGACCTTTCAAGAGGCGGTCTACGGCTGGGTGCGGCGGGTGCCCCCCGGCCGGGCCACCACCTATGGGCAGATCGCCCTGCTCTGCGGGCGGCCCCGGGCGGCCCGGGCGGTGGGCACGGCGCTGGCCCGGGGGCCGGTGGGGGTACCCTGCCACCGGGTGGTCAACGCCCGGGGCGGGACCGCCCCCGGCTGGCCCCGGCAGCGGCAGCTGCTGGAGCGGGAGGGGGTCCCCCTGCTGCCGGATGGGCGGGTGGACCTGGCCCGGTGCTTCTGGCCGGGGTCAGA
>DXES01000016.1 GCA_019114825.1 Candidatus Anaerotruncus excrementipullorum
TTTCCCCATGGGCAAAGTGGAGGGTATAGCGCATCCCGTCCCGGAAGATCTCCACATCCATATAGGCGGAGGCGTACTGGGTAGCACAGAGCCCCAGGCCGTTGAGGCCCAGGGAATATTCGTAGTTCTCCCCCTCGTTGGTCTTGTATTTGCCCCCGGCATACAGCTCGCAGAAGGCCAGCTCCCAGTTGTACCGCTGCTCCCGGGGGTTATAGTCCACCGGGATGCCCCGGCCAAAGTCCTCCACCTCGATGCTCCGGTCGGCATAGCGGGTGACCACAATCCGGTCCCCATAGCCCTCCCGGGCCTCGTCGATGGAGTTGGAGAGGATCTCGAACATGGCGTGTTCGCACCCCTCCAGCCCGTCCGAGCCGAAGATCACCCCCGGGCGGCGGCGCACCCGGTCCGCCCCCTTGAGGGCGGAGAGGCTCTCGTTCCCGTAGTTCTGTGCTGTCTTTTTCGGCATCCCTCTGCCTCCTAGCGAAAGTTCTGAAACAAAGGGATACGCCCGCAGAGCAGGCGTATCCATGCGGTGCGCGGCCCGGCCGAAGGGGCCGCCCTAAGTAGTGTACCCGTTTTGACCGGGTTTTGTCAAGTGGGCGGATCAGCCCACGGTGAATTCCAGCGTTACATCGAACCGGCCCAGCTCCTCGTCCGGCAGGCTCCCTTTGCGGGTGTTCACCTCGTACTCGTAGGCCCAGACCCCCCGGCGCAGCCGGTAGCTGCCCCCGGCGGTGAGCATCTCGGCGGGGATCTCCGCCAGGCAGCTGCCGCTCTCCCCCGGCTCCAATACGGTGATCCCCTCGTCCGCCTGGGGCTCCTGGCCCTCGGGGTAGCTCACCCGCTGCCAGGCTTCGTCGCTGTCCAGCCACTCCACCACATAGTTGAAGGTGTAGGCCAGCACCTGGGTGGAGCCGTTCTCCACCGTGTATTCCAGCTCCACCGGTTCCCCGGCGGGGAAGGCGGTGGTCTCTGCCGCAAGGGTGATGCTCTGGGTGTCCGCCGGGACCTGGCTGCCCTCCAAAGGCGGGCGCAGGGTGTCGTCCTCCTGCCAGGGCTCCAGCTCCTCCGGGGCGCTGGAGGAGGATTCCGCGGGTTCCTCCGGCTCCTCCTTGGGCGGCTTTTGCGGCAATGCAGATTCTTCGGGAACGCTGGAGGGCTCCTCCGGCTGCTCCGGCTCCTCTGCCGCCTGGCTGGAGGCGCCTGTGGGATGGGAACTGGAGGCCTGGGGCACCTGCTCCCGGGAGGCGCATCCAGCCAACAGGGCCAGCGCCAATAGAACGGTCAAAAATCGCTTCATAGTCGGGTCCTTTCCATGGTTGGTGGGGTGTTCAGCGGCCCAATAGCCGCCCCAGCCGCCGGAGCAGCCCCGGGCGGCCGCCCCGCCTGCGGCTGACGGCTACGGGGCGCTGGGCGGCCTCCTGGGCCGCCCGCTGGGCCCGCAGGTAGGCCAATTTGTATAGGTCGATCTGGCTGTCGGTGGGGGGATTGCCGTTTTGAACCGGCTGGTAGGAGCCGTCCGCCTGCAGCTGCTGGGCCTTCACATTGTCGGAAAATTCCAGCTCTAAAAGCTTCAGCAGCCGGGTCTTCAGCTCCGGGTCATAGACCGGGGCGGCCACCTCCACCCGGCGGTCCATGTTCCGGGTCATCAGGTCGGCGGAGGAGATATACACCCGGCACTGCGCCCCCTCCCCAAAGACGTAGATGCGGGAGTGCTCCAAAAACCGCCCCACAATGCTGACCACCTGGATGTTGTCGGTATAGCCCGGCACCCCTGCCCGCAGGCAGCAGATCCCCCGGACCACCATCCGGATAGGGACCCCCGCCATGGAGGCCTGGATCAGCCGGTCGATCACCTCTTTATCGGTGAGGGAATTGATCTTGATCCAGATGCGGGCCGGCTTGCCCTGGCGGGCCTGGCGGATCTCCCCGTCGATATAGGAGAGGAGCTGCTGTTTCATAGCATTGGGGGCCGCCAACAGGTGGCGGGCCCGCTCCACCGGCTGGCCGGTGAGGATCCCGTTGAAGATACGGGTGCCGTCCTCCCCGAACTCCCGGTTGGCGGTAATCAGGCACAGGTCGGTATAGAGCTTGGCGGTGGATTCGTTGTAGTTGCCGGTGCCCACCTGGGTGATAAAGCCCAGGGAGCCGTCCGGCTTTTTGCGGGTGATTACCAGCAGCTTGGAGTGGACCTTGTAGGCCCCCAGGCCGTAGACCACATTGGCCCCGGCCTCCTCCAGCCGCTTGGACCACTCGATGTTGTTCTCCTCATCAAACCGGGCCCGCAGCTCCACCACCACGTGGACCTCCTTGCCCTTCTCCGCCGCCTTGATCAGCGCCGCCACCACCTGGCTCTCCCGGGCCACCCGGTAGAGGGTCATCCGGATGGACAGCACCGCCGGGTCGGCCGCCGCCTGCTCCAGCAGGGCGATGAACGGCTTCATGCTCTCGTAGGGGTAGCTGAGCAGCAGGTCCCGGCGCTCGATCTGGGGGAAGAGGGGCTGGTCCAGCCGCAGCTGGGCGGGGTCCTGGGGGGTGAGGGGCGGATAGAACAGCCCGGTGCGCCCCTGGCGCTCCAGCTGGGCGCACAGGGCGTAGCCGAAGGACATGTCCAGGGGGGTCTGGTTGAAAAATACCCGCTGGCGCTCCAGCTCCAATTTGCGGCAGAGCTGGTCCACAATCGCCTCGCTGGCGCCCCCCTGGAACTGGATGCGCACCGGCAGCAGCCGGCGGCGGTTTTTTAGCAGCTGCTCCATGGCGCTGCGGTAGTCCAGCTCGTGGTCGTAGAGGGCCTCCTCCATGTTGATGTCCGCGTTGCGGGTGATGCGGAAGATGGTCTTGGCCGCCACCGTATACCCCTGGAAGATGTGGGCGCAGTAGTGGAGTATCAGCTCCTCCAGCAGCACAAAGGCGTTGGGCTTGAAGGGCAGGCGCACCACCCGCTCCACCCCCACCGGGGCGGGGATGATCCCCAGCTTTACAAACTCCCCCTTGGTCCGCAGCTGGACGCAGACGTAGGTCTCCTTATTTTTTAGGAACGGGAAGGGGTGGTGCTTGTCGATGATTTGGGGGGAGAGCAGGGGCAGCACCTCCCGCAAAAAGTAGGCCTCCAAAAACTCCCGCTCCTGGGGGGAGGCCAGGTCCAGGTCCACCTGCTCGATCCCCTCCTGGGCCGCATCCAAAAACAGCCGCCGGTAGGCCGCGTCCTTCTGGGAGGCCAGCCCCCGGCACTGGGCAAAGATGGCCTCCAGCTGCTGGGCGGGGGTCATCCCCGACTTGTTGTCCACCGGGGCGGGGTCCAGCAGGGCCGCATCGGTGAGGGTGCCCACCCGGACCATGAAAAACTCATCCAAGTTGTTGGAGAAGATGGAGAGGAACTTCAGCCGCTCCATCAGCGGGATCGAGCGGTCACAGGCCTGCTCCAGCACCCGCTGGTTGAATTTCAGCCAGCTCAGCTCCCGGTTGTGGTAGAGGACCGGCCGGTCCTGCCCGCCGTTCATAAAATACCCCCTTGCGCCCCAGACAAAGGCAAAAAAGAGGAGGTATTGCGAAACCGGCAATACCTCCTGCCGCTTGTCCCTCAGCGGTTTTTGTTGTTAAAGATGGAGAGGATGTCGATGAAATTGTCGCTGTCGTCGTCGCTGGGCTGCTCCGCAGGCTTGGCGGGGGCGGCCGCCTCCTTCTTGCCAAAGCTGCCGTAATCGGGCAGGGCAAAATTTTTGTCGTTGTCAAAGCCGGTGGCGATGACGGTGATGCGCATCTCGTCCTGGAGGGTGTCATCGAAGGTGGCGCCCCAGATCAGGTTCACATCCGGGTCGGCGGCGTCGTGGATCATGGAGGAGGCGATGTCGATATCGTCCAGGTCGATGTCCGGGGAGGCGGTGATGTTGACGATCACGCCCTTGGCGCCGTTGATCGAGCTATCCAGCAGGGGGGAGGAGATGGCAGCCTCCGCAGCCAGGCGGGCTTTGTCCTTGCCGGAGGCGGAGCCCACGCCCATATGGGCGTAGCCCGCGTCCTTCATGATGGCGGTGACGTCGGCGAAGTCCAGGTTGACCACGCCGGGGATGTTCACCAGGTCGGAGATGCTCTGGACGCCCTGCTTGAGGACGTTGTCGGCGGCGGAGAAGGCGTTCTGAAGGGTGATCTTCTCCTCGCTGATCAGCTTGAGGCGCTCGTTGGGGATCACCAGCAGGGCATCCACATGCTCCCGCAGGGCGGTGACGCCCATCTCGGCCTGCTCCATCCGGTGCCGGCCCTCGAAATTGAAGG
This sequence comes from Candidatus Anaerotruncus excrementipullorum, assembly GCA_019114825.1. Classification (GTDB taxonomy): domain Bacteria; phylum Bacillota; class Clostridia; order Oscillospirales; family Ruminococcaceae; genus Anaerotruncus; species Anaerotruncus excrementipullorum. The sequence continues at coordinate 4,273 of DXES01000016.1, forward strand.
GCTTGGTGACGATGCCCACCGTGAGGATGCCCATCTCGTGGGCCACCTCCGCCACCACCGGCGCGCCGCCGGTGCCGGTGCCGCCGCCCATGCCGGCGGTGATGAACACCATGTCGGTACCCTTGAGGGCCGCGGCGATCTCGTCCCGGCTCTCCTCGGCGGCCCGCTGGCCTTTTTCGGGGTTGCCGCCGGCGCCCTTGCCCCGGGTGAGCTTGTCCCCAATGTGCAGCTTATAGGTGGCCTGGGAGCGCATGAGCGCCTGGTTGTCGGTGTTGATAGAGATGAACTCCACGCTGGTCATCCCCGACTGGACCATCCGGTTGATGGCGTTGCCGCCGCCGCCGCCCACGCCCACCACCTTGATGGAGACCACATTTTCCGTATCGTTCGCCATGTCAAAATTCATCAACATCGCTGTTCCCCCTGTTTATTCTATCTCAACAAGCATTCGTATTGAAAAACCCAAAAATTGCCGCGGAAAGCACAAAATATACTATTAAGTATTATTCTAGCAGATTCACCCAGGCAAATCAATAGCAATTCGCCCCGGGTACCAAAATTGTGAAGATTTTCCGTTTACTCCCCCGCCTCCCCGGCCGCCCCCGCCTGGGAAGCGGCTTCCGAAGAGGCTTCGGAGGAGCTGTTGGGGATCACCGAATAGGGGTCCACCGGCGGGGCGGCCTGGGAGGAGCTGGTCTCCTCCTCCTGGACCGTCCCGGCCTCCGAGGAGGCGCCGGAGGAGGCCCCGCTGCCCGGGATCACCGTCAGGTTGGGGTTGGTGACCCCCTCGTTGGGGTCGGCGGCCGGGCGCTGCTGGGCGGCCTGGGCGGCCTCCATGGTCAGCTGGCGGCGCTCCAGCTCCTGCTGCACATTGCAGGAGCTGCTCCACACCTCCTTGGAGGAGGCGGCGGTGGAGGCGTCCAAAATCCCCTGGAACCCCTCCCCCAGGTTCTCCTCCAGCACATACTGGACAAATTGGAGCTTGTAGGCCAGGTCCACCTGGCTGCCCAGCTCGATGATCACCCGGTTCTCGTAGACCACCATCATATTGAGCGGGTCGGAAAAATCCACCAGGGTGATATTGCCGAAGGAGGTCTCGCTGATCGCCTGGGCCAGGCTGGTGAGGATCTGGAAGCTGCGGGCCTCCTCCTGGGCGGCCTGCTGGCGGCGAGCCTGCTCCTCCTGCTCCAGCTGGCTGCGGCTCTTGAGCCGACCGGCCTCGTCCCGCTCCTCCAGCGGCTCCATATCCGCCGGGTAGAGGATCTCCCCCTCCTCCACCACCGTGCCCAGCACCCGCCCCTCGGTGATATCGCTGAGGTACATGCCGGTGACGATGGTGACCTCCGGGTCCACCGCGTCCACCCCCGCCTCCAAAATGCGGCCGTTATTACCGATCAGCACATATCCCGCGGCGGTGAGGGCCGCCCCCAGCGGCTGGGCCTGGGTGACCTCCAGGGTCAGGCGGGCGGGGTATGACCGCTTCAGCGTCACCTCTTGGATATAGGGGAACTGCTGGGTGAGCAGCCCATTCACCTTCTTCTCACTCACCCGGAAGAGGTTCTGGCCCACCTGCACACCCGAGGCCTGGATCACCTCTTCGGCGGCATACTTGGTCAGCCCGGTGACCTCCACCGTCTCGATCTTGAAGAACACCGTCAAGGAGAGGGCTGCCATGATCGCCGCTGCCACCGCCAGGATCAGCAGGTAGTGCAGCGCCTGCCGGCCGGTCCTGCGGCGGCGCCGCCGTTGGTCCACGGCGGCCGCGCCCGCCCGTTCCCGGGCTTTGGCTGGTGGTTTCTGGCTCATGGTTCTCCTCCCTTTTCCCGTCCCATGGGGGTTGGTGTTTTCCGCTATTATAGCACGGCCGGCCCCCGGCGGCAAGCGCCGGGGCTAAGGGGCCTCTTCCCGGCGGGCGTCCGCGCCGATCCGGCGCAGGTTCTCCTCCAGCGCCTCATACCCCCGGTCGATGTGCTCGATCTGGGCGAGGGTGGTCTCCCCCTCGGCGGCCAGGGCCGCTGCCGCAATGGCCGCCCCGCCCCGCAGGTCGGTACACCGCACCGCCGCCCCATGCAGCCGGGACACCCCATGGACCAGGGCCACCCGGCCCTCCACCTCCACGTCCGCCCCCATCCGCCGCAGCTCGGGCACCTGTTTGTAGCGGCTCTCGAAGATGTTCTCCACGAACATGCTGGTGCCATCGGCCAGGCAGGCGGCCGCCATCAGGGGGGATTGGGCGTCGGTGGGGAAGCCCGGGTAGGGCAGGGTGCGCACGCTGCGCACCGGCCGCAGCCGCCCCTGGGTTTGCAGCCGCACCGAGTCCGGCGTCACCCACAGGCGGCAGCCCATCTCCTCGAAGCAGGGCAGCACCGCCGACAGGTGTTCGCTGCAGACGCCGGTGACCGTCACATCCCCGCCCGCCGCCGCCGTGCAGCTCAGATAGGTGGCGGCGGCGATCCGGTCGGCGATCACCCGGTGCTCCCCGCCGTGGAGGGCGGGGACCCCCTGGATATGGATATCCCCGTTGGGGGCGGTCCGGATCCGGGCCCCGCAGCCGTTGAGGTAGGCGGCCAGGTCGTCGATCTCCGGCTCCCGGGCGGCGTTTTTTACCACCGTCTCCCCCCGGGCGGTACAGGCGGCGATCACCACATTCTCGGTGGCCCCCACGCTGGGGAACGGCAGGGGGATCACCGTCCCCCGCAGCCCCTCCGGCGCCCGGCAGTCCAGATAGCCGTGGTCCTCCCGGATCTGTACCCCCAGCTTTTCCAGCGCCGCCAGATGCAGATCGATGGGGCGGGGGCCCAGCTCGCAGCCGCCGGGCAGGGAGATCCGTGCCCGGCCCCAGCGGCCCACAATCGCCCCCAGAAAGACGATGGAGGAGCGCATCCGGCGCATCATCTCCTCCGGGATGCAGCAGTCGCCGGTGTTCCCCGGCCGGACCAGGATACACGCCCCCTCCCGCCGCACCTGGGAGCCCAGATGCCCCAGGATACCGCAGGCGGCGTCCACATCGCTGAGCCTGGGGCAGTTATGTAGCGCCGATTCCCCGGTGAGTAGCGTGGCGGCCAGGATGGGCAGCACTGAATTTTTGGCTCCATGGATGGGCAGCGTCCCCTCCAGCCGGTTTTGGCCCCGGATCACTAGATATTTCATCGTTCCAGCACCCCTTTGCGTTTGCGGGGGCGGCTGCCCCCTTACAAAGGCATCCTATGCCCCGGCGGGGCGCTTGGTGCAGGGGTGGGCCTGTCCGGCGGGGGAGGCGGCCCTCAGCCGCCGGAGGGCAGCAGGGCCAAGATCTCCTGGTAGATCCGCTCGTTGGCGTCCAGAATGGCCATGGATTGGGCGTTTTGCCCCAGGCGGCGCAGTACCGCCGGGTCGTCGGTGAGCCGCTGGACCGTCTCCCGCAGCAGCTGGGGGGTCAGCTCCTTCTCCTGGACCACCACCGCCGCGTCATGGTTTTGCAGCACCATGGCGTTGTGGTACTGGTGGTTTTCCGCCACATTGGGGGAGGGGATCAGGATGGAGGCGGTGCCGCTGGCCTCCAGCTCCGAGAGGGTCATCGCCCCCGAACGGGAGATCACCAGGTCGGCGGCGGCCAGGCAATCGGCCATGTCGTTGATATACTCCCGCACATCCAGCCCCGGGGCGGCCGGGTCCACCCCCGCCTCGGCCAGCAGGCCGGGGAACCGGGGCTTCTCATACCGGCCGGTGGCGTGGATGTGGTAGAACCCCCCGGCCTGCTGCTCCCAGGCCATCAGCTGGGCCACCGCCTCGTTGATCCGGCGGGCCCCCAGGCTGCCGCCAAAGGAGACGATGCAGATCCGCTCCCCCACCCCCAGCTTCTCCCGGGCCGCCCGCCGGTCGGCAAAGAGGATCTCCTCCCGCACCGGGTTGCCGGTGACCACATAGGGCCGGTTGGGGGGCAGGTAGCGTTTGGCCTCCTCCACGCTCAAAAGCACCCGGTCGGCGGTGCGGGCCAGGGCCTTGGTGGTGATACCCGGGTAGGCGTTGGACTCATGGGTCAGGGTGGGGTAGCCCAGCTTGGCCCCCTCCCGCAGTACCGGCCCGCTCACATAGCCGCCGGTGCCCACAATCAGGTCGGGGCCGAACTGCTGGATCAGCCGCTTGGCCCGGCCCCAGCTCAGGGCCAGGCAGCCCACCGAGCGGAGGTTGTATTTCACATTGAACCAGTTCAGCTGGCGCTGGAACCCCATGATCTCGATGGGGGCAAATTCATACCCCGCCGCCGGGATCAGCCGGGCCTCCATCCCCTTGGGGTTGCCGGCAAAGAGGATCTGCGCCTCTGGATGCCGGGCCCGAAAATAGCCGGCGATGGCCAGCGCCGGGTTGATATGCCCGGCGGTGCCGCCGCAGGCAAATAGTATCTTCATGCTGTCAGCTCCATCCCTCTCAAATTGCGGTCCGCCCGCTACTCCTTCTCCAGGCTGGTCTGGCGGGAAACCGAGAGCACCACCCCCATCTGGCCAAGCAGCATCACCAGCGCCGTGCCGCCATAGGAGAAAAACGGCAGGCTGATGCCGGTGTTGGGGTTGGTGTTGCTCACCACCGCGATGTTCAGCACCGTCTGGACCCCCACCTGGGTGATGAGCCCCACCGCCAGCATGGAGCCAAACCGGTCGGCGCTGCGCATGGCGATCACATATCCCCGCCATACCAGCAGCACAAACAGCAGGATGATGATGGCCGCCCCCACAAACCCCAGCTCCTCGCAGACCACCGCGAAGATGAAGTCGTTCTGGGGCTCCGGCAGATAGAGGTGTTTTTGCCGGGAGTTGCCGATGCCCACCCCCAAAAGCCCCCCCGAACCGATGGCATAGAGGGACTGGATGGTCTGGTAACCCGCCCCCTGGGGGTCGGAGAAGGGGTCGATCCAATACTGCAGGCGGCTCATGGCGTAGGGTACCGCACCGGGCACCAGCACCGCCACCACCACCACGCCCACCAACAGGCCGCCGCCCAGCATGAACCAGCGGATGTCGGTGCCGCCCACGAACATCATCACCACGCCGATGGCCAGGATCAGGATGGTGCCCGACAGATGGGGCTCCAGCAGCATCAGCCCGGCCACCACGCCCAAAATCCCCAAAAACGGCCAAACCCCGTACCGGGGGTTCTTCATCCGGTCGTGGTTGAGGGAGATCAGGTGGGCGAAGATGACCACCACCGCAAATTTGGCCAGCTCGGAGGGCTGGAAGGTGGTGAACCCCAGGTTGAGCCACCGCTTGGCGTCCTCCCGGCTGGGGACGATGAGCACGATCAGCAAAAGGGCCACCGCAGCCAAAAAGATCAGCAGCGCAAACCGGTGCAGGATGTGGTAGTCGATACGGGAGACCACCAGCATCCCCACCACGCCCAGCCCGGCAAAGATCAGCTGGCGGGTGATGTAATAGAAGCTGTTCCCCTCATAATAGTAGGAATAGGCATAGCTGGCGGAGAACAGCATGATCAGCCCGACGGACAGCAAAATCAGCACCAGCACCAGGAAGGTCAGGTCCATGGGGCCCCGTGCCCGCTGGACCTGTTCATCGCTGGCCCTGGGCGACCGCCTGAGCCGTCTCCTCTGGGGCCTCCCACGCCCCGCAGCATCCGCTACGGCCATGGGCATCCCTCCTTTCCTTGTTGTACCTCTCAAAGCAGCAGCACCGACAGCACCCCCAGGGCGCCCCCGATCAGCCCCACCAGGGAGAAGACGCAGACGATCTTCTCCTCGCTCCAGCCGCCCATCTCAAAGTGGTGGTGGATGGGGCTCATGCGGAAGATCCGCTTGCCGTGGGTGGCCTTGAAGTAGGCCACCTGGAGCATCACCGAAAACGCCTCGCACCAGTAGACCACGCCGGTGCAGATGAGCAGCAGCGGCAGCCCCACCTCAAAGGCCAGGGCCACCACCATGCCCCCCAAGAACAGCGACCCGGTATCCCCCATAAACACCTTGGCCGGGTGGAAGTTCCACACCAAAAAACCCAGGCATCCCCCGGCCAGCGCCGCCGACAGCAGGCTGGCAGGGGCAAACCGGAGAATGGCCGCCACCACCAGCATCACCGCGGCATAGACAAAGGTCACCGAGGCGGCCAGCCCATCGATGCCGTCGGTGAGGTTCACCGCATTTACAAAGCCGGTGATGACAATGATGGCCAGCGGGTAGTAGAGGATCCCCAGGTCCAGCTGTCCCAAAAAGGGGATCACCACCACGGTGGAGGTATCCCCGGCCAGGTAGAGCATGGTCAGGTAGAACACCCCGATCACCAGCTGCATCAGGTATTTCTGCCGGGCGGTGAGGCCCAGGTTGCGGCGTTTGACCACCTTGATGTAGTCATCCAAAAAGCCGATGGCGCAGAAGGCCAAGGACATGGCCACCCCGGCGAACAGCCGCAGGCCTCCCATCCCCCCCAGGGCGCCCGGGTCGGCGCTCCACCACAGGCAGCCGCCGGCCGCCACTGCTAGTGTAACACCCGCCACGAACATTATCCCCCCCATGGTGGGGGTGCCCTGCTTGTTTTTGTGCCAGGCAGGGCCGATATCCAAAATCGTCTGGCCGAATTTCAGCCGCCGCAGCCAGGGGATCAGCGGGAAGCCCATGGCGGCGGTCACCACAAAGGCGACCAGGATGGTGAGAAGCAAAACGGTGGTGTTCATATCCTTTCAAACTCCCTCAAGCAGTATACAGTCCCTCCAGGACCTCCTCCAGGGCCATGCTGTGGCTGCCCTTGAACCAGACCACATCCCCCGGGCGCAGGGTCCCCTGCAGCGCCTGCAAAAGCGCCGCCTTGGTTTCAAAGTGGCGGGCTTGGCCCCCCGCCTCCTCCGCCCCCTGGACATACAGCCGGGCGGCCGGGCCGTAGGCCAGCACCAGGTCCACCCCCAGCTGGGCGGCCAACCGGCCGATCTCCAGGTGGGCGGCCTCCTCCAGCCGCCCCAGCTCCAGCATATCCGCCAGCACCGCGATCCGCCGGGAGGCCCCGGGCCAGGCAGCCAGCGTCTGGAGGGCGGCTTTCATGGAATCGGGGGAGGCGTTGTAGCAGTCCTCCACCACCGTGTAGCCGCCGCGGCGGACCACCTTCTGGCGCATCCCGGCGGGGGTATAGCCCGCCAGCGCCTGGGCGCATTCCGCCGGGGAGATCCCCAGCTCCCGCCCCACCGCGCAGGCGGCCAGGGCGTTGTAGACATTGTGGCGGCCCAGGGCCGGCAGGCGGACCGGCTGGCAGCCCCCCTGCCAGCAGAGGGTGAAGCTGGTGGCATCCCCCTCCTCCCGGATCTCCCTGGCCCACAGGTCGCAGGCGGGGTTTTCGATGCCGAAAAACCGCACCCGCAGCCGGGGGAGCCTTACGGTGGCCAATAGGTCGTTGTCCCCGCAGAGCAGCAGCGGCGCGCCGTCGGGCAGGGCCTCCGCCAGCTCCAATTTCGCCTTTAAAATGTTCTCCCGGGTGCCCAGCATCTCCAGGTGGCTCACCCCGATGTTGGTGATCACCCCGATCTGGGGCTTCACCGCCGCAGCCAGGGCGGCAATCTCCCCCAAGTTCTGCATCCCCATCTCGATCACCGCCGCCCGGTGGGCGGGGGTGAGGCCGAAGAGGGTCTTGGGCAGGCCGATCTCGTTGTTCAGGTTGCCCTGGGTCTTGAGGGTCGGGTATTTGGCGGAGACCACCGCCGCCACCATCTCCTTGGTGGTGGTCTTGCCCACGCTGCCGGTGATCCCCACACAGCGGATGTCAAAATGGGAACGGTAGGCCCCGGCAATGGAGATCAGCGCCTGGCGCACGTCCGGCACCAACAGCAGATGCCCCTGGGGGAGCGCCCCCGTATCGCAGGGGTGCTGGGCCAGCACCCAGGCCGCCCCCGCCGCCACCGCCTTGGCGGCGTAGTCGTGGCCGTCAAACCGCTCCCCCGGCACCGCCGCAAACAGGCACCCCGGGGTGATCTGGCGGGAATCGGTGGAGATCTCCTCCACCCAGCCCTCATACCGGCCGGGGCAACCGGCCGCCTCAGCGATCTCCTGTAACTGCATCCGCTCCATGGCTCTGCTCCTCTTCCCTGCGTTTTTTCTGGGCCTCCAGCAGCTGGGCCACCACCTGCCGCTCGTCAAAGCAGATGGTCTCCCCGTGGAGGACCTGGTAATCCTCGTGCCCCTTGCCCGCCAGCACCAGGGTGTCCCCTGGCTGGGCGTGGTCCAGCGCCCATTCGATGGCGTCGTACCGGTTGGGGATCACCTGGCAGGGGGTGTCCGGGTGCTGGCGCACCCCCTCCAGCGCCTGGTGGATGATGGTCATCTCGTCCTCGTCCCGGGGGTTATCCGAGGTGAGGACGATCCCGTCCGCCAGGCGGGCGGCGATCTCCCCCATATGCCCCCGCTTGGAGGGGTCCCGGTTGCCGGCGCAGCCGAACAGCACCAACAGCCGCCCTTTTGTGAACGGGCGCATGGCCTCCAGGATCTTCTCCAGGCCGTCGGGGGTGTGGGCGTAGTCCCGGATGACCGTATAGGGGGTGCCGGTGGGGAGCACCTCGATCCGGCCGGCCACCCCCCGGCAGCCGGAGAGCCCCCGGGCGGCCTGCTCCACCGTGAGCCCCACCGACAGGCAGGCGGCGGCCGCCGCCATGGCGTTGGAGACCGAAAATTCCCCGGGGATGGGCAGCTCCACCCGGGCGATCTGCCCCTTGCCCACCAGCATAAACCGGGTGGAGCCGGCGGTGGGGCGCAGGTCCTTGGCGGTGTAGTCCGCCCGGTCATCCCCAATCGAGAAGGTCAGCCGGGGGATGTTGAGCTCCTGGGCCAGCCGGCGGCCGTAGGCGTCATCCAGGTTGAGCACCGCCGTTTTGCACATATCGAACAGGCTCTTTTTGGCCAAAAAGTAGTTCTCCATCGTGTGATGGTAGTCCAGGTGGTCCTGGGTCAGGTTGGTGAACACCCCCGTCTCAAAGTGAAGCCCCGCCAGCCGCTGCTGGTCCAGGGCGTGGGAGGAACACTCCATCACCACAAACTCGCACCCCGCCCCCACCATCCGGTGGAACATGCTATGCAGGGCCAGCGGGTCGGGGGTGGTGTATTTGGCGGGAAGCACCAGGTCGTCGATCTCGTTGTGGATGGTGCCGATGAGCCCCGCCTTGTGCCCGGCGGACTCCAGGACCTGTTTGACCATGCAGGTGACGCTGGTCTTGCCGTTGGTGCCGGTGACCCCGATCAGCCGCAGCCGGCGGGCGGGGTTGCCGTACCAGTTGGCGCACAGCAGCCCATAGGCCAGGCGGGTATCCGGGCAGAGGACCTGGCAGGGCAGCCCCAGATCCCGCTGGCAGACCACCGCCGCCGCCCCCGCCTTCACCGCCGCCGGGGCGTGGGCGTGGCCGTCCGCCCGGGCGCCCTGGATGCAGACAAACAGCATCCCCGGCTCCACCTGGCGGGAGTCGCTGGTGATGCCGGTGATTTCACAGTCCTGGGGCCCCCCGGTGTGGGGGACCCCCGCCAAAAGCTGTTGCAACCTCATTTCGGGAACTCCTTCTTTCGGTTTGGTTGGGGGCTAGCCGGCCTCCTCCGGCGGGTCCTGCTGGGTGAGGGCCACCGTCACCGTACTGCCCACCGGCACCTGCTCCCCGGCCACGGGCAGCTGGTTGGTGACCACGCAGTAGGCGTCGTCGATGGCGTCCCCAGTCATGGCAATATTGAGCCCCAGGCCCACAATGGCGTCGTTGGCCTCGGAGGCGGTCATGCCCATCACATCCGGCACGGTGATCGCCTCCTCGGTGGCGGCCTCCTCGGTATACAGGACCACCACGCCCCCCTTGGAGATGGGCTCCGCCACCCCGGGCATCTGGCGCAGCACCTGGGTGCCGTTGCCCACCACCCTAAATTTGAGCCCTGCGTTGCGGATGGTGTACTGGGCCTCGTGGAGATCCATGCTGGGGCTGGAGACATTGGGGGTATAGATGGTGCCGCCCCCGGACTCCTCCTCGGTATACTCCGGCTCGATGCCCAGATAGGGCAGTACATCCGCAAAGATCTGCCCCACCACCGGCGCCGCCACAGTGGAGCCGTAGGGGTTGTAGATGTCCGGGTCGTCCATCAGCACCAGGCAGGCGATCTGGGGGTCGTCCGCCGGGGCAAAGCCGAAGAAGGAGAGGGTGTAGGCCATCCGGTTCTCATCGTCAATGGCGGTGTAGTTGTCCAGCTGCTCGGAGGTGCCGGTCTTGCCGCCGATCCGGTAGCCGGGGACCCCGGCCTGTTTGCCGGAACCCTCCTTCACCACCATCTCCAGCATCCCCCGCATCTGCTCCGAAATCTCCTCCGAGATCACCTGGCGCTTGACCACCGGCTCGGTGGTGGAGACCACGTCCCCATTGGGGTCGATCACCTGCTTGACGATATAGGGCTGCATCAGGTAGCCCCCATTTACCGCGGCGCTGGCGGCGGTGATCATCTGGATGGGGGTGACCTTGAAGGTCTGGCCGAAGGAGGAGGAGGCCAGATCGTTGACGGTGTAGGTGGCGTGGTAGATGCTGCCCCCCTCCCCGGGCAGGTCGATGCCGGTCTCGGAGGTGAGGCCGAAGTTGTCAAAGTAGCTGGCGAAGGTCTTGGCCCCCTCCCGCTGCCCGATATCAATAAAGGCGGGGTTGCAGGAGTTCATCACCGCCTGCTCCAGCGTCTGCACCCCGTGGCCGGACTGGTGGCCGCTCCAATACCAACACTGGTAGGAGGTGCCGTTGACCACCGTGTAGCCGATGCAGTTGAAGGTGGACTGGGCGGTAACCGCCCCGCTCTCCAAAGCGCCGGAGGCAGTGACGATCTTGAAGACCGACCCCGGCTCATAGGAGTCGGAGATGGCCTTGTTGCGCCACTGGTCCAGCTGGGCCTGCTGGAGTGCTTCGGCGTAGGCCTCCTGGCCCCCCGGCTGGAGTTTTAGTTCCTCCAGCCCGGCCAGCACGCTCTCATCCAGGATCTGCTGGGGGTTGTTGGGGTCGAAGTCGGGCTTCACCGCCATGGCCAGGATGGCGCCGGTGTTCACATCCATGACAATCCCCACCGCCCGGTTGCGGATCTTGTGCTCATCCACGGCGATCTCCAGGTTTTTCTCCAGGTAGTGCTGGATGGTCTCGTCGATGGTGAGCACCAGGGAGTTGCCGTCCTGGGGCTCGTAGAGCTGGGAGTACTGTTCATCCATATCCACCCCCCGGCTGTCCTTCAGGGAGACCACCCGCCCGGGGGTCCCCCCCAGGACGCTCTCATAGTAGGATTCCAGCCCATAGGCCCCCCGGCCGTCGCTGTTGGTGAAGCCCAGCACCGAGGAGAGGAAGTTGCCATAGGGGTAGTAGCGCATGGTGTCCTCCTCCAGGGAGATGCCGGGGACGCCGTTTTCGCTGACAAACTCCATCAGCTCATCCGCCTGGGGTTTTTCCACCTTGGTCTTTACCGGCAGGTACTGGAGGTTCCAGTTGTTCTCGATCTTCTGGCGGGTGGACTCCCGGTCCAGCCCCAGCACCGCGTTCAGGCAGTCCAGCACGGTGATCATCCGCCGCTCGGTGGACTCGTCGGTGGAGCCCTTGATCTGGGCGGGGTTCACCACCACCGTCCAGACGGTGGCGCTGCGGGCCAGGGCCTTCTGGCCGGAGGTGTCGTAGATGGTGCCCCGCTGGGGGCTGATCGGCTCCGAGCGCAGCTGCTGGCCCAGCGCCCGCTCCTGGTAGAAATCGGCCTCCAGCACCTGGAGCTTGAACAGCTGGTGGAGCACCACACAGAAGCCGAACACCACCATGCCCACCAAAACGACGATCATCCGGGATTTCATCCGGTATGTGGGTGTTTTTGCCATCGCTTACCTGTCCTTCCCGCCGGTCCTGGGACCTGCCAAATCCTGTCGAATCCCGCCAAAAAGGCGGAAAGCAAGGGGTGCTCCGGGCGGTTCACTCCCTGTCACGCTCCTTGCTTTTCCTGCTATTCTCCATATCTATTTTGTCGATTCCCATTTTAGTCCTGCTGCAAAAGGGCCCGCACATTGCTCATGGCCAGCCGCAGCCGCTCGCCCAGGGTCTGTTTGGGGGATTCGGCGCTCAGCTCGATCCGGTCCCCCCGGCTCAGGTCCACATAGGTGATCTGGGACTTGTCCAGCGGGGCCATCCCCAGCTGGGCGGCATAGTCCTCCACATTGCGCAGGGAGATTTTGGACTCCAGCTCGGCGGACAGGCGCACCTGCTCGCTGTGCAGGTCCCGCAGGTCGTTTTGCATCGAGCTGGCCTCGCTCTTCAGCTCGCTGAGCACCGCATGGGAGTAGAGCAGCGCCGCCACCACCGCGGCCATGGCCAGGGCCACCGCCGCCACCTTCAGGGCGTAGGCCGCCCGGGCCCGTGCCCGGGCGCGGGCGCTAGGGCTGGCCACTGTCAGCCGGGGACGCCGGGCCTCCTGGCGGGCGGGGGTAAACCGGGAAAGATCGTAGGCGGCACTCCCACCCGCTGAACGAGTCCTCATGGCTGCTCCTCCTCCTTCTCCTGCTCC
>DXES01000149.1 GCA_019114825.1 Candidatus Anaerotruncus excrementipullorum
CCCCGCCCCAAAGGCTTCCGCCGCACCCTCACGCCCCAAAATAGGCCCGGATCTCCTCCATCCGCTGGCTCTGGGCCACATGGAAGGGGCAGCGCAGGTCGCAGTGGCCACAGGCCACGCAGTCCCCCGCCCGCTTGTCCAGATGGGCGTAGTGGTCGGCCGCCAGGGCGTCCCCCGCCCGGGCCAGGTCGTAATATTTGTTGATTAGCCCCACATCCAACCCGGCCGGACAGGGCTGGCAGTGGTTGCAGTAGACGCAGCGCCCGGCTGCGTCCTGGGGGGCAAACTCCCCCAGCACCGAATAGTCCCGCTCCGAGGCGGAGGCACAGAAGAATCCCAGCAGCCGGCTCAGATCCTCCCGGTCCCGCACCCCGGGCAGCACCGTCACCACCCCGGGCTTGTCCAAAGCGTATTGGATACACTGGAACTCGGTGAGGGCCCGGCCAAAGGGGGAGGTGGCCGCATCCAGCAGCTGGCCGCCCCCAAACGCCTTCATCACCGAGATGCCCACCCCCATGGCCTCACACCGGCGGTAGAGGTCCATCCGCTCGTCCGCGCCGCCGATGGCGTACTCCCCGTGGTGGTAGTCATAGGCGGGGTTGATGCTGAACATCACCAGGTCGATGAGGCCGGTATCCAGCGCCCGCTGGACGGTGGCGGGGGTGTGGGAGGAGAGGCCGATCTGGCGGACCACCCCCTGCTCCTTCAGCTTCAGGAGGTGGTCCAACACCCCATTGGAGAGGACCTTTTCCAGATCGGACAGCTCATCCAGGCAGTGGAGAAAGCCAAAATCGATGTAGCCGGTGCCCAACTGGGTGAGCTGCCAATCCACCGACCGTTTGATCTGCTCCAGGTTGGTGGTCCAGCCATATTTGCCGGTGTGGTAGTCCGCTCCAAAGTGTACCTGGAGAAACACCTTCTGGCGGCAGCCGGCCAGCGCCCGGCCAAAGGGGGCAAAGGGGATCCCGTCGGCGGCGGCCATATCGAAGAAGTTGACGCCGTTTTCCAGCGCCAGGGCCACCGTGGCCTCAATCTCCGCCGGGCCGGCCTGGCCCATGGAGCTGTTGCCCAATCCCAACACGCTGATCTGTTGGCCGCCCCGGGGCAGCTTACGGTATTCCACCGAAACTCTCCTCCATTCAGCCCTTCAGCAGGCGGGTGAAGTCGGCCATCGCCTGGGAGATCTCGATCTGCTGGGGGCAGACCGCCTCGCAGCTGCGGCAGCCGATGCAGGCCTCCGGGCGTTTATCCGCCGGCACCGCCCGCAGGGCCATGGGGGCGATAAAGCCGCCGCCGGTGAAGTAGTGCTCGTTATATAGGTTCAAGAGCATGGGGATATCCAGCCCCTGGGGGCAGTGGCTGACGCAGTAGTGGCAGCCGGTACAGGGCAGGGACTTCTGGGCCAGCAATTCCTTGCCCACCTGCTGCAGGGTATCCCACTCCTGCTGGTTCAGGGGCTTTTCCTCCTCATACAGGCCGATATTCTCCCGCAGCTGGTCCATATTGGACATGCCCGAGAGGGTGACCAGGATGCCGGGCACCGACTGGACAAACCGGAACGCCCAGGCCGCCGGGCTCTCCTGGGGGCGCAGCGCCCGCAGGGGGGCCTGCTGCTCCGGGGTGAGCCGGGCCAGGCGGCCGCCCCGCACCGGCTCCATGACGATGATGGGCAGCCCCCACTCCCGCAGCAGCTCCACCTTCGCCTTGGCGTCCTGGAAATCCCAATCCAGATAGTTCAGCTGGATCTGGCAGAACTCCATCCCCTCGCCGCAGAGATCCAAAAACCGCTTCATCGTCTCCAGGCTGCCGTGGGTGGAAAAGCCCAGGTGGTGGATGCGGCCGTTTTTCTTCTGCTCCAGCAGGTAGGGGTAGATGTGGTTTTTCGGGTCCATATAGGGGTCGAAGTTCATCTCGCAGACGTTGTGGAGCAGGTAGAGGTCAAAGTAGTCCACCTGGCATTTTTTCAGCTGCTCCTCAAAGATCCACTCCACCTTGTCCATGGTGGAAAGATCGTAGCCGGGGAATTTATCCGCCAGGACGAAGCTCTCCCGGGGGTATTTGGCCAGCGCCTTGCCCAGGACGGTCTCCGACATCTCCCCGTGGTAGCCCCAGCCGGTGTCGTAGTAGTTGATGCCATGGGCCATGGCGTAGTCGATCATCTCAAAGCAGGCCGGCTCGTCCAGCTGGTCGTCCTTCTTGTCGATCACCGGCATCCGCATGAACCCCAAACCCAGAGCCGAAAGCTTCAGCTCTTTAAAATCGTGGTAGATCACGCCTAAAAACACTCCTTCTCTTTCCGTTTCGGTCCGTATACCGGGCAGGGCGCTCCATACGCCCAACATCCCAGCTCCATTATACCGGCAGGGGCATTGAAGGCGCAAGTGGAATAGTGCACAATTTTCCAGAGCCGCTTCCGGCATCCAAAAAAGCCCGGGGAGGCGTGCCTCCCCGGGCTTTTTTGGGCGGGTTTACTTCCCCCAGAAGGCCTCGAACACCGGGTCCTGGCTGGGGTCGTGGACCACATAGCCCACCGCCACCGACTCCCCGGCGGCCTGGCGGACCGCCCGGGCCCCCTCCGGGCCAAAGGCGCCGCACAGCTCGATCGCCCCCACCCCCTGGGCAGCGCACCCGGCCGCCAGGGCACAGGCTTCCGCCAGGTTGCCCACGGTGTAGATGTGGGTGGTCATGCCGGGGGTCTCAAAGGTGGCCCGATCCCGGCCGGTGTCGTACTCCCTCCCCAGGAGGAAAAAGGCAAACTGCTTTTTCACCGGCGGCCCCCCTTAGACGTTGGGCATCTGGGCGGTGGGCATCATCAAGAGCTTGCCGCTGCCCCGGTAGACGTTCACCAGCCCCTCCCCGGAGGCGGCGGAGCCGAGGAGGCTCTTGCCCGACCGCTCCACAGTGAACTCCAGGCTGCCGCTCCAGGCGATGACAAAGTTGCCGTCCACCTTGAGCACATCGTTTTGCAGGGTGATTTCGATCAGCTCCTCTTTGGGGCAGTGGGACTCGATGCAGAACACCCCCTGGCCGTTGAGGCTCAGGTTGAACAGCCCCTCGCCCCCCGCTACGGCGGAGGAGAGGTTGGAGCGCATGACCGCCTTGTGCTTCAGCCGGCTGTCGCAGGCCAAAAACAGCCCGTCATCCAGCACCACCGAGCCGCCCCAGTCGGCGGCATCCAACAGCAGCAGGTGGCGGTAGGTGGGCTCCAGCACCAACAGGCCGCTGCCGGTGTACTCCGGCTTGATGGCCGACTCGCCGGAGACCTTCCCCCGGACCGCCTTGCCCAGCAGGTCCCCCACCCCTTTGATCCCGGTGGTGGCCTGCACATCCCCCAGCATCCACTGCATCGCCCCCGCCTGGATGGTCACCGGGGCCTTTTGCAGGTCGCAGACCAGCTGGCGTTTGCGCACATTCATCTGGGCGCTGTAGTAGGCCACCATGGCGGAATCGGGGGCCACGCTCAGGTCCCGCTGGTACTCCACCACCTGGAAGGGGCCCAGCTGGGAGAGGACCTTTACATCATCGTTGTCGGTAAAATTTGCCACTTGATACATCTGCATCTCCTCCACTATTTAGATTGCCTTCGTCTATCCGGCCGGTCAGGGCTGCTGCCCGGCCTGTTCCAACGCCTCCGCCAGCTGCCCGCATGGGGCCAGCGCCTCCCCGGCCTGGGGGATGCCCGCCGCCTTCAGCTGCCCCAGCAGCTCCAAACAGCTGCCGCAGGCCTCCTGGGCGGCCTTGAGGGCGGCGGAGGCCTCCTGGGGGTTGGGGGCATAGAGCGCCTGGCAGACCGCCGCCCCCACCCCGGTGCCCGCCTGGAGCAGCTGGGTCACCAGCGCCGGATCCTGTTTTGCCGCCCGGGCCTGGCGGCAGGCGTCCATCACCGCCCGGGAGGCCGCCTGGGCAGCCTCCTGCAGGGTTGTTTCCATCCAATCTCCCTCCCTATTGTCAGCCGTAATATTTCCCGGTGAGGGACTGGGGCTGGATCTTCACCACCGCCGTGCCCGCCACCATCCCCTCCGGCAGCGGCCGGCCCGCCAGCTGGGGGGTGTACTTTTGGACGATCAGAGCCAGGGCGGCCGCCTTTTCCCCGGGGTCCTCCACCACCGACGCCTGCCCGGCCAGGATCACGCTCTCATATTGGGTGTTGGTCTCACAGGGGCGGCCCGCCTCATCCAGCAGCAGCCGGTCCATCCGGTAGGCCATCAGGCTGACCGCCGGGTTGGCCCGCAGGTTCTCCAGCTTCTGCCCCGCCGGCAGCCCATGGAAATAGGCCGCCCGGCCGTCCCAGACAAAGTGGACCGGGGTCACATAGGGGGTGCCGTCCCGGTTGAGGGTGGCCAGTGAAGCCACCGGGCTCTGGCGCAGCAGCGCCTCGGTCCGCTGGGGGTCCAGGGGGTGGGTTTTCATCCGCTGTTGCATAGCAGTCCCTCCGCTTCCTTTTCGAATGGGTTCCAGGCCCATTGTACCACAACCGCCCGGCGGCGTAAAGCGGCGGCGGGCGGTTTTCCGGCGCAAAAAGGCCCGGATGCGGTGCATCCGGGCCTCTGGCGGCAAACTCTGGAAAGGGGGCCGGGCAGCTCAGGCGCCCCGGCGGGCCTTGTACAGCTGGACATCGTAGGCGTTCTGGGCGGCCACCTGCTCCACATCCCGGAGCCGCTCCTCCATCCGGTCCAGCCGCTTGGTGAGGTTTTCGGTGACCTTATCCCCCACCTCGGTGACAATATCCGCAATGGCCAAATTGTTCTCCCGAATCGCCTGGCGGACATCCTCCCGCACAAACGCCTTCAGCTCCTCCGTCCGGGCGTCCAGCTTGGCATCGAAGGCTTGGGTTTGGGCATCCAGCTTGGCGTCAAAGGCCCGGGTTTGGGCGTCCAGCTTGGCATCGAAGGCCTGAGTTTGGGCGGCAAACCGGGCGTCCAGCTTGGCATCGAAGGCCTGGGTTTGGGCGGCAAACCTGGCGTCCAGCTTGGCGTCGAAGGCCTGGGTTTGGGCGGCAAACTTGGCGTCCAACTTGGCGTCCAGCTTGTCCTCCATCTCCTGGAACCGGGCGGTGAGCTTCGCGTCGATCAGATCCGAAATGGCCTGCAGGTCCTGTTTATCCAGCATCAACAGCACATCCTTTCCATAGGCTCTCTTCCACCCCTATCATACCACACCCCGGCCGGGATGGTCAAGGCAAACCGCCTCCGCTGTGGGCCGGCCGAAGGAGGGCTTTTCGATACCGGAGGCGCCAGGATGGCGCCCCTCTTGCCGCAGCCCTCTCAATGCTAGGGATCATGAAAAATCCCGAACGCTTTCGCGCTCGGGATTTTTGGTGGGAGAGGATGGATTCGAACCATCGAAGTCAGTGACAACAGATTTACAGTCTGCCCCCTTTGGCCACTCGGGAACTCTCCCATATGCAGTTTTGCGCCGCCTGAAGCGGTGGAGCTGGTGGACGGACTTGAACCCCCGACCTGCTGATTACAAATCAGCTGCTCTACCGACTGAGCTACACCAGCGGATGGTATCCTCTCATAGCGACAAGCAGTATTTTAGCATAAATTCCCCTGCTTGTCAACCATCTGGCGGAAAAAATCCGCCATTTTCCCCCTCCGCCCCCGCCAAAGGCTGGAAATACCCGGCCAGCTGCTGCAAAAACCCCTCCGAAAGGTACAGCTCCTCCCCCTCCCAACTGCCGGTGGGGGGCAGGGACACCGCCGGGCTGCCCGGCTGGCGGCTCAGGTAGTCGGCGGCCTGGCAGCGCAGCTCATAGTCGGCAAAGCTCACATCGGTATCCACCAGGTTCACCGCCAGCTGGAAGAGGGCCGGGGAGAACTGCTGGGAGGCGGCCTCCAGGTGCTGGTTCACCGCCTGGGCCACCAGCTCCCCCAGCGCACGGCTGCGGGCTAGGGCATCGGGGAACTGGGGGCAGCCAAACAGGTCGGCCAGCTCCCGGCCGTCCAGCCGCCGGGGGCCCTGGGGCAGCCGGATGGCATACCCGTCCCGCTGGTAGTCCACCGGGAAGGGGATGTCATATTCCACCGTGCCCACCGCGTCCGCCAGCCGGATCAGCTGCTCCCGTTCCAGCACCGCATACCGGTCCACCGCCACCCCCAGCCCCTGGGCAAGCCCCCGCTTTAGGAGCAGGCCGCCCCCCTGGGCATACAGCGCCTCCAGGGTGGCCCAGCCCTCCTCTGTCTCCACCGCCGTCCCCCCGGGCAGCAGGGTCAGGGGGATCTGGCCGTACTGGGGGTTGAAGCGGATGAGCAGCACCTCCCGGGCCCGCCCCCCGGACACCCCGGCCACCGCCAGGGTCAGGCTGTCCTGGGCCTGGGGGCGCCAGGCCCAGGGGGCCTCCTCCGGCGGCTGGGCGGCCGGGCCCGCCAGGGGCCCCACCGCCGCCACCGTGGCCGCCAGCCCCAGGCCCAGCACCCCCAGTGTCCCCAAAAATGCCAGCAAAAACCCCTTCCAGCCCTCCCGCACCATACAAAACCGCCCCCCTTTGGCCCATTTCCCCTAGTGTGGGCCCAAAGAGGGGCGGTTATGCGGTTACCCAAAGCGGCGCCCGCCCGAAGCGGGGCGGGCGCCGCAGGTTGCACAGGTTTACGCGGCCTCGCTCTCGGCGGGGGTGCCGCTGACGGTGATGGAAGTGATGGTCACATCCTCGGTGGGCTTGTTGTTCTCGTCCCGGCTCACCGAAGCGATCTGGCGGACCACCTCCATGCCCTCCTCGGTCACCTGGCCGAAGACGGTGTCCTTGGAGTCATAGTTGGGCACGCCGCCCACCTCTAGGTACTGGTTGGTGACCTTCTCGGGGAAGCCGCCCTCCACCATCTGGTCCAGCAGCTCATCCGAGATCTCGCTGCCGCAGACGATGTAGAACCGGCCGTCCGCCTGGCCGGCCACACCGCCGGTGCCGGTGGCCAAGGCGCCGGTGAAGTGCCACAGGTTCAGGCTGTACTCATCGGCCACCGCCTCGCCGTCCGCCTCGCCGGCGGCCACCTTCACAGAGGGGATCACCTCGGTGAAGCTCTTGCCGTCATAGAAGCCGGCCTCGGCCAGGTCCAGGAACTTCTGCACCGCGTTGGGGGCCTCCTCGGGGAAGAGGACCGCCTCGATGGGGCCCATGCTGGTCCCGATGGTGACCATGGTGGCATCGGCGCCGGGGGTGGCCAGCTGGATGAAGTCGATGTCCGCCGGGTCGATCTTGTCGTTGTGGGCCTTGATCTCCTCGGGGGTCTCGGGCATCGTCTGGGCGCCGTCCGTCTCGCCGGCGGAGCTGGTGTCCGCCTGGGAGCTGGCGGACTCGCCGCCGCCGCAGCCGTAGAACAGCATGGACACGGACAAAACCGCGCACAGGAGCAGGGCAAATTTCTTCATAAAAGTTACCTCCATGGAAAATTGATGGGGTGGAGCTACAAACGGTTCCAGGGATATAGTGCCGCAAAAGGGGAAAACAACTGCATGGAACCGCGGCACCGCGGGTTTTTCTTTTTTGGGGGGAAAACCCGATACGATACTATTTTAACATAAAATCATAGAAAATCAATCACCCCGCCTCAATTCCCCGGGAGGGGGACACGCCCCAAAGGGGCCGGGCTGCCCCGGCAGGGCCCTGGCCCCCCGGCGGCAACAACAAGGGCGGCGCCGGTTTTTCCAGCGCCGCCCGTGAAAACCCTATTTAGACCCATTTGTTACCTGTGCATTGGACGGTCCTCCTGCGCGGTCTCCTGTTTGGGGATTCCGTTTTGGTCCTTCCGATCTCATCACACATGGTTTCCTGCTTTCAATCTATCTGCAAGAGATGTCCAGCATCTCTCTTTTGGGGGCTTTTGCCCTTTTGCATACAGGAAAGCGGGATTTGCTTGGACTTTTTGCAAGGATTTTTTTGCCCCGCCCTTCCTTTTCCTCCGTTTGCCGGAAATCCGCCATCAATTTCGCAACACTTGATTTTGTATTTTCCAGCCCGGAAGAGATCCTTTTTCGATTTATCAACATTCGATGAAGGATTTTTTGGGGTTCCTCTCTCGATTTATCAACACTCGATCAAGGATTTCTCTCCTCCATTGATTTCTCAACACTCTTTGGAGGAATGCGGCCTCTCTTTTTGGAGAAGCTATGGTGGGGTTTTTAAAAATGTTTGCTCCAAGCAGGTCCTTTTTTATTTTTTTCTGCCCCTCTGCCCCGTCGGTATTGCATACGCGCCCTACCAGTTTACGCGGGGAATTCCCAAGGAGGTGGCATACGGTAAATCCGTTTTATGCTTTTGAGATCTCTCCACGGATTGTCAGCCGGGTACGGAAGTTCTGCATCTTTTGATGAAGCATCTTCCTTTCCTAGATCCGGTTGTCTTTTCGGTACAGGCTTGTTCCTCTTTCTCTCCGGGTTTCCCAATGGAGTTTCCGAAGCGGCTTTTGCTTGCCAACCAATTTCCCGCGTTGCCTCGGGAGCTTGTGAAAGTATTTGCCTTGTACGCGGCCCTAAACCGTGGAACCCGATCTTCCTGTCCTAGCACTCAGCCCTGGGAGGCTTCCGCCGCGGTGTTCCGCAGCAGAGAAGACTGGAAGTGAATTTCTTCGTACATCGGAACCACCGCCTTTCTCTGTTTCTGGTTCTCTGGGATCTCTCTTCTGTGCTTTTAGTATAGCGGAAAAGTTGGAAAATGTCAATAGTATTTTTTAAAAATGTTGAAGATATTTATTTTATTTCTCCAAGAAAAACTCCGCAGAAAGCGATTGACTTTTGCCCCAAGTTAAGATATCATATCATAGTAAGAGATTTGAAAACCCCCTGCCCCGCCCCGGGGCAGAAAGGAGCGCGCAATGGACCAAGAAGCCTATGGGCCCGAGCTGGTCACCCTGGTGGATGACGAGGGCAACGAGCATGAGTTTGAGATTGTGGACACCCTGGACCTGAACGGCCAGCGGTATGTGGCGCTGGTGGCCTCCTATGCCGGCCCGGCGCTGGAGGAGCAGCCGGAGGATGGCGAAGGGGACGGCGAGGAGGACGGCGAGCTGGTGGTGCTCAAGGCCGTCACCGAGGGCGAGGAGGAATTCCTGGAAGCCATCGAGGAGGAGGCCGAGTTTGACGAGGTGGCCGCCCTGTTTATGGAGCGGCTGGAGGACGACTTCGACTTCATCGCCGGCGAGGAGGAAGAGGACCTGCCGGAGGAATAAGCGTTTGGCAACACTCCCTGCTGTACACGACAGCTTCGCCCTTTATACTCCAACAACTGTATCTTGGGAGCCTTGTTTTCATCCAGGGATTGCAGACCTCCCCGGCTTTCGGGAGGAAGGGAGCAGGAAATGGTGAGCGGGCGTACCCACTCTGTCTGAGGACGGGGGTTTACAGCCGGCGGGGCATCGGTACAGCGGGGATGCTTTCAACAAAAAAGCCTGGAATTTTCCAGGCTTTTTTTGTTTTGTGCAGTTCAGCCCTCCCCCAGCAGGGTCCCCACCGCCCAGTAGGCCATCAGCAGCCCTGCCGCCGGGGGCACAAAGGGGCTGCTGGCCGGGGCGCGGCCCTCCACCGGCCGGGGGGGCTCCAGGGAATAGACCACCGGGTGGTGGGTGATCCCCCGGCGGCGCAGCTCCCGGCGGAGCACCCGGGCCAGGCCGCAGCCGCAGCCCTGGGCGGTCTCGGCCAGGTCCCCCAGCCGCAGCTGGGAGGGGTCCAGCCGGTTGCCGGTGCCCAGGCAGGTGAGCAGCGGGATCCCCCGGGCCTGGCACTGCTCCACCAGGTCCAGTTTTGCGGTGACATTGTCCACCGCATCCACCACCGCCTGGGGCTGCCAATCGTAGAGGAACTGCCCCTGCCCCGGCAGGTAGAAGGCCTGCAGGGGGGTGAACTCCCCTGCAGGGTTGATCTCCCCAAGCCGCTGAGCCATGGCAGACGCCTTGGGCTGGCCCACCGTCCGGCGGGTGGCCACCAGCTGGCGGTTCAGGTTGGTGGGGTCCACCAGGTCCCGGTCCACCAGCAGCAGGTGGCCGACGCCGCACCGGCCCAGGGCCTCCGCCGCTGCGGAGCCCACGCCCCCCAGGCCCAGCACCGCCACCCGGGCCTGGGCCAACCGTTCCAGTGCCTGCGGCCCCAGCAGCCGCCGGGTACGCTCCTGCCAATCCTCCATCATCCTTCCCGCCTCCTTTTACCAGCCGCTCACATGGGCCCGGCGCATGGCCCCGAAGATCCGCTTGGTGACGCCGGGGTGGGTGCGCTCCAGGCCGGCCAAGAACTCCTTGGTCCACTGGCGCTCGGTGCAGCCGTCCACCGGGCAGCGGCTCTTTACCACCGGCAGCCCCGCCCGGGCCACCGCGTTGCGCAGCTCCCGCTCGGGGGCGAAGAGGAGGGGCCGGATCATGGTCAGATCCTTGCGGGAGAGGTAGCTCACCGGCTGGAAGCAGCCGATCCGCCCCTCGTTGAACAGGTTCATGATAAAGGTATCCACCGCGTCGTCGTAGTGGTGGCCCAGGGCGATTTTATTGCAGCCCAGGGCTTTGGCCTGGTCGTGGAGCAGGCCCCGGCGCATCCGGG
The DNA here is from genome assembly GCA_019114825.1 of Candidatus Anaerotruncus excrementipullorum. Taxonomy (GTDB): domain Bacteria; phylum Bacillota; class Clostridia; order Oscillospirales; family Ruminococcaceae; genus Anaerotruncus; species Anaerotruncus excrementipullorum. The sequence continues at coordinate 10,516 of DXES01000149.1, forward strand.
CGCAGAGGCTGCAGGGGTTGGACTCGCCCCGGTCCTGGAAGATGATTTTGCCGATATCGGTACGGCGGAGGGTATAGGGCACCTCCAGCCGGTCACAGAGCTGCCGGATGGGGGTAAAGTCGGTCTCCACCCCATCGAAGCAGTTATCCAGGGTGATGGCTTCCAGGCGGAAATCCACCCCCAAAAAACGCCGCACCCCGGCCAAACCGGCCAAGAGCGCCACCGAATCCTTGCCGCCGGAGACGCCCACGGCCACCACATCGCCGTTGGCCAACATCTGATATTCCTCCACCGCCCGGCGGAGATATCCCATAATTTTTTGCATACGCTTCTCCTCTCCGGCTGGCGCCGAAACTGACCTGGGGTAACATTTTTGCCTGCGGCGCTGCACCTGCCCGCTGCACAGCTGCACAAGTAAAGTTTTCGTCCACCTTTTCCAAGCGGGGTAGCCCCCGCTGGCACTCGCGCCCGTTGGGCTGGCCCTTGCGGCGGCGCACCCGCCCGCGGGTCTGCCCAAGCAAAGTTTTCGCCCGCCTTTTCCAAAAGGCGGCAGGATTCCAAAGGGCGGCGCCCTTTGGCCGCTGGCCGCAGCCAGCGGAACACTCTATACTTTAGGCGTATTTGGGGGTTTGGGGGCCTTTACAAGAGAAAGGCCCCCAAGGCCCCTCCTTTTTGCGCCCAGCTAGGCGGTGGGGG
>DXES01000150.1 GCA_019114825.1 Candidatus Anaerotruncus excrementipullorum
CCCCGCCCATTTTGCTGCCTCAGCGGTCATTTACAAGAGCTTTACAGAGGGCGGGCAGCCTTGTCAGTTATGGATAGGAATGGGCATGGATTTTTGTTGACAGGGCCGAAAAAAAGGACTATAATGCTCCGGTAAGCATGGAAAATTGCGCTGCTATGCACCTTTTTGTATAGAATTTGTAAAATTTAGGAGGGAATGCCTCCATGCAGACCACCCTGTTTTCCCGGGAAAACCTCCCCATCTGCCGCGGCGGCAGCCCCCGGCAGCGGCTGCGCCCGCTGGGGATCGTCTTTTTTCTCCTGGTGCCCCTGGCCGCCCTTTTGACCTCTGAATGGATCCAGCGGGGGAGCCTGGAGAGCTTTTTCCCCAGCCTTGCCAGCCACACCTATAGCTACCTGTTGGCCTGGATATTTTTGGCGGCCATCTATGCGGCGGTCACCTGCCTGAGCGGCTGCCACTGGCTGGGGGTGCTGGTGCTGGGGGTGCTCACCGCCCTGCCTGCGGCGGTCACCTATTTCAAGCTGGAGATGCGGGGGGAGCCCTTTTTCCCCTGGGATCTCTTCCAGCTGTCGGAGGCCTCCGGCGTGGTGGGGAAGGCCAATTTGGAGATCCAGCCCCCCATGGTCTATACCATCCTGCTGTTTTTGCTGCTGCTGGTGGTGGCGGCGCGCTTTTTGCGCCAGCCCCGGCGGCAGGACCCCCGGCGCTGGCAGCGCCGGATGGCCTGCGGCGGGGTATCCCTGCTGGTGTCCTTTGGCATGGTGTGGGGGGTCTACCTGCAGCCGGCGGTGACCCAGTGGTTTGGGATCATCCCGGACATGTGGATGCAGGACCGCTACTACCGCAACTATGGCCTCATTAGCAGCTTTATGTCCAACCTGCAGGCCCTGGACGTGAGCGCCCCGGAGGATTACAGCCAGGAGGCGGTGGAGCAGCTGAAGGGGGAGCTCCTGCAAAACCCCTCCCCGGAGCCGTTTTACCCCGATAGCTACGCCGCGAAAGGGGACGGCCGGGTGACCCAGCCCAACATCATCTTTGTGATGAACGAGTCGTTTTGGGATGTGACCGAGCTGGAGGGGATCACCTACGACCAGCCGGTGACCCCCAATCTCCAGCGGCTCAAGGGGGAGGCGGCGGTGGGCAAGGCCTATTCCCCCAGCTTTGGCGGCGGCACCTGCGATGTGGAGTTCGAGGCCCTCACCGGCTACTCCATGGAGTTTTTGCCCTCGGGCAGCAAGCCCTACCAGCAGCATGTGACCCACGACATGCTGGCCACCCCCTCCTTCCTAAAGTCCCAGGGGTACGATACCCTGGCGGTCCACGGCTACTACCGCAAGTATTGGAGCCGGGATACCGCCTATCCCCACCTGGGGATCGACAAGTTCATCGCCGCGGAGGACTTTGAAAACCCCGAGAAAAAGCGTTCCTACTACTGGGGCGGCGGGCTTATCACCGATGGGGAGATGGCCCGCCGGATCATCCAGGAGTACGAGAACCGGGACCCCTCCAAGCCCCTCTTCCTCCACGCGGTGACCATGCAGAACCACACCAGCTACAACGAGAAGAACTACCCGGAGGAGGAGCTGGTGGAGATCACCTCCGCGCCGGAAGGCCTCTCCCAGGGGACCCTCTCCCAGCTGCGGGATTTTGCCACCGGCATCCGGGAGGCGGACGCCATGCTGGGCACCCTGGTGGACTATTTCTCCCAGGTGGAGGAGCCCACCATCCTGGTGTTCTGGGGGGACCACTACAACCCGGTGGGCAAGGGGTACGAGCTCTACGAAAAGACCGGCTACATAGACCCCGGCGACACCGCCAGCCCCATGCTCCACGGCACCCCGCTGGTGGTCTGGAGCAACTACTACCAGGAGCCGGTGGACCTGGGGACGGTGGCGGCCTATGAGATCAGCCCGGTGGTCATGGACCTCTACGGCCTGGAGCGCCCGCCGCTTTACAGCTACCTGATCCAGCAGCTAAACGTCTACCGGGCCCGCACCCGGGGGATCACCGTCCAGCCGGACGGCAGCTTCTCCGACTCCCTCACCGAAGAACAGCAGGCCTGGTTTGACAACCATTGGCTGCTCCAATATGACGGCATGTTCGGGGAGGACTACCTGAACACCCCTGGGGGATCCTAACCCACAAAAAGAAGGGACGGCGGCGCCGTCCCTTCTTTTTATGGGTTCATTCGTGTTTGATGGCCTCCAAAGCGGAGATGCGCATCGCCCGGTTGGCGGGCAGCACCCCGGAGAGCAGGCCGATGATGGTGGCAAACAGGATGGCGGAGCCCGCCAGCCACAGGGGGATCACCGACATGGGCAGCCCGGTGGAGGAGCCGCCCATCATGCCGCCGAACATTCCACCCAGCAGGCTGCCCCCGCCGCCCCCGCCCGAGAGGGAGAGGGAGTTGATCAAAAAGGAGATGCCATAGCTGACCCCTACGCCGATACACCCGCCGATAAAGCCGATGACCCCGGCCTCCAGCAGGAAGACCGACCGGATGTTGCCCACCCGGCAGCCCAATACCTTCATGACGCCGATCTCCCGGGTGCGCTCATAGATGGACATAAACATGGTGTTGGCGATGCCGATGGCGGCCACCACCAGGGTGACAAACCCAATCAGCCCCAAAAACAGCTGCTGCTGGCGCACCTGCTCCTGCATGGGCTTGCGGATCGACTCCATGGAGCTGGTGTCGTAGCCCATCTCCTGGATCTGGGTCTCCACCCGGTCCACATCCTCCATGGACTCCACCTTTACCTTCACCTGGCTGTAGCCCTTCTGGCTGTCCTGGTTGACGGCGATCTTATTCTCCTTGATGTACGCCTCCTCCAGGGCCTTCAGGTCGTTGATGTCCATGAGGATCCCCTGGGAGGTCTCATACCCCTTGTTCCAATCCTCCTTCAGCCGGCCCACGATCTCCAGCTCCCGGCGGACCTCCACCTGGTCGTCGTCGCTGTCGTTGGTATATTTTTCCGGCATCTTGGAGGAGACGTAGATCTCATCGGTGTGGATATCCACAAACGGGTCCCGGATCAGGTTGCCGTTTTCATCGGTCTCCGGCCAGGTGTAGCTGTTGTATTTGCTCTTGGAGTCCTCAAAGCTGAAGGCCATATATTCCCCCACCACCACCTGGATGGGCTTTTTCTGGTTCACCTGGGGGCCGGTGGGATATTCCCCCTCTATCAGCTCGTACCCCAAAAGGGGCATGGCCTCGGCGTAGACGCCGGTGATGTTGGCCCAGGAGGCCTGGTAGCGGTCCTTTTTGCCGGCATAGAGGTTGGGAGTGAAGTAGCTGGAGGTATAGATGGGCGTGGCCACCACCACCCCCTCCATATCCTGCATTTGCGCCACAGCCGCGTCATCCAGGACTAGGGTTTCTCCCGTTTCCGTGCGGCCGTTGTAGTTCATCACCTGAATGATGGTCAGATCGCCCATCTGGGCCAGCATGGCCTCCTGGGAGAGGTTCATCCCTTCTCCGATGGAGACCATGATGACAATCATGGCGGTGCCCACCAGTACAGCCATGATGGTGAGGATCGACCGCAGCTTCCGGCGGAACAGGTTGCCAAAACACATGGCAACCAGATCAGAAGTCCTCATCGTCGTCCTCCAAAAGCTTCTTCTCCTTGTGGGCGCGGATCAGCTTGGAGATAAACGAGAGCACCACCAATACCGCCACGCCGCCGGCCACCCAGCCCCAGACCGGCACCTGTTCATACCATTTGGGGGGCTCCTCCATGGGAATATCGTCCGGGACCATGTTGGGGTCAAACTCGGGGACCTCCATGGCAATGGCGTTGGTGGAAAACGGTTCCCGCAGCTCCTTCACATTCATGTTGGCATCCTCATAGGTGATGATGACCTCACCGGTGATAGGGCCGCCCTCGTTGGCAGAGAGGAGGAAGTCTACAGAATCCTCTGTGCCGCTGGCCACATTGCCAATAAACTGCCGCTGGCCGGGCTGGGCCAGGTTGCCGGTGACCTCTGCGGTGACATTATAGACAGGGGTTTTGCCCCGGTTGATAAAGGTGACCTCAAAACTGTTGGAGTCCCCCACGTAGATTTCGGCGGGAACCTCCACCGGGTTCATAGAGAACCGGTCCAGCTGGGAGACGGGGATGCCGATCTCCTGGCTGGCATTGAGGGATCTGCGCTCCCGGTTGATGACCGTCTCAAAGGTGAAATCCACCTTTACCACCTGGGAGACCGGCTCCGCGTCCGGCTTCACCGAGAGCTGGATCTCCCGGTTGACCGAGGACTCCCGGGAGAGGCGGTCGATGTAGAAGGTGTTGGAGGAGCTGGTGAGGGTGAACGCCTCCGGCACGGTGATCTTGGCCACAATGTTGTCGATGGGCAGCCGGTCGCTGGTGTTGGTGAACCGCATCCGCAGGGTGAAGCTGCCGGCAGCGGACACATTGCCCCCGCCGTAGTCGTACTCGGAGATGATGATGGTGGGGGTGGGCGGCGGCACTTTGGTGGAGCTGCTGCCGCCGCTGCCGCTGTCATCGTCATCGTCGTCATAGCGGCTGCTGCTACTTCCCTCATCTTCCCTCAAAACACCTTCAACATCGGTATATAAGGAGGATTCGTTCTCACCGATTCCAAGTACATTTGGATATGTAACACGAATTCCGAAGGCGTTGTCTATACCGCGATACCGCACATCCTCGAACACAACGCAATATTGAACGCCTTCGTCTTCATTGATACTCTTAAAATTTTTAAAATTGTAAGAGCGGGTGTAGGAGAAAATATTGTTTGTAAGGACGGCAGAAAACTCTGCTTTTTGTGCGGCCGTTAAGGAATCGTATTCCTGTTTAGTAAAGTTTTTATCATGTACAGTAACTAATAAAGTTACAACATCATCTTTATCTACACGATCTGCGTCAGTTCCGTCAAAATTATTGTACATGACATGTTTGATTTCAAATATTGGGTCTTCATCATTATTATCCAAAAAATGGACTGGAAATTCAAAAGTACCCAATTCGGTGTTTTTAACTGTTAACTTGATCTTTGTTTCAAGAGGATCGCTCCCTGTATATTTAGTTACAGGAACTTCAATCGTTAAAGTAGAATTTGTCCGATCTTCAGCTATGGTGCTTCGAGAAGCCAAAAAATTGAAATTTCCCGTGATTTCAATGTCAGAGACATGAACAGGTTGCTCCGAAAAGGGGAAGTTAGAAATTTTAATGGTAACATTTTGTAATTGCTCTGTAGACTGGATTCTTGTACGGATACTTCCATCTGACAAAACAAAATGCAAAGACGCAGTGGGGCTGCCCTCGGCGGCAAAAACCGGCAGCGGTACCAGCGCCCCGGCCAGCATCAGCGCGGCCGCGGCCAGGGCCGCCAGGCGGGAAACGAACTTATTCATGGCTTTCCTCTCCTTCTTCAGCGGTGGGGTCCGGGGCCTGCTGCCCCGCCTGGGGCTCCTCCGGGTCGTCCGGCAGCGGCAGGTCCATTTCGGATAGGTCGGGCGGCTCTGCCGGGGGCTCCTGGGTGGGCTCCGGGGCGGCCTCGCCGTCATAGATGGGGGTGTGCATCTGGTCGTGGACGATCTGCCCGTCGATCAGCGTCACAATCCGGTCGGCATAGTCGGACAGCTCCGGGTCGTGGGTGACGATAATCAGCGTCTGGTTATACTTGCGGGCGAACCGCACCATCATCTTCATCACGGCGATGGTGGTTTTGGTGTCCAGGTTGCCGGTGGGCTCGTCCGCAAAGACCACCTTGGGCCGGGTGACAAACGCCCGGGCGATGCCCACCCGCTGCTGCTGCCCGCCGGACATTTCGGTGGGCCGGTGGAGCGCCCGTTTTTTCAGCCCCACCGCCGCCAGCATGGAGAGGGCGGCCTTGTTGCGCCTGCCCCGGCTGATCCCCCGGAAGATCATGGGCAGCGCCACATTTTCCAGGGCGGTCATGGTGGGCAATAGGTTATAGGATTGGAAGATAAACCCCAGATGCCGCTGGCGGAAGGTGGCCAGCTGGTTTTCCGACAGCTGGGAGATGTTGGTCTTGCCAATATACACTGCCCCGCGGGTGGGCTTTTCCAGCCCGGCCAGCTGGTTGAGCAAGGTGGATTTTCCCGAGCCGGAGGTGCCCACAATGCAGACAATCTGCCCCCGGGGGATCTCCAAATTGATGTCCCGCAGGGCCACCACCTTTTCATCCCCCACCCGGTAGACCTTGCGCAGGTGGCGGACGCTGATCAGCGGCTTGGGGCCCTCGGGCGGGGCAGGGGGCGCGGGCAGCTGGGCCGGCGCGGGGGTGGGAAGTTGTTCGCGCAAAGCCATGCTCCTTTCCAAATAGAGGTGCCGTCCCCTAAAAGGTGCGCCAAATCTTGGAAATTTGTGCAAACTGTGGGGAATCGGGAAGAATTTCTCTCCGCTCGGTTTTCCCGCCGCCGGGGGAATGCGGTTGCCAGCGGGGGCGGAATATGTTACAATAACCAGAGTGCCTGCCATTTCGGGACAGGTATCTGTACTATTCCGAATAGTACAGATAGAGTATACCAGCTCATACTGGAAAAAGCAAGGGGTACGGGGATGCCGCAGAAAAATGAGTGCTACCAGCTGAAGATCACCTCCATGACCCATGAGGGCATGGGGGTGGGCCGCCTACCCGAGGGGATGGCGGTGTTTGTCCCCGCCGCCGCGGTGGGGGACCTGGCCCAGGTGCGGCTGGTGAAGGTGCTGAAAAACCACTGCTACGGCAGGATCGAGGCCCTGATAGAACCCTCCCCCGACCGGGTGGAGCCTGATTGCCCGGTGAGCCGCCGGTGCGGTGGCTGTGTCTTCCGCCAGGTGTCCTATCCGGCGGAGCAGCGGTATAAGCAGGGCTTTGTGGAGGAAAACCTCCGGCGGATCGGCGGGATTTCCCTGGCGGTGGAGCCTTTGGAGCCCTCCCCCCAGGCGGACGGCTACCGCAACAAGGCCCAATATCCGGTACAGCAGCGGGAGGGGAGGCTGACGGCGGGCTTCTATGCCCCCCGCACCCACCAGGTGGTGGACTGCCGGGACTGCCGGCTGCAGCCGCCCCTCTTCGGGGCGATCCTCCGGGAGACGCTGGCCCTGCTGGAGGCGTTTTCCATCCCCGCCTACGACGAAACCACCCGCACCGGCCTTGTCCGCCACATCTACCTGCGCCAGGCCCCCGCCACCGGCCAGACCATGCTCTGCCTGGTGGTCAATGGGGGCGGCCTGCCCCGGGAGCGGGAGCTGGCCGCCCGCCTGGCGGAAAAGTTCCCCCAGCTTGCCTCCATCCAGCTCAACCGCAACGACCAGAACACCAATGTGATCCTGGGCCCCCGCAGCCGGGTGCTCTGGGGGGCGACCACCATCACCGACCGGCTGTGCGGGCTGGAGGTCTCCCTGTCGCCGGGGGCATTTTACCAGGTGAACAGCCCGGCCGCCCAGCGGCTGTATGCCATCGCCGCGGAGTACGCCGGCCTCACCGGCCGGGAGGCCCTGTTGGACCTCTACTGCGGCGCCGGGACCATCGGGCTTTCCATGGCGGGCCGGTGCCGCCAGGTGATCGGCGTGGAGATTGTGCCCCAGGCGGTGGAGAACGCCCGGGAGAACGCCCGCCGTAACGGGATCGGAAACGCCCGGTTCCTCTGCGCGGACGCCGCCCAGGCGGCCCTCCAGCTGGAGGGGGAGGGGATCACCCCCGATGTGGTGGTGCTGGACCCGCCCCGCAAGGGCTGCGACCGGGCGCTTTTGGAGACGGTGGCCCGCATGGCTCCCCGGCGGGTGGTGTATATCTCCTGCAACAGCGCCACCCTGGCCAGGGACCTGGCCCACCTGGGAACCTTGGGCTACCGGACCTGCCGCTGCCGCCCGGTGGACCTGTTCCCCCGCACCGCCCATGTGGAGGCGGTGGCCCTGGCCCAGCGGGAATAGCCCGCGGCGGGACCGTTCTTTTGGAAAGGAGGGACCGGAATGCTGCTATGGGGTGGTCCGGAAAAGGACCGGGACCAGAGCAAGTTTGAACAGCTCTACCTGACCTACCGCCAGCTGATGTACCATGTGGCCTACGGCGTCCTCCGGGACCCCCAGCTGTCGGAGGACGCCGTCCACCAGGCGTTCATGCGGATCCTCAATCATCTGGGGAAAATTTCTGAGGTGGACTGTCCCAAAACCAAGAGTTTCGTGGTTATCATAGTGAAGAACATCGCCATCAACCTCTACAATAGCCGCAAGCGCCGCGCCGTCCTCTCCCTGGACGAGATGGAGGGCTGGACCGGGGGCGCCGCCCCCTCCCCCCAGCAGTCGGTGGAGGACCAGGAGGGGGCGCTGGCGCTGGCCGCCCTGTTGGAGCGGATGCCCGAGGGGTACCGTAGCGTGCTGCTGCTCAAGTATGACAACGGCTACTCCACCGGGGAGATCGCCGATATGCTGGGCCTGACGGAGGAAAATGTGAAAAAGCGGATTCAACGCGCCCGTAAAAAATTGGAGGAACTGCTGCAGGAGGAGGTGAGCGTGCCATGAGCCTGGATGAAGAAAGGTTGATCGAAGCGTTGGCCCGGGTGCGGGACCGCTCGCTGGAGCAGCTGCCCCCGCCGGAGGAGCCCCACCAGTTCTCCCCCCAGTTCCAGGAACAGATGGAGCTGCTCTTCCAGGAGGAGCGCCGCCGGGCCCGCCGGAAAAAGTGGGCTTCGGTGAGCCGCCGGGCCGCCGCCTTCCTATTGGTGGGCGCGGTGAGCCTGTCGGCCTGCATCCTGGGGGTGGATGCCCTGCGGGAGAAGCTGTTCGAGATGGTGCTGGAGGAGCACGAGGAATACTCCAACATCAGCTATGCCCCCATCGACAAGGAGCGGACCCCGCTGCCCCAGTTCGACCTGGTGGAATACCGCCCGGCCTGGCTGCCGGAGGGGATGCTGCTGGTGAGCCAGATCCTCAACAGCACGGTGAACTGGTCCACCTACGAGGACGCCCAGGGCAATGTGCTGAGCTTCCACCAGTCGGTGGTGGGGACGGTGAGCTCCGCCATCAATACCGAGAGCGCCGAGCTCATCGAATTTGAGCTCCCCAGCGGGGATACCGCCTACAAGATGTCCAATATGGGCAGCCAGTTTGTTCTCTGGAACGACAACCAGTACGAATACATGGTGCTGCTCAACGGCTACACCCTGGAGGACGCGGTCCGCGTGGCCGAAAGCGTGCAGGTCTGCCCGCCCGGCGCCCATCACCCGCCCCAGCTGGCGGTGGACGTCACCGGCCTGCCGGAGGATTACCCGCCCCAACAGGCCCTCTCGGACGGGATGGTGGTGGTCCAGGAGGACGGCACGGTGGACAACCTGAACCTGGTGGAGAAATTCCTGGCGGACTACGCCGCCGGGCAGCAGAGCATCTTTGGCCTCTGCGACTACCAGAAGGGCACCCCGCTGCCCACCCAGGTCTACTTCAATGGGTTCTATATCGAGGTCACTGTGGATGAGACCGAGCTGCTGGGGAACCCGCCCAACCACCGCAGCAGCGCCACCTACCGCTACCAGTCCGCCGGGCTGGTGCAGGAGGCGGACGCCCAGGTGTTCTACCTGACCGATGAGGACGGGGAATCCACCGAGCTGTTCCGCTATGCCAGCCAGGAGGGCTAAGCCCCCGTAAACGCACAAAAAATGCCGCCGGAGTTTCTCCGGCGGCATTTTTATCGTTTATCAGGCGGCCTGCTCCCGTTGGAACCCCACCATCCGATAGAGGTCCCCCGCCTTTTCCAGGGTGAAGGTGAGCACCGGCAGGTCGTTGCGGGCCTCGCTGTCCAGGTAGCTTCGCACCGCCTCCATGGAGCAGTATTCATCGCTCTCCCAGGAGCCGTCGGGGTTGGACCAGGTGCCGGAGAAGCTCCAGTAGGAGAGCAGGATGCTCTTCACCGTGTACCGGTCCCCCTCCTGGCGGACCTCCAGCAGGATGGGGTAGTCGGAGCTCATGGAGGAGGCGTCCTGGGCGCCCAAGTAATAGATGTCCAGCTGGGGTTCATAGCGGACGGTGAGGCCGTCCTGGCGGGGCAGCGTATACGCCTCTCCAAACAGCTCCTGGGCCTTCTGGCGCACATCCGCCCCATAGCTGATCATCCCCACCGGCTTGCCCGCCTCCCGCTGGGCCAGGTAGAAGCTGCGCACCGGCCCTTGGGAGGCGCGGAAGGTCCGGCTGTACAGGTCCACCCGGGGGGCCTGGGAGGCGGCGATCTCGATGAGCAGCTCCGGCTCCAGCTGGGTGATGTCGGTGAAGCTGTCGGTGAAGATGAACATGTTGTGGTAGTCCCGGTAGTTGTAGATGCTCTCGGCCAGGGGGTAGGCCTCCTCCCCCAAAAAGAGCTGGGCCCCCAGCTGCTGGTAGGTCTCCAGCTCCGCCTGGCGGTAGCGTTGGCTCTCCCGGGGCAGCTCCTGTTCCGCCTGGGCCTGGCTGGCGGCGGGCAGGGAGGAGGCCTCCCGGGCGGCGGGGGCGGCAGGGGCGGAGGAGGCCGCCTGGACGCCGCCGGCGCACCCGGAAAGCAGCAGCCCGGAACAGGAGGCGCACAGCACAAGCAGGCGCAAATGATAGATTTTTCCGGTTTTTTTCATGGCAGCTCCTCCCCAGAAACTCTCACTCTACCGGCTATTATAGCAAAAACGCCGCCCGCCATCTAGGGACAGTTTGCATCTTTTTTATAGCGAATTTGTAAACGCAGTGGGGTATAAACGGCCTTTGGGCGGGAAACCTATGGGTGATGTGGGGGAGGAAACCTACATCGCCCATGAGGGAAGTATTTGTACGAGAGGAGCATGCCCTATGAATTCCAACAAAGCCAACCGGAGTATCGAATGTATGGTCGCCCAGTGCGCCAACCACTGCGGCAGCAGCAACTACTGCGCTTTGGACAAGATCCGCGTGGGTACCCACGAGACCAACCCCACCATGGCCCAGTGCACCGACTGCCTCTCCTTTGTCAAGCGCAGCTGAACCCCGCCAGCCACAAAAAACGCCCGCATTTGCGGGCGTTTTTTGCCTGTTTGGGGGGTCAGTGCAGGTGGCAGGCGTCCTCCTCGGGCAGCGGCCCCACGATGGGGGTGGGGTCCACCCCTTGGCGGCGGTAGTAGTCGGCCAGGGCGGCTTTCACCGCCTGCTCAGCCAGCACCGAGCAGTGGATCTTGGAGGCGGGCAGCCCATCCAACGCCTCCACCACCGCCTGGTTGGAGAGCTTCAGGGCGTCCTCGATGGTGGAGCCTTTGATCATGTCGGTGGCCATGGAGCTGGTGGCGATGGCCGCCCCGCAGCCGAAGGTCTTAAATTTGGCGTCGGTGATCACGCCGTCCTTGATCTTGAGGTACATCTTCATGATGTCGCCGCACTTGGCGTTGCCCACCTCGCCCACACCGTCGGCATCGGGCAGGTCACCCACATTGTGGGGGTTGGAAAAATGCTCCAAAACTTTATCGGAATACAGCATCTGTCAGCATCCTTTCTCAATTGTTTTTCGGTCGTCCTCTCAGCGGGAGAAGGGGACGGCTTTTTTGCCGGTCTGCAGGTCCTCCCACAGGGGGGAGATGCTCCGGGTGCGTTCCACCACCGCTTTCACCGCCTGGATCAGGTAGTCCACATCCTCTTCGGTGGTCCAGTCGCTGATGGTGAGCCGCAGGGAGCCGTGGGCCACCTCATGGCAGAGCCCCAGGGAGAGCAGCACGTGGCTGGGGTCCAGGGAACCGGTGGTGCAGGCGCTTCCGGAGGAGGCGCAGACCCCCAGCAGGTCCAGCCCCAGCAGCAGGGCCTCCCCCTCGGCCCCCACAAACGAGAGGTTCACATTGCCCATCAGCCGCTGTTCCCGGTCGCCGTTCAGGCGGGACATGGGCAGTTCCAGCAACGCGTCGATGATCCGGTTGCGCAGGGGGGTGACTTTGGCGATTTTTTGCGGGATGTCAGCACAGGCCAGCTGGATGGCCTTGCCCAGAGCGATGATGGAGGCCACGTTTTCGGTGCCCGCCCGGCGGCCCCGCTCCTGCTCGCCGCCGTCGATCAGGTTGGGGAAGCGGATGCCCTTTTTGATGTAGAGGGCGCCAATCCCCTTGGGGGCGTGGAGCTTGTGGCCGGAGAGGGAGAGCAGGTCGATCTGCTGCTCCTGGACGTCGATGGGCACGTTGCCCACCGCCTGGACCGCGTCGGTGTGGAACAGCACCCCCCGCTGGCGGCAGATGGCGCCGATCTGGGGGATCGGCTGGATGGTGCCGATCTCGTTGTTGGCGTACATGATGGTGACCAAGGCGGTGTCCGGCCGGATGGCATCCGCCACCTGCTGGGGGTCCAGCAGGCCCAGCGGCCCCACCGGCAGGTAGGTGACCTCAAACCCCTCCTTCTCCAGAGCGGCGCAGGTGTGCAATACCGCGTGGTGCTCAAAGGCGGAGGTGATGATGTGCTTTTTCCCCTTGGGGCCCAGCTGGTGGGCCACCCCCTTGATCGCCCAGTTGTCGCTCTCGGAGCCGCAGCCGGTGAAGAAGATCTCGTTGGGTTGAGCCCCCAGGGCATCCGCCACCTGCTTGCGGGCGTCCTCGATGGCAAAGCCCGCCCGGCGGCCCAGCTCATAGATGCTGGAGGGGTTGCCGTAGCCGCCCTCCCGCAGCCAGGGCAGCATCGCCTGGAATACCTCGTCAGAGATCTGCGTGGTGGCGGCGTTATCCGCGTAGACAAACCGTTTTTTCTGCGTGAGCTCGTTTCTATTCATAGAAAAACCACCCTTCTGTTTTGGGGAGTGTTTGTTGTTTACAGCTCTATTGTATACTAGTTTAGTATATTTTTCAAGAGGGAAATTGCAAAATCCGAAAAAAATTTTCGGAGGGCCGCATATCTCTATCTAAGGGTCGCTCCCTACTGCAAAACGGCATAAAAATGCCCCCGAAGAGCATTCCGGGGGCTATCAAAAGCTTATTGAGGTTTTTGAAACAGCAATAGCGTAAAGCGGTCGAGAAAGACAATCCGGTCCCCGGCCTCTTTGACAGCTTGATAGAGACCGCCAAAGAGCGCCTGCCGGTGGGGCTCTGGGACGGAGCGGTGGTCG
>DXES01000151.1 GCA_019114825.1 Candidatus Anaerotruncus excrementipullorum
CATGATCACCGGTGCTGCCCAGATGGACGGCGCGATCCTGGTGGTTTCCGCTGCTGACGGCCCGATGCCCCAGACCCGTGAGCACATCCTGCTGGCCCGTCAGGTGGGCGTGCCCTATATCGTTGTGTTCATGAACAAGGTCGACCAAGTGGACGATCCCGAGCTGTTGGAGCTGGTTGAGATGGAGATCCGTGAGCTGCTCTCCAGCTACGATTTCCCTGGCGATGACATCCCCATCATCAAAGGTTCCGCCCTCCAGGCTCTGGAGAGCGACAGCAAGGACATCAACGCCCCTGAGTATAAATGCATCCTGGAGCTGATGGACGCGGTGGACGAGTATATCCCCACCCCCGAGCGGAAAGCCGACCTGCCCTTCCTGATGCCTGTTGAGGACGTGTTCACCATCACCGGCCGCGGCACCGTGGCTACCGGCCGTGTGGAGCGTGGTCAGCTGAAGAGCGGCGACGAGGTCGAGATCGTTGGTCTGTCCGACGAGAAGAAGAAGACCGTTGTCACCGGTATCGAGATGTTCCGGAAGATCCTGGATTACGCCGAGGCGGGCGACAACATCGGCGCTTTGCTCCGTGGTATTCAGCGCACCGAGATCGAGCGTGGCCAGGTGCTGTGCAAACCCGGTTCCATCCACCCCCACACCAAGTTCCGTGGCCAGGTGTATATCCTGAAGAAGGAGGAGGGCGGCCGTCACACCCCGTTCTTCAACAACTACCGTCCTCAGTTCTATTTCCGCACCACCGACGTCACCGGCATCATCACCCTGCCCGAGGGCACCGAGATGTGCATGCCTGGCGATAACGTGGAGATGGACGTTGAGCTGATCACCGAGATCGCCATCGAGGAGGGCCTGCGCTTCGCTATCCGCGAGGGCGGCCGCACCGTTGGCTCCGGCGTTGTCATCAAGATCAACGACTAATTTTTCCCTCAAGCGCCTTGTGGCGGCTGCCCATCCGGGCGGCCGCCTTTTGTTTTCTCTTGACAAACCACCCCCGCCTGCCTATAATAGGTACAAAGTCTGTTTCAGGGCGGGGTGCAATTCCCCACTGGCGGTATAGTCCGCGACCTGGCCTTTGCGGCCGGCTGAATGGGTGAGATTCCCATACCAACGGTAGAGTCCGGATGGAAGAAACAGCGTACCCCGGCGGGTTTGCGCCGGTATGCTGCCGCCCTTGCAGAGATGCAGGGGCTTTTTTGCTACCCGAACAGGCTCCAAAGAATTGGAGGAATGCAGCAATGAAAACCACAACCCGTAAGCTCACCACCCTGGCCATGCTGGCCGCTCTGTCGGTGATCCTGGTGGCCCTGGTCCACATCCCGTTCCCGCCTGCGCCCTTTTTGGAGTATGACCCGGCGGACGTCCCCATCTTCATTGGGACCTTCCTGTACGGCCCGGCGGCCGGGCTGGGGCTGACGCTGGTGGCCTCGGTGATCCAGGGCACCACCGTGAGCGCCGGCAGCGGCATCATCGGCATCATCATGCACCTGCTCTCCACCGGCACCTTTGTGGTCCTCTCGGGCAGTATCTACCGCAAATACCACAACCGGGCCGGCGCGGCGGCGGCCCTGGTGGTGGGGGTGCTGGCCATGACCCTGGTGATGGTGGGCTGCAACCTGGTGTTCACCCCCATCTTTATGGGCCAGCCGGTGCAGAAGGTCATCAACATGCTGGTGCCGGTGATCATCCCCTTCAACCTGATGAAAGCGGGGATCAACGGCCTGGTGACCTACCTGGTGTATAAGCCCATTGGGCGGCTGCTGCGGGCGGAACACGCCCCCCAGGCGGCGTAAATTTTTTCCAGCCCTTGACAAATGGGGAAAAACCGTGTAAGATGAAGTCCGTAAAAACTGCATAATATGCCTTATGAAGAGTGGTGGAGGGACTGGCCCTGTGAAGCCCGGCAACCTGTGGGAACCCCGCAAGGTGCCAAATCCAGCGGTATTGCCGAGAGATGAGGTTGCGTCGCGCCCGGTATGCCAATGCCGGGCGCGTTTTTATGCAGGAAACGGGCCGCTTTTCCACACTATATGAAAAACCGTGGAAGATGGGAGGCTTTTTGGATGAAACTTGCGCGCTTTTTCCGCCGGATGGGCTGCCTGGCCCTCACCGGGGCGGTCTGCCTGGGGCTGGGGGCCCCGGCGGCCGCAGTGACATATAATGACTTCGACTACATCACCAGCCATGTAAACCTGCGGGTGCCCGGCAGCCTGCGGCTGACCCGTCCCGCCGGGGATACCTCCACCACCTCCGCCTACTACTTCATCACCGGCGACAGCGACCCGGGCAGCCCGCTGACCATGAACGGGGAGGAGATCACCACCCGGGGCGTGCTGGGCAGCTTTGGGGTGTATGTGCCGCTGGAGGGCGGGGTGAACACCTTCACCTTCCAAAATGGGGACGCCGCCCAGACGGTCACCATCACCCGGGGCTCCACCGCAGCTGCCACCACCATCTCGGATGTGCGGAGCATGGCCCCCAGCTACGACTGCGCCACCTTCTCGGGGGAGCAGATCAGCCTCTCCTGCACCGCCCCCTCCGGGGCCCAGGTGGTGGCCACGGTGGGCGGGCGGCAGGTGCCGCTGAAGCAGGCGGCCGCCACCGCCTATGAGGGGGTGCCTGCCACCTTCACCGGCAAGACCACCGCCGGCCAGGTCTCCGGCACCCGCAACCTGGGCCCGGTGACCTACACCATGACCTATCAGGGCCGCACCACCAGCTACCAGTCGGCGGGGGATGTCTACCTCACCGGCAAGGGGGACACCCTGCTGGTCCAGGTGGTCAACGCGGCCACCAGCCTCTACCAGGATGAGGCCTGGAGCGCCTTTATCGAGACCCCCAAGCAGGGGGGCGTGGACGCGGTGGCCGAGATCGGCCGCAACAGCTACCGGCTGGCCAGCGGCGGCTGGATCGCCAAGGAGTCGGTGCAGCCCCTGGCCCAGGCGGTGCCCTACCGGCTGGAGGTCCAAGGGGCGGATTTCACCGTCTATGAGACCGCCACCGGCGGGGACTATGGGGAGACCCTCACCCTCTTTGGGGATGCCAAACCCATGTTCCGGGCGTATATGGACGGGACCGGCCTGCATGTGAAGCTCTGTAATACCACCCTGGACCAGAGTATTTTGGATACCATCCGCAGCCAGGTGGCGGAGCAAAGCCGCCTGTTCTCCACCGTCACCGCCGACTACGACAGCGCCGGCGGCGGGGTGACCCTCCACTTTGCCCTCACCGGCCAGCAGAGCCTCTGGGGGTATGACATCGCCTATGGGGCCGACGGCGGGGTGGAGATCTATGCCAAATATGCGCCGCCGGTGGACCTGCAGAGCAGCCAGCCGCTGAAAAACCTGGTGGTGGTGGTGGACGCCGGCCACGGCGGCACCGACCCGGGGGCCATCGGCATCCCCGGCGCCGACAGTGCCATGGAGAAGGATATCACCCTGGCCACCGCCATTGCGGTGCAGAAGCGCCTGGCCTCCCTGGGGGCCACCGCCTACCTCTGCCGGTCGGA
The DNA here is from genome assembly GCA_019114825.1 of Candidatus Anaerotruncus excrementipullorum. GTDB lineage: Bacteria > Bacillota > Clostridia > Oscillospirales > Ruminococcaceae > Anaerotruncus > Anaerotruncus excrementipullorum. Next base: position 3,519 of record DXES01000151.1, read on the forward strand.
TGACAGCGACCTCAGTATGAACGACCGGATGCAGATGACCCGGGCCCGGGATGCGGACCTGTTCATCTCCCTGCACTGCAACAGCGTGGGCTATGCCCAAAACGCCAACACCGCCAAGGGCACCGAGGTCTACTACTACGAGGAGATCGCCGGGCCGCTGGCCTCCACCCTGTCGGCCCATCTGGCCGGCTATACCCAGCGGACCAACCGGGGGGCCAAGCGGTCCAACTACCGGGTGACGCTGAACACCTTTGCCCCATCGGTGCTGGTGGAGATGGGCTTTTTGACCAATCCTGCCGAGTATGACAGCATGGCCAGCAAACAGGGGATCTACCAGACCGCCAACGCCATTGGGGATGGGGTGCTGGCGTTCTTTGGCTGAGAGAGGTACGCATCGGAGGGACCTTTTTTCAGGGCGCTCCGCGGCAATAGAGCAAACAGAATTTGGAAAGGATGTTGAAACAGGATGGCGAAGTACCTTTTTACCTCGGAATCGGTGACCGAGGGGCACCCGGATAAGATCTGCGACCAGATCTCCGACGCAGTGCTGGACGCGATTCTCTCGGAGGACCCAGGCGCCCGTGTGGCCTGCGAGACGGCGGTGACCACCGGATTGGTGATGATTATGGGGGAGATCTCCACCAGCTGCTATGTGGATATCCCCACCCTGGCCCGGAATGTGATCCGGGAAATCGGCTACGACCGGGCGAAGTATGGCTTTGACGCGGATACCTGCGCGGTGCTCACCAGCATCCACGAGCAGTCGGGGGATATCGCCCTGGGGGTGGACGAGGCGCTGGAGCAGAAGGAGGGCAGCCAGGACGCCGGGAGCAGCACCGGCGCCGGCGACCAGGGGATGATGTTCGGCTATGCCTCCGATGAGACCCCCGAGCTGATGCCGCTGCCCATCTCCCTGGCCCACAAGCTGGCCAAGCGGCTGACCCAGGTCCGCCGGGACGGCACCCTGCCCTACCTGCGCCCCGATGGCAAGAGCCAGGTGACGGTGGAGTATGAGAACGACCGCCCGGTGCGGGTGGATGCGGTGGTGATCTCCAACCAGCACGCCCCGGAGATCCCCCTGGAGCAGATCCGGGAGGAGATTGTGGAGCATGTGGTGAAGGCGGTGATCCCGCCGGAGCTGATGGACGGGAACACCAAGCTGTTCATCAACCCCACCGGCCGGTTTGTGATCGGCGGCCCCGTAGGAGACAGCGGCCTTACAGGCCGGA
>DXES01000152.1 GCA_019114825.1 Candidatus Anaerotruncus excrementipullorum
GGGGGCGGGGGCCCGGGCCGTCCGGACGGACGGCCCGGGCCCCCGCCTTTTGGGTGGAGCCGGTCAGTTTTTGGCGTGCAGGCGGCGGAACTGCTCCATCGCCTGGCGGGTGCTCTCGGGGGTGCCGAAGGCGGACAGGCGGAAGAACCCTTCCCCCATGCTGCCGAACCCCTCCCCGGGGGTGCCGATGATATGGGCGTTCTCCAGCAGGTAGGAGAAGTAGTCCCAGGAGCTGTCAAAGCCCGGGCAGCGCATCCAGAGATAGGGGGAATGGATGCCGCCCCAGAAGGCAATCCCCAGCTCCCGCAGGGTGTCCGCCATCAGGCGGGCATTCTGGCGGTAGACCCCCAGCGCCTGGCGGGTCTGGGCCATCCCCTCGGGGGAAAAGACCGCCTCCGCCGCCCGCTGGACCACAAAGGAGACCCCGTTGTGCTTGGTGGCCTGGCGGCGGCCCCAGAGCTTGTGCAGGCTGGCCCCCTGGTACTCCAGCTCCAGGGGGATGGTGGTATAGCCGCAGCGCATCCCGGTGAAGCCGGCGGTCTTGGAGAGGGAGCAGACCTCGATGGCGCACCGCCGCGCCCCGGGGATCTGGAAGATGGTGGAGGGCAGGTCGGAGCCCTCCAAAAAGCCCTCGTAGGCCGCGTCATAGAGGATCAGCGACTGGTGGGCCAGGGCGTACTCCACCCAGGCGGCCAGCTGCTCCCGGTCATAGGCCGCGCCGGTGGGGTTGTTGGGGGAACACAGATAGATCAGGTCGGCGTGGAAATCGGGGGGGCCGGGCAAAAATTGGTTGTCCGGCGTGCCGTTTAGATAGCGGATCGGCCGGCCGTCCATCACATTGGTGTCCACATAGGCCGGGTAGACCGGGTCGGGCACCGCCACCACATTGTCCCCGGCGAAGATATCCAACAGGTTGCCCAGGTCGTTTTTGGCCCCATCCGAGACAAAGATCTCCGCCGGGGAGACCTCCACCCCCTTGGCGGCGTAGTAGCGGGCGATCGCCTCCCGCAAAAACGGGTACCCCTGCTCGGGGCCGTAGCCGTGGAAGGTTTCGGCATGGCCCATCTCCTCCGCCGCCCGGTGGATCGCCTCCACCACCGCAGGCACCAGCGGCTGGGTCACATCCCCGATCCCCATGCGCAGCAGCTGCGCATCGGGGTGCTCCTTCTGATAGGCCGCCACCAGCTGGTTGATCCGGGTGAACAGGTAGCTCTGCCCCAAATTTTGAAAATGCTCGTTGACTTTCATAGCCCTTTCCCTCCTTTTACGGTAAAAGACACGGCTCCCGCCGTTTAGGCCTCCGGCAGCTGGATGACGCCGTCGAAGACGATTGCACACCCCCCGGTCATCCACACCTGCTGGGGGGTGACCTGGATGGTGAGCACCCCGCCCCGCAGCTGGACCTGCACCGGCTCCCCCGCCGGGCAGTGGTCCAAGCGGACGGCGGCGGCCACGCTGGCGCAGGCGCCGGTGCCGCAGGCCAGCGTCTCGCCGCTGCCCCGCTCCCACACCCGCAGCCGCAGGTGGTGGGGGTCCACCACCTGGACGAACTCCGCGTTGACCCCCTCGGGGAAGCGGGGGTCGTGCTCGATCACCGGGCCGATCTGCTCCAGCGCCACCCGGTCGGGGTCGCCCCCAAAGATCACCGCATGGGGGTTGCCCATGCTCACGCAGGTGACCGCCAGCTCCTCCCCGCCGAACGCCATCGGCGCCCCCACCACCTGGGGCAGCCCGGCCTGCACCGGGACTTTGGCGGCGTCGAACTCCGCCGGGCCCATGCCCACCCGCACCGCCTCCACCCGGCCCTCCCGGACGGTGAGGTAGAGGGTGCGCGGGCCGCTGAGGGTGTCCACCACCAGCTGGTCCCGGCAAAGGCCCCGGCGCTCATAGAGGTATTTGCCCACGCAGCGGATGGCGTTGCCGCACATCCTCCCCTCGCTGCCGTCGGCATTGAACATGCGCATCCGGGCGTCCGCCGTGGGGCTGGGCAGGATCAGCACCAGCCCGTCCCCGCCCACGCCGAAGTGGCGGTCGGCCAGGATGGGCGCCAGCCGCTCCGGGTCCGCCACCGGGTGGTCGAACCCGTCGATATACACATAGTCGTTGCCCGCTCCCTGCATCTTGACAAATGGAAGCTCCATAGGTTTCCCCCCTTAAAATTGTATGCAGCGCCCTAGGGCGCATACGCCCGCAGGATCTCCTCGGCCACCTCCCGCTTGGAGCGGCGGGTGTCCATCGACTGCTTTTCCAAAAAGCGGTGGGCCTCCTCCTCGCTCAGCCCCCGGTGGGTGATCAGCTGCCACTTCGCCCGGTCGATCACCCGCATATCCTCCAGCATGCGGCTGAGCCGGGCGTTTTCCGCCCGGAACCGCTGGACCCGCCGGTGGGTGGCCACCGCCACCTTCAGCGTGTTCCAAAACAGCGTCCGGTGGAGGGGCTTGGAGACGGTGAGCACCCCCGCCCCCTCCACCCGGCTGGACACCTGCTCGAACTCCTGGGCCCGCAGGCAGAGCACCACCTCGCACTCCCCCCGGGCGGCCAGGTCCAGCGCCAGCCGCTCCCCCGTCTCGTCGGGCAGGGGGGCGTTGATCAGGCAGAGGGAGAACGTCCCCTCCATCAGCAGCTGGCGGGCCCGGGCGGCGGTGGGCACGGTGGCCAGCCGTTCCAGGCCCGCCTGGCGCAGAATCTGCGACAGGGCCTCAATCCCCCGCTCCCCGCCGGAGACGATCAGCGCGCTGTCCATCTCCTGGCCACCTCCCCTCGCACTTTTCGGTCAGATGAACAACAGGTAGGGGTCCTCCGGCCCCTCCGCCAGCTCCGGCCGGTCGGTCTCCCGGCCCTTGAGCTCCAAATACTGGTCCAGCAGCCGCTGGCCCAGCACCTGCCGGACAAACCCGGACCCCCGGGCCAGCTCCAGCGCCTCCCCCAGG
>DXES01000153.1 GCA_019114825.1 Candidatus Anaerotruncus excrementipullorum
GATCATTTCGTTGGACAAAAGCGTACTGAACGCCAAGGGCTACCATCCGGCGATTGTTTCGGATATGGCCCAGTGCATCGGCTGCGCCATGTGCGCGCTGATGTGCCCGGATTGCGCGATCACGGTGGAAAAATAAACGGTATGGCTTTGCAAGTTCAACACGAAAGGCAGTGAAAAAATGGCTTCCAGTCAAAAAGTTTTGATGAAAGGAAACGAGGCGCTGGCGGAGGCGGCTATCCAGGCCGGCTGCCGGCACTTCTTCGGCTACCCCATCACCCCCCAGACGGAAGTAGCTGCGTACATGTCCAAGCGGATGCCCAAGATCGGCGGCACCTACCTGCAGGCGGAGTCGGAGATTGCGGCGATCAATATGGTCTACGGCGCGGCCTCGGCCGGTGTGCGGGCGATGACCTCCTCCTCCTCTCCGGGCATCTCCCTGAAGACCGAGGGGATCTCCTATATTGCGGGCGCGGACCTGCCCTGCCTGATCATCAACGTCCAGCGGGGCGGCCCCGGCCTGGGCGGCATCCAGCCCTCCCAGGCGGATTACTGGCAGGCCACCCGTGCCCCCGGCCACGGCGACCTGCACATCCTGGTGTTTGCCCCCGCCACCATCCAGGAGATGGTGGACCTGGTGTTTGACGCCTTTGAGCTGGCGGACACCTACCGGATGCCTGCGATGATCCTGGCGGACGGCATGCTGGGCCAGATGATGGAGCCGGTGGTCTTCCCCGAAAAGCAGGTCACCCCCATCGACAAGAGCGGCTGGGCCACCACCGGCACCCAGTGCCAGCGGCCCCACCATGTGACCAACTCCCTCTTCCTGCAGCCCGACCAGCTGGAGCAGAAGATTGTGGAGCGGTTCCAGCGGTACGCCCAGGTCCAGGAGAAGCATACCCGCTGCGAGGAGTATCTCACCGAGGATGCGGAGTATGTGGTCGTGGCCTATGGCGCCACCGCCCGTATCGCCCGCAGCGCGGTGACTGCCGCCCGCCAGCAGGGGATCAAGGCGGGCCTCATCCGCCCGATCACCCTGTGGCCGTATCCCTCCGCAGCCATCGCGGCTGCTGCTGGCCGGGGCGCCAAGGCGTTCCTCTCGGTGGAGATGAGCATGGGCCAGATGGTGGACGACGTGCGCCTGGCGGTGAACGGCAAGGCGCCGGTACACTTCTTCGGCCGCACCGGCGGCATCATCCCCACTCCGGCGGAGGTGCTGGAGCAACTTCAGAAACTGGCAGGAGGTGAGCGGTAATGGCGGTTGTCTATCAAAGACCCCATTCGCTGATTGACGTCCCCACCCACTACTGTCCCGGCTGCACCCACGGCATCATCCACAAGCTGGTGGCGCAGGCGATGGACGATCTGGGCGTGGAGGGGAAGGCCGTGGGCGTTGCCCCTGTGGGCTGCTCGGTCATGGCCTATGACTATTTCAACTGTGATATGCTGGAGGCCGCCCACGGCCGCGCCCCGGCGGTGGCCACCGGCCTGAAGCGGTCCCTGCCCGACAACCTGATCTTCACCTACCAGGGGGACGGCGACCTGGCCGCCATCGGTACGGCGGAGACGGTCCACGCGGCCACCCGCGGCGAGAATATCACCATCATCTTTGTGAATAACGCCATCTACGGCATGACCGGCGGCCAGATGGCCCCCACCACCCTGCCCGGCCAGGTGACCCAGACCACCCCCTACGGCCGCGATGTACACACGGCGGGCTTCCCCATCCGGGTGTGTGAGATGCTCTCCACCCTTTCGGGCGTGGCCTATGCCGAGCGGGTGGCGGTGGATACCGTCCCCAACATCCGCAAGGCCCAGGCGGCCATCAAGAAGGCGTTCACCTGCCAGCTGGAGAAGAAGGGCTTCTCGATCGTGGAGATCCTCTCCACCTGCCCCACCAACTGGGGCCTGGCCCCCAAGGACGCCCTCCAGTGGCTGCGGGACAACATGATGCCCTACTATCCGCTGGGCGTCTATATGGACAGAACGGAAAAGGGGGTTCGGCCGGAATGAACATTCTATTGGCTGGCTTCGGCGGACAGGGGGTCCTGTTTGCCGGCAAGGTGATGGCCTATTCTGGGCTGCTGGAGGAGAAGTACGTCTCCTGGCTGCCCTCCTATGGACCGGAGATGCGCGGCGGCACCGCCAACTGCTCGGTGTGCATCTCGGATCAGCCCATCGGCTCTCCGCTGGTGCTGAACCCCGACGTGCTCATCGCCATGAACCTGCCCTCCTATGACAAGTTCATCGACGCGGTGGTCCCCGGCGGCATCGCGGTGATCGACAGCTCCCTGATCAACAAGAAGTGCGACCGCACCGATATCCAGTGCTTCTATGTCCCCGCCACCGAGCTGGCGGATGAGAAGGGGCTGCACGGCCTGGCCAACAACATCATCGTGGGCAAAGTGCTCAAGGAGACCTCCTTTGCCAAGCCCGAGACGGTGGAGGCCGCCATGGCCAAATGTGTCCCCGCCAAAAAACAGCACCTCTTGGAGCCCAACCTGAACGCCATCAAGCTGGGTATGAGCCTGTAACGGAGGCCCAACCTGCAGAAGCCCTATGAAAGGAGCCCCCACCGCCTGGCGGTGGGGGCTCCTCTGCTGCGCTTCAAAGCTGCCTGCGGTACTGGGTGGGCAGCTGTTGGGTCACATCCTTGAACGCTTTGGTAAATTTTCCCTGGCTCTCGTAGCCCACCTGGGCGGCAATCTCCGCCACCGAGGCCCGGGTCTCCCGCAATAGCTCCATCGCCCGGCGGATCCGGTACTGCTTCATATAGGTGGCGACCGGCTGGCCGTAGACCGCCTTGAACACCTCCTTTAGGGAGGAGGTGTTGATAGGGTACCGGCGGGAGAGCTCCTCTATGGTGAACCGCTGGTCCAGGTGCTGGGTGAGCAGGTCATGGATCTCCCGGATCAGCTCGGTCTGCTGGGAGCCGTACTGGGCCAGCTGCCGGCCGTCCCGGGGCTCCCAGCGCCAGAGGGTGAGCAGCAGCTCTTGGACCTTCAGCCGCAGGTAGGGCAGCCGCCAATTTGCGGGGAGCGGGTAGAGGGGGGAGAAGATGCTGTCGGTTTCGGCGTTCCCCGGCATGGCCAGGGGCCCGCCCCGGCAGAACTTCTCAAACAGCGCCCGGGGGGAGACCCCCGCCTCCCGCAGTAGTGGGGGGCAGTCCTCCTCCAGCTGTTCCAGGTCGATGGAGAGGGCAATCCCTTCGGAATAGCCCACCGGGAACAGCATCTCCGACCGGGCGCAGCAGTCCATGCTGTGCAGCGAGAGATCCCCCGCCCCCAGATAGACCGAGACCCCCTCCTGCATGTTCCATCCCACCCGCCCAGCGCGGCAGTGGTAGATCTCCAGCCCCCAGGGGGCAGCCCCATGGGAAAAGGAGGCCCGGGAAGCCCAAAACCGGCTGAAGGCTGCCTCCACCCCAGGGTAGACTGTATAGACCTCCATGCGGCCCCGGCCGTCGGCCCGGGCCTGCAGGGGCTGGAGCGGGGAGAGGGCATCCCCCTCTCCGGCGTACCGCTCTACCAGGACGGCGCCCGGAGGGACCTTGCGCAGGGCTGCCTCCAGCGCCCCGGCCTCCTGGCGGGTCATTGGGCCTGCTCCCGCTGGGAGGGGCAGGCGATCTCCACCAGCGCCTCGATCATATGGTGGAGCAGCTGGGCCTGGGGGGTCTCGGCGGCCTTGTAGTAGACCTCCTTGCCCTCCCGGCGGCTCAGGATCAGCCCGCCCGCCTTCAGTTGTTTCAGATGGTGGGAGACCGCCGGGCTGGTCATATGCACCATGGAGGAGAGGTTGATGACACATTCCTCGCAGTGGCAGAGCAGCCAGAAGATCCGGATGCGGCTGCCGTCCCCCAGCTGTTTAAAGATATCGGCCACCGTCTGGAAATTTTCGACACTGGGCATCTGGTCCAATTCCCGTTCGATCGGCTGGCCATGGTCATGGGGCAGATGTTCGTTTGCCATGGGCGTCCCTCCTTTCCTCCCATTGTAGCACAAGTGGCGGCCGGAGAAAACCCCTCCCGCCGTCCAAAAGGCCCAGCCGGCAGGACCGGCTGGGCCTTTTGCGGCTCAGATGAGTTTTTCCAGCAGCTGGAGGGCCTCCTCCAGCTTGGGGTTGGGTTCCTCGGTGTGCAGGCCCTCCCGGACACAGCCCCGGATGTGGGCCCGGATGATCTGCTGGTTCACCCGCTTGAGGAGCGCCTGGGTGGCCAGCAGCTGGTTGGAGATGTCCACGCAGTAGCGGTCCTCCTCAATCATCCGCAGGATGCCGTCCAGCTGCCCCCGGGCGATCTTGATCGACCGGGTGACCTGCTCCTTGTCGGCCCTCATAGGGTTTTGATGCCGGTGACCTCGTAGCCCTCCTCGGTGACAGCGGCCTTCAGGTCGGCGTCACTGACGCTCTCCGGCACCTCCAGGGTGGCGCACTTGCCCTCCAGGCTCACCTCCACCTGGCTGGCCCCGGGCACCTTCTCCAGGGCGTGGAGCACATGCTTCACACAGTTTTGGCACATCATGCCTTCGATGGACAGTTCCTTCTTCATGACAATCCCTCCATTGATTTGATTGGCGGCCCCGGTGGGCTGCGCCGGCGCCGCTGGGGCAGGCGCGGCCGCGGGGACGGTGTATTGTACAGGCTCGATGGCGGGAATCGGCTCCCCGCCGCTGGCCGAAGTACCGTGTTTGGGCTTAAAGAACCGCAGGCGCAGGGCGTTGCTCACCACGAACACCGAGCTGAAGCTCATGGCCAGGGCGGCCACCATGGGGTTCATCTTCAGGTTAAACGCCGCATACCAGCACCCGGCGGCGATGGGGATACCGATGACGTTATAGAAGAATGCCCAGAACAGGTTCTCCTTGATGTTGCGGATGGTGGCTTTGGAGAGCTCGATGGCCCCCGCCACATCCAATAGGTCGTTTTTCATCAGCACAATGTCGGCGGATTCCATGGCCACATCGGTGCCCGCGCCGATGGCGATGCCCACATCCGCCCGGGCCAGGGCGGGGGCGTCGTTGATCCCATCCCCCACCATGGCCACCTTCTGGCCGTTCTCCTGGAGCTTGCGGATCTCCTGCTCCTTGTCCTGGGGCAGCACCTCAGCCACCACCCGGTCCACCCCCACCTGTTTGCGGATGGCCTCGGCGGTCTTTTTGTGGTCGCCGGTGAGCATAACCACCTGGATCCCCATCGACTGGAGCTCCTGGATGGCCGCTTTGCTGGTGGGCTTCACCACATCGGCCACGGCGATCATGCCGATCAGCTGGCCGCCGGCGGCGAAGAAGAGGGGGGTCTTGCCCTGGTCGGCCATTTGGTCCTGGAGCTTCTCCAGGTTTGCATCGTGGACCCCTTGGGCGTTGAGCAGCTTCTGGTTGCCCGCCAGGCAGACCTGGCCGCCGACGGTGCCCTTGATGCCCTGGCCAGGGATCTGCTCAAATCCCTCCACCGGCAATAGGGGGGTGTTTTGTTTCTCCGCCTCGGCTACAATCGCCCGGGCCAGCGGATGCTCAGACAGCTTCTCCAGGGAGGCGGCCGTCTGCAGCAGCTGCTGCTGGGAGGCGTCCTCCCGGCAGACCAGGTCGGTGACCATGGGTTTGCCCTGGGTGATGGTGCCGGTCTTGTCCAGCACCACCACCTTGACGCTGTGGGCGGTCTCCAGCGCCTCGGCGGATTTGATCAGGATGCCGTTTGCAGCCCCCCGGCCGGTGCCCACCATAATGGCGGTGGGGGTGGCCAGCCCCAGGGCGCAGGGGCAGGAGACCACCAGCACCGATACGGCGATGGTCAGCGCAAATTCAAAGGTGGCCCCCACCACCAGCCAGACCACCATGGATACCAGCGCAATGGCGATCACCACCGGCACGAACACCCCCGCCACCCGGTCGGCCAGTTTGGCGATGGGGGCTTTGGAGCTGGTGGCTTCGTCCACCAGGCGGATGATCTGGGAGAGGGCGGTCTCGTCCCCCACCTTGTCCGCCCGCATTTTAAAGTAGCCGCTCTGGTTGATGGTGGCGCCGATCACCTTGTCCCCGGCCTGTTTATCCACGGGGATGCTCTCGCCGGTGATGGCGCTCTCGTCCACCGAGCCGTTGCCCTCCAGCACCACACCGTCCACCGGCACGCTCTCGCCCGCCTTGACGATGAGGATGTCCCCCTTCTCCACCTCTTCGGCGGGGATGACATGTTCCACCCCGTCCCGCAGGAGGGTGGCGGTCTTGGGGGCCAAGTTGAGGAGCTTGTTGATAGCGCTGGTGGTCCGCCCCTTGGCCCGGGCCTCAAAGAACTTGCCCAGGGTGATGAGGGTCAGGATGGTGCCCGCCCCCTCGAAGTAGAGGTCGTGGGTGAACTGCTGCACCATGGCCATGTCCCCATGGCCCAGGCCGAAGGCGATCTTGTAGAGGGCGTAGACCCCGTAGACCATCGATGCCCCGGAGCCCAGCGCAATCAGGGAGTCCATATTGGGGGAGCGGTGGAGCAGGGTTTTAAAGCCCATACGGTAGTATTTGTTGTTGATGATACACACCGGCAGCGCCAGCAAAAACAGGGTCAGGGCGTAGACCATGGCGTTTTCCAGCCCCAAAAAGAACCCCGGCAGCGACCAGCCCATCATGTGGCCCATGGAGATATAGAAGAGGGGCAGGGTGAAGACGAACGACCAGATCACCCGCCGCTTCATCTTCAGGTATTCCTTCTGGGCGTCCTCCATGGGGGAGGCGGCGGGCGCGGCGGCCCTGCCCTTGGCGGCGGCCTGCTGGAGGTTGGCGCCGTACCCGGCCTTTTCCACCGCCCCGATGATCCGGCCGCTATCCAGCGCCCGGTCGTCGTAGTCCACCACCATGCTGTTTTTCAAAAGGTTGACGGTGCACTGCTGTACCCCCGGCAGGGCGGAGACGCTCTTCTCCACCCGGGCGGAACAGGCGGCGCAGGTCATGCCCGTCACATTGTATTTTTCCTGCATGTCCAAAGCCCTCCTTTGCAGGAAGATATCGGATACCCCCACGGGGTGTAGGTGTTCCGGAGGTTAGTATACCAAAAAAGGAGGTTTTTGTACAGCCCTTTTGAAAGGATTTTTTTCCGAAATTGGGAAAAATCCAGAAACCGCCCACCTGGATACCCCCCCAGGGGGGACCCCAAACGGCCGGAAAACCGCGGCTGCGGATGTTGCCCTGGGTTCCCTTTTCCCAAACGGAAAAATTTTTGCCCCAAATGGAAGGACTGCGGCGAAACCGCTTGACATTTTCCCACAGGAGGGCTATGATGGAGACAAGAATTAAACAATTCCTTAATTATTGAATTTATAGAGCGGCGAAAGGAGCGACCCCCATGAAAAAGACCTATAAGATCGATGTGGACTGCGCCAACTGCGCCAACAAGATGGAGCAGGCTGCCCAAAAGACCGAGGGCGTCAAATCGGCCACCGTGAACTTCATGACCCTGAAGATGATTGTGGAGTTCCTGGAGGGCCACGACCCCAAAGTGGTGATGGAGCAGGTCCGCCAAAACTGCAAGCGGGTGGAGTCCGACTGCGAAGTCTTCCTCTGAGCACCGCCCGGCCTGCGGCGCCTTCGCTCCTGTGGGGCGGTAGGCGCCTCTTTGGGGTAAATAATTAAATGAATAAGCAATTATCTAATAATTAAAAGAAGCAGGTGAACGGTATGACCAAGCGGCAAAAGATCATGCTCATCCGCATCCTAGTGGCAGCGGCGCTGCTGGTGGCGCTGCAATTTCTGCCGGTGACCGGCTGGCTGCGGTTTCTATGCTATATGGCGCCCTATCTGGTGGTGGGCTACGACATCCTGCGCAAGGCCCTCAAGGGTATTTTGAACCGCCAGGTGTTCGACGAATGCTTTCTAATGGCGGTAGCCACCGTGGGGGCGATCGCCCTGGCCCTCTATGAGGGCAGCGGCGACTATACCGAGGCCATCGCGGTGATGCTGTTCTACCAGGTGGGGGAGTGGTTCCAGTCTTACGCGGTGGGCAAAAGCCGCCGGAACATCTCCGACCTGATGGACATCCGCCCCGACTACGCCAACCTGGAGCAGGAGGGGAAGCTCTTACAGGTGGACCCGGAGGAGGTAGAGGTGGGCAGCACCATCCTGGTCCAGCCGGGGGAGAAGGTGCCCATCGACGGCATCGTCCTGACCGGCTCCTCCACCCTGAATACCGCCGCCCTCACCGGCGAAAGCCTGCCCCGGGAGGTTGCGGCGGGGGATGAGGTCATCTCCGGCTGCATCAATATGACCGGCCTGCTCAGGATCCGCACTACCAAGGAGTTTGGGGAGTCCACCGTCTCCAAGATCCTGGACCTGGTGGAGAACGCCTCCTCCCGCAAATCCAAATCCGAGGACTTCATCTCCAAGTTCGCCCGGGTCTACACCCCGGCGGTCTGCTTCGCCGCCCTGGCGCTGGCCTTCCTGCCGCCGCTGGCCCGGATGGCGGTGCTGGGCCTGGCCCCCGCCTGGGGCACCTGGGTCTACCGGGCCCTCACCTTCCTGGTGATCTCCTGCCCCTGTGCCCTGGTGATCAGTATCCCCCTTTCCTTCTTCGCCGGCATCGGCGGGGCCAGCAAGGCAGGGGTGCTGGTGAAGGGCTCCAACTACCTGGAGACCCTCTCCCAAACGAAAGTGGTGGTGTTCGATAAGACCGGCACCCTCACCCAGGGGGTGTTCCAGGTCAACGGCATCCACCATAACGAGCTGGAGGACCAGAAGCTGCTGGAATATGCCGCCCTGGCCGAGTCCGCCTCCAGCCACCCCATCAGCAAGAGCATCCAGCGGGCGTACGGCAAAGAGCTGGACCGCAGCCGGGTGACGGATATCCAGGAGCTGGGCGGCAGCGGCGTCATTGCCACGGTGGATGGCCGCCAGATAGCCGCCGGCAACCACAAGCTCATGGCCCGCCTGGGGGTCCAGGCCATCCCCTGCCACAGCGTGGGCACCATCATCCATATGGCCATCGACGGAAAATACGCCGGCCACATCGTCATCTCCGACCTGGTGAAGCCCCACGCCAAGGATGCCATCCAGGCATTGAAGGCGGCGGGGGTGCGCCGGACGGTGATGCTCACCGGCGACGCCAAACCGGTGGCCGACCAGGTGGCCGCTGCCCTGGGGCTGGACGAGGTCTACAGCGAACTGCTCCCCGCCGGCAAGGTGGAGCAGGTGGAGCGTCTGCTGGCCCAAAAGCCGGAGAGGGAGAAGCTGGCCTTCGTGGGGGACGGCATCAACGACGCCCCGGTGCTCAGTCGGGCGGATATCGGCATCGCCATGGGCGCCATGGGTTCCGACGCGGCCATTGAGGCGGCCGATGTGGTGCTGATGGACGACGACCCGTTGAAGATCCCCAAGGCGATCAAAATTTCCCGCAAATGCCTGGGCATCGTCTACCAGAACATCGTCTTTGCCATCGGCGTCAAACTCATCTGCCTGGCCCTGGGGGCCCTGGGCTTTGCCAGCATGTGGCTGGCCATCTTTGCGGATGTGGGGGTCATGGTGCTGGCGGTGCTCAACGCCATCCGCGCCCTATTTGTCCAAAATCTCTGAGCCCCGCCCTGGGGGTTGTTCCCCGCCCGCTTTGCGGGCGGGGAATTTTGTGCTAAAATAGAGGAAACGAATGGGAAGGGGGCCGCCCGGATGTTGGAGCTGATCCTGGGGGCGGCGGGGACGGGGAAAACCGCCCTGCTGTATGAAAAATTGAAGGACTGGGTGGCCGGAGGAGGGCGGGCGATCCTGCTGGTGCCGGAGCAGGCCAGCTTTGAGGGCGAGAAGGCCCTGCACCGGCTGTTGGGGCCCCAGTCCGCCCTCTCGGTGGAGGTGCTGAGCTTCACCCGCCTGTGCGACCGGATCTTCCGGGAGTATGGCGGCCTGGCTGGGACCCATCTGGACGGGACCGCCAAATACCTATTGATGAGCGTGGCGCTGGAGGAGCTGGAGGGCCAGCTGGAGGTCTACCGGAAGAACCGGGCCAGCGCGGCGTTTGTGGCCACCATCTGCGAGACGGTGGGGGAGCTGAAGGCCGCCGGGGCCACGCCGGAGGATCTGCGCCGGGCGGCGGCCCAGTCCGGCCCGGTGTTGGCGGGCAAGCTGCGGGAGATCGCCCTGATCTTTGAGACCTGGCAGGCGATTGTGGACCGGGGCTACCAGGACCCGGACGACGCCCCCACCCGGGCCTGCCGCCGGCTGGAGGGCAACGGCTTTTTTGCCGGCTGCGGGGTATTCATCGATGGGTTCATGTCGTTTATGGGGGCGGAGTGGAAGCTGCTGGCCCGGATTTTGGAGGGCAGCCCCCGGGTGACGGCGGCCTTCTGCTGCGAAGGGCTGGCCGGTGGAGGGCAGCTGGCAGGGCCGTTTTCCGCTGCCTCCCAGACCGCCCGCCGGATGGCGGGGCTGGCCCGGCAGGTGGGTGCCCAGGTGGCCCCTCCCACGCTGCTGCGCCAGCAGCACCGGTTCCAGGCGGCGGGGCTCCTCCACCTGGCCGCCAGCCTCCCCCAGCTGCGCCCGGAGCCCCTGGAGCAGCCAGGGGAGGGGGTCCAGCTGGTGGGCTGCGAGGATGTGTACGATGAACTGGAATATGTGGCCGCCCAGATTGTCCGGCTGGCCCGGGAGGAGGGGTACCGCTACCGGCAGATCGCAGTGATCGGCCGGGATCTGGACCGCTACCTGGTGCCGCTGCAGACGGTGTTCGGCCGCTATGGCATCCCCTTTTTTGCCGACCTGCGGGTGGACGTACAGGTCCATCCCCTGGCCAGTGGGACTCTCTGCGCCCTGGATGCGGTGCGCAGCGGCTTTGAGACCGAATACCTGCTGGCCCTCTCCAAAAACTGCATCAGCGGCCTTGACGCCCTGGAGGCGGGGGCGCTGGAAAACTACTGCTACCTCTGGGGGGTCAACCGCGCCGCCTGGAAATCGGATTTCCAAAACAACCCGGATGGGATGGAGGCGGCGCTGAACCAGGAGCAGGCCGGCCGCCTGCGGGAACTCAACCGCATCCGCTCCCAACTGGCGGGCCCCCTTCTGGCCCTGGCCCAGCGGCTGGAGGGGTGCAGCGGCCGGGCGTTCGCCGCCGGGGTATTCGCCTGGCTGGAGCAGAGCCAGGCGGTGCAGCACCTCCAGGCGTTTGCCCAGGGGATGGCGCCGGAGGAGCAGAAGCGGTTCTTGGATCTGAGCGTCCAGGTGTGGGACCTGCTATTGGGGATTCTGGATGTGTTTGGCGGCGCTTTGGCGGATACCCACCTGCCCCTGGCCCGGTATGTGGACCTATTGCGGCTCTGCCTGGCCTCGGCGGATGTGGGGCTGCTGCCCCAGACCTTGGACCAGGTGATCGTAGGGCAGGCCGACCGGGTGCGCCCCGATGCGCCCAAGGCGGTGTTTGTCATCGGCGCCAACGAGGGGGTGTTCCCCCGGTGGAGCGCCCCGGCCGGGGTGTTCTCCGCCGCTGAACGAGACCGGCTGCGGGCGGAGGGGATCGACCTTTTGCAGACCCCCGAGAACACCCTGCTGTTTGAACGGTATTTCCTCTATTTTGCCCTCACCCGGGCCTCCCACCGGCTGTGGGTCACCTGGCCGGCCCGGGATGCCGCCGGGGAGGGGCTCTCGCCCTCCGCCTTTGTGGGGGAGGTGGGGCAGCTGCTCCGGCTGGCCCCCCAGAGCACCCGGACGGTCCCGGCGTTGGCGTGGGCGGCCAACGGGGACACCGCCTTTGACCAGCTCACCCGCCTGTGGGGGCAGGGGACGGCGGAGGAGGCGGCGCTGCGGGGGTATTTTGCCCAAACCGCCCCCGGCCGCCTGGAGAACCTGGCCAAGAGCGCCCGCCCCCGGCAGTTCCAGCTCAGCGATTACGCCCTGGCCCGGGCGCTGTTTGGGGAGACGATGCGCCTATCCCCCTCCCGGGTGGAGCGGTACTACAGCTGTGCCTTTTCCTATTTTTGCCAGGCAGGGCTGCGGCTGCGGCCCCGGGGCAAGGTGGACTATGACCCCATCCAGTCGGGGTCCCTGATCCACCTGGTGCTGGAGAAGATGGTCCGCCGCCATGGCGGGCGGGGGCTGGCGGCCCTTCCGGCGGAACAGCTGCGAAAGGAGGCGGCCCAAATCATCCAGCAGGAGCTCTCCGCCAAAATTGCCGGCCTGGCGGAGATGCCCGCCCGGTTCCAATTCCTCTTTAAGCGGCTGGTGAACATCCTGGTGCGGCTGCTCCAGCGGCTGGGGGCGGAGTTCGCCCAGTCGGACTACCAGCCGGCAGCCTTCGAGCTGCCCATTGGGGAGCGGGAGCGGGTGAAGCCCCTGCACCTGGTGGCCGCCGACGGCACCCAGGTGGTGGTGGAGGGGATCGTGGACCGGGTGGACCTGTTGCGCCGGGGGGGACGGAGGTATGTGCGGGTGGTGGACTACAAGTCCGGCCAGAAGGTATTCCGCCTATCGGACGTCTACTATGGCCTCAACCTCCAGATGCTGATCTATCTGTTTGCCCTGTGCGACAGCACCCCGGGGATGCTGCCCGGAGGGGTGCTCTATATGCCCGCCATGACCCAGATGGCCACCGTCCCCCGGGACGCCTCGCCCCAGGCGGTCCAGGCGGAGCAGCAGAAGCGCCTGCGGATGAACGGGCTGCTCCTGGAGGACCGGGAGTCGCTGGAGGCTATGGAGCCGGGGCTGGCGGGGGTGTTTATCCCCGCCCGGCTCAAGAAGGACGGCCAATTTGACGCCAACAGCTCCCTGGCCAATCTGGCCCAGATGGGGGTGATCCGCCGCCAGGTGGAAAAGCTGCTCACCGGGCTGGCGGAGTCGCTGCACCAAGGGCGGATCCAGGCGATGCCCGCCCAGGGGGAGGGGGCCTCCGCCCGGCCTCCCTGTGATTGGTGCGACTACCGTTCCCTCTGCGGCCACGAGGAGGGGGATCCGGTGCGCCTTTTGGCGGAGCTGGACCGCCAGGAGGCCTTGCAGGCGATGAAAGGAGGGGAACAGGATGGCTGAAAAACAGTGGACGCCCCAACAGCGGGCAGCCATCGAGGCCAGAGGGGGGACCCTCTTGGTCTCCGCCGCCGCCGGCAGCGGCAAAACCGCCGTGCTGGTGGAGCGGGTGATCGGCCGTATTTTGGATCCGGAGCATCCGGTGGATGCTGACCGGCTATTGATCGCCACCTTCTCCAATGCGGCCGCTTTGGAGATGAAACAGCGGATCGCCGCCCGGCTGAACACCCTGCTGGCCCAGCACCCGGAGGATGCCCGGCTGCAGCGCCAGCAGATGCTGCTCGCCCGGGCCCAGATCGGCACCATCCACGCCTTCTGCGGCAGCCTAATCCGTTCCAATTTCCAGGCCCTGGGCCTGCCCTCCAACATCCGGGTGGCGGACGAAAAGGAGCTGGAGGTGCTGCGCCAGCAGGCTGCCCGCCAGGTGGTGGAGGAGTTCCACAGCCGGGGGGAGGAGACCTTTTTGCAGCTGGTGGAACTGCTCAGCTCCGGCCGGGATGACAGCCGGCTGTTCTCCACCCTCTTTTCCCTCTATGATTTTGTACGCTCCCATCCGTTTTATGGCCGCTGGCTGGAGGAGAAGCTGGCCCTCTATAGCGGGGAGGTGCGGGTGGAGGACTCGGCCTGGGGGCAGGTGATCCTCTCCTACGCTGCCGATGCCTTGGACTACGCCATCGCCATGACCGGCCAGGCCCTGGAGAAGATCCGCCGGGAGGAGCGGATGGCCAAAGCCTATCTGGAGGC
Organism: Candidatus Anaerotruncus excrementipullorum; assembly: GCA_019114825.1. GTDB lineage: Bacteria > Bacillota > Clostridia > Oscillospirales > Ruminococcaceae > Anaerotruncus > Anaerotruncus excrementipullorum. The sequence goes on from DXES01000153.1 coordinate 13,707, forward strand.
GTTCTATCAGGACCTGGACCAGCTGGAACAGCTGCGGCGGACGGTATCCGGCCGCAACTGGGATCAGATCTGCGCCCAGCTGGGCGGTTTTACCTTCGCCAAGCTGCGCCCCCTGCGGGGGGAGGACGGGGAGAAGGCGGCGGTGCAGGCGCTGCGGGCCGGGGTGAAAAAACTGGTGGGGGACCTGCGGGAGAAACAGTTTTGCGCCACCGCCAGCCAGTTCCAGGAGGATGTGGAGTTCCTGCGCCCCATGGTGGCCCAGCTGTTCTCCCTGGTGCAGGCCTTCGACCGGGCGTTTACCGCCGCCAAGCTCCAGCGCAACGCCATGGATTTTTCGGATATGGAGCAGTACGCCATCGCCCTGCTGGCCCGGCCGGAGGGCGGCGGATTTGTGCGCACCGAGCTGGCCCGGCAGGTGGCTGCCGAATATGATGAGCTGTTGATCGATGAGTTCCAGGACACCAATGCCGCCCAGGAGATCATCTTCCGGGCGGTCTCCCAAAACGAGCAGAACCTCTTTTTGGTGGGGGATGTCAAGCAGAGCATCTACCGGTTCCGCCAGGCCCGGCCGGAGCTGTTTTTGGAAAAAAAGCGCCGCTATTACCCCTACGATGGCGCGCACTTCCCCGCAAAAATCACCCTGGGCAAAAACTTCCGCAGCGCCCCCCAGGTCACCGGCTGGGTGAACTTCCTATTCACCCAGCTGATGAGCCCCCAGGTGGGGGAACTGGATTACGACCGGGAGGAGGCGCTCCAGCCGGGGGCGGCCTTCCCGGAGGGCAGCCGCCCGGCCTGCCAGGTGCGGATTTTGGACCTTACGGGGGAGGAGAAGCATGGGGACAAAACCGCCCTGGAGGCCCGGGAGGTGGCCGGCCAGGTGGCCCGGCTGCTGGAGCGGGGGGAGCCGGTGGCCGATGGGGACAGGGTGCGGGCGATCCGCCCTTCGGACATCTGTATCCTGCTGCGCTCCCCAGCCCGGAAGGCCCAGGTCTATCTGGATGCCCTGGCCGCCCGGGGGATCCCCGTGTGGGCGGAGCCCAAAAACGGCTTTCTCACCACCCGGGAGGTGGCGCCGGTGGTGGCGCTGCTGCGGGTGTTGGGCAACCCCCTGCGGGATATCGACCTGACGGCGGCTCTGCTTTCGCCCCTATTTGGCTTTACGGCGGATGAGCTGGCGGCCATCCGCCTGGTGGGGCGCAAACTGCCCTTCTACCTGGCGGTGGAGGCCAAGGCCGGCCAGGGGGACGCCCACTGCCAGGCGTTTTTGGCCCTCTTCCGGCAGCTGCGCCGGCTGGCGGTGGTCGCCACCGCCGATCAGGTGATCCGGGAGATCTATACCCGCTGCGACTATCTGGGGAAGGTCCAGGTGATGGGGATGGGGGACGCCCGCCGGGCCAACCTGCTGCAGCTGGTGGAGTATGCCTGCCGCTACCACCAGAGCGGCTACAAGGGGTTGAGCGGCTTTGTGGGATTTGTGGACCAGCTGTTGGAGCGGGAGGGGGATTTCGCCCCGGCCAGCGCCCTTTCGGAGCAGGCGGACGTGGTGCGGGTGATGAGCATCCACCGCTCCAAGGGGCTGGAGTTCCCGGTGGTGTTCCTCTGCGACTGCGCCAAGCCCTTCAACCGGGAGGACCTGAACGGCAACACCCTGCTCCATTCGGAGCTGGGGTTCGCCTGTATGCGCCGGGACTTCGCCCAGATGAAGCAATACACCACCGTGCCCATGCAGGCGCTGCGGCTGGAGCTGGAGCGTTCGATGCTCTCGGAGGAGCTACGGATGCTGTATGTGGCCCTCACCCGGGCGAAGGAGCGGCTGGTGATCACCGGCGCCCTCACCCGGCCCGGGGAGCGGGCGGCGGCGCTGCTGGCCGGCCTGGATGCGCAGGGGAAGCTGCCCGCCTATCTGGTGCGGGGGGCCTCCTCCTGCCTGGACTGGGTCCTGATGGCTGCGGCCCACCACCCCGCCTTTGGGGAACAGCTCTCCCAGTGGGGGCTGGTCCCGCCCGCCCCGGCGGCGGAGATCCCGGAGGTGGAGTTTCCCCTGGTGCGGGCGGGCCTGGCCCAGGCGCCCCAGCCCCCCCAGCCGGCGGGGCCGGAGCCGGGGCAGCTGCCCGCCTTGGAGCAGGCGCTGGCCCAAAAGCTGGCCTGGCGCTATCCCCACCAGGCCCTCACCCGGGTGCCCACCAAGCTGGCGGTCTCCCAGATCGCCAAGGGGGAGCTGGCCCAGGCCCACCGGTTTGCCAGCCGTCCCGCCTTTTTGCAGGAGGGAGGGCTTACCGGCGCCCAAAAGGGCAACGCCCTGCACAAGTTCATGCAGTTTGCCGACTACCGGCGGGCGGCCCAGGATGTGGAGGCCGAGCTGGCGCGGATGGGCAGCCAGGGCTTTCTCACCAGCCAGGAGGTGGCCTCCATCGATCCCCAGAGGCTGCAAAACTTTTTTACAGGCCCGCTGGCGGCGCGGATCTTCCGTTCCCCCCAGGTCTGGCGGGAGCTGCGGTTTTTGGCCCAGGTGGGCCAGGAGACGCTGGGCCCCTACACCTCCCTGTTGGAGGAGGGGGGCGAGACGGTGGTGCAGGGTGTAGCCGACTGCGTCTTTTTGGAGGACGGGGCGGCGGTGGTGGTGGACTATAAGAGCGACCGGGTGCAGCGCCCGGAGCAGCTTTTGGACCGCTACCGCACCCAGCTGGAGCTCTACCGGAGGCTTTTGGGCAGCACCCTGGGCGTCCCGGTGAAGGAGTGCGTCCTCTATTCCTTCGCCTTGGACCGGGAGATCCGGTTCTGAGGGGGATTTTTTGGCGGGCGCTGCCCGCCAAAAAATCCCCGCAAAAGGGGTTGACAGGCGGCGCACTCTATGCTAGAATAGATCGGTAAACAAAGCAGGACAATTCTGTTCTCACCTCGCCGGACCCGGTCCGGCTGGTCAATACAGGCGGCGCGGCAGCGCGGCAGTGTGTTTGAACGAGCGTGGGCAGGGTCTGTCCGCGCTCCTATTGTTTTACGTCATGACCGGTTTTGGAGGTGTTTTCAATTAGCAGCAAGGAAATGCTCATCAACGAGGAGATTCGGGACAAGGAGGTTCGCCTCATTGGGCCGGACGGGGAGCAGCTGGGCATCATGCCGCTGGCCTCCGCCCAGAACATGGCGATGGAAAAAAATCTTGACCTGGTGAAGATCGCTCCTCAGGCCACTCCCCCCGTCTGCAAGATCATGGACTACGGCAAGTACAAGTTCGAGCAGGCCAAGCGGGAGAAGGAAGCCCGGAAGAACCAGAAGGTGATCGAGATCAAGGAGGTCCGCCTCTCGCTGAACATCGACACCAACGATTTCAACACAAAGGCCAACCGCGCCATCAAGTTCCTGGAGTCCGGGGACAAGGTGAAGGTGTCTTTGCGCTTCCGCGGCCGCGAGATGGCGCATCCCGAGCTGGGGACGAACATCATGAAGCGGTTTATCGACGCGGTGGCCGCCGCCGGCTCGGTGGAGAAGCTGCCCAAGATGGAGGGCCGCAGCATGATCATGTTCATCGCTCCAAAGCCTGCAACTACTACAAAGGGAGGAACTAAAAATGCCTAAGATCAAGACCCACTCCGGTGCAAAAAAGCGTTTCAACCTGACCAAAAACGGGAAGGTGAAGCGGGCTCGCGCCTATAAATCCCATATCCTCACCAAGAAGGATACCAAGCGTACGCGCCGGTTGCGCCACAGCACCTATGCCGACAAGACCAACGTGGCGAATATCAAGCTGATGATCCCCTACAAATAATCATTTTTCGGATAATCGGACAATCAATCGGACGAAGACGGAGGTAAAGAGATATGGCTCGTATTAAGGGCGCGATGATGACCCGCAAAAGAAGAAAAAAGACCCTGAAGCTTGCGAAAGGCTACTTTGGCGCGAAGAGCAAGCTCTTTAAAATGGCAAAACAGCAGGTGATGAAGTCCGGCAACTACGCCTTCATCGGCCGCAAGCAGAAGAAGCGCAACTTCCGCAGCCTGTGGATCACCCGGATTTCCGCCGCCTGCCGCATGAACGGCATCAACTACAGCACCTTCATGAACGGGCTGAAGAAGGCCGGCGTGGAGCTCAACAGAAAGATGCTGTCCGAGATCGCCATCAACGACGCCGCCGCGTTCACTGCGCTGGTGGAGAAGGCGAAGGCCGCCCTCTAATATGTTTCTTCCTTACGCCCGCAGTCTCTTGACGCGGGCGTATTTGCTATGTTGCCCGCCCGGTGCGCCGGGCCTGGAGGAGAGCCATGCGTGAAAAGGAGATCCTCTCCCGGGAGAACCCCTCGGTCAAGCGGTATACGGCGCTGGCCGCCTCCCGGGCGGAGCGGAAAAAACAGGGCCTGTTCATCACCGAGGGGGTCAAATTGACCCAGGAGGCGCTGCAGGCCGGTTACCCGCCGGTGGAGCTGCTGGCCACCCGGGAGGCCTGGGAGCGGGCCGCCGGGCGCCTGGCCCCCTATGCCGGCCGGGCGGAGAGCCTCTGCTGGATATCCTCCGGCGTGGAGGCCAAGCTGGCGGACGCCGTGACCCCCCAGGGGGTGTTCGGCGTCTTCCGCCAACTTGACAAAGGAGCGCAACCTGTTACAATAAGCAGTGACGGGCGCTACCTGTTGCTGGAGTCCCTCCAGGACCCGGGAAACCTGGGGACGGTGCTGCGCACGGCGGCGGCCTTTGGGGTGGATGGCGTCTTTCTCTCCCCCGGCTGCCCGGACCCGTTCTCCCCCAAGGTGCTGCGCGCCTCTATGGGGGGTGTCTTTAAGCTGCCGGTACAGATAGCCCGGCTGGAGGAGGTTTTGGCGCAGCTGGCCCAGGCGGGTGTACCCGCCTATGCAGCGGCCCTGCGCCCCGGCGCGCTGCCGCCCCAGCGGCTTCCCCGCCAGGGGGGCTGCGCGGTGGTCATCGGCAACGAGGGAAACGGCCTGCCCCAGGAGCGGATCGACCAGTGCGGCCGCACGGTGATGATCCCCATGGAGCCGGGCAACGAATCCCTAAATGCCGCCATGGCCGCGGGGATCCTGCTGTGGGAGCTCTACCGGGACAGAATAATTTGAAGATGGGGTGACGAGATGACCGATCCGCGGTTTTGGATCTGGCTGCAAGGGGCCCTGGGCCTGGGGAACCACAAGGTGGGCGAGGTGCTGCGCCAGTTTGGTTCCCCGGAGCCGCTCTACCGGATGGGGGAAAGGGAGCTGACGGAGACCGGCATCTTCACCCCCAAGGAGGCGGCCAGCCTGCGGCTGTCCTCCTTGGAGAGCGCCCAAAGGCAGGTGGAGCTGGCCCGGCGGTACGGCTGCGCCGTCCTCACCCCCGACCATCCGCAGTTCCCCGAGAATTTGACAAATATAGACAGCATCCCCTGTGTATTATATGTACTGGGCGACCTGTCCCGGCTGGCGGATTGGCCCGCCCTCTGCCTGGTGGGCACCCGCCGCTGTACCGTCTATGGGGAGCGCACCGCCCGGCAGCTGGCCTGGGAACTGGCCGGCGCCGGCTGCGCTGTTGTCAGCGGCCTGGCGGTGGGCATCGATTCCGCCGCCCATGAGGGCGCTTTGGAGGCCGGCGGCTATACGGTGGGGCTGCTGGCCTGCGGCATGAACGTCAACTACCCCACTGCCAGCGCCAAATTGAAACGGCGCATTGTGGACAAGGGCGGGGCCCTGGTCACCGAATTTCCCTTTGGGGCCCATGTCTCCCGCTACTCCTTTTATATTCGAAACCGCCTGCTCTCGGGGATCTCCTCGGGAGTTGTGGTGGTGCAGGCGCCCGCCAACAGCGGCGCGCTGATCACCGCCCGCTATGCCCTGGACCAGAACCGGGATGTGTTCGCGGTGCCGGGGGAGCTGGGGGATGAGAGCATGGAGGGCTGCAACCGGCTGATTTCGGAGGGGGCCATCCTGGTGCAGGACTCCCGGAGCATCCTGGAGGAGTACCGGGCGCGGTTCCCCCTCCTGGAAAGCCTCCAGCCCGCCGCCCCCGCCGCCCGGCGCCAGCCGGGCAAACCCCAGCGGGTGTTCCCCATTGACCGGCCGAAGGAGAGCCCGGTCCTGCAGGTGGCCCAGCAGCCGCCGCAGATCACCCGTGAAAACCCTCTGGCAGACCTGGAGCTGAGCCGGACGGCCAAGGAGCTCTACTGCATGCTGGAGATTGCCCCCTTGGGCCCGGACCAGCTGGTGGAGCGCACCGGCCTGGCGGTCTCGGAACTGATGGCCGCCCTCACCGAGCTGGAGCTGAACGACCTGGCGGAACCCATGCCGGGCGGCCGGTTCCGGCTGAAACCTTAACCTAGAGAATCCAGCGAAATTTGCTTTTTCCATAGAAGTTCCCTGTAGAAAGGATGATATGGTTGTCCAATCTTGTGATCGTGGAGTCGCCCGCCAAGGCGAAAACCATAAAAAAATACCTGGGCAAGGGCTATGAGGTGGTCGCCTCCATGGGGCATGTGCGCGACCTGCCCAAAAGCCGCCTGGGTGTGGACCCGGACCATGATTTTGCCCCCCAGTATGTGGATATCAAGGGGAAGGAGGAGCTGATCCGGGAGCTGAAGAAGGCGGCCAAGAAGAGCGACTTTGTCTATCTGGCCACCGACCCCGACCGGGAAGGGGAGGCCATCTCCTGGCACCTGGCCCAGATGCTGGGGGTGGATATGAGCCAAAAGAACCGGGTCACCTTCAATGAGATCACCAAGAGCGGCGTCCACTACGGCATGGAGCACCCCCGGGTGATCGACCAGAAGCTGGTGGACGCCCAGCAGGCCCGGCGCATCCTGGACCGGATCGTGGGCTATAAGCTCAGCCCGTTCCTCTGGCGCAAGGTGCGCAAAGGCCTCTCCGCCGGGCGGGTGCAGTCGGTGGCGGTGCGGATCATCATGGACCGGGAGGAGGAGATCCGCGCCTTCAAGCAGCAGGAATATTGGAGCATTGACGCCAAGCTCACCGCCAAAGGCTATGCCAAAAAGCCGTTTCCCGCCAAGCTCTATGCCATCGATGGCAACAAGCTGGAGCTCTGCGGCATCCCCGATGAGCAGAGCGCCCGGGCGATTGTGGAGGACCTGGGTGGGGCGGAGTACGCCGTCTCCAATGTGAAGAAGGGGGTGCGCCGCAAATCCCCCGCCCCCCCGTTCATCACCTCCACCCTCCAGCAGGAGGCCTCCCGCCGTCTGGGCTACCAGTCCCGGCGGACGATGAAGATCGCCCAGGAGCTCTACGAGGGCGTGGAAATCGAAGGGATCGGCGCCGTGGGCCTGATCACCTATATGCGTACCGACAGCCTGCGCATCTCGGACGAGGCGGCGGCCCAGGCGGAGGCCTATATCACCGAAACCTATGGGAAAGAGTATCTGCCCAGCTCCCGCCGGGTGTTCAAGACCAAGAAAAACGCCCAGGACGCCCACGAGGCCATCCGCCCCGCCGACCCCATGCTCACCCCCGACCGGGTGAAGGGGGATTTGACCGCCGAACAGTATAAGCTCTACCGGCTGATCTGGGAGCGGTTCATCGCCAGCCAGATGGCCAACGCCCTGCTGGATACGGTGGCGGTGGACATCTCGGCGGGCAAATACCTGTTCAAGGCCTCCGGCTTTACCGTGCGGTTTGATGGCTTCACCATCCTCTATGAGGAGACCAAGGAGGAGGGGGACGAGAGCGCCGCCGCCCTGCCCCCTCTGGAGACCGGCAGCCTATTGACCCTGCGGGAATTGACCCCCAACCAGCATTTCACCCAGCCCCCCGCCCGGTATACCGAGGCCTCCCTTATCAAGACGCTGGAGGAGAAGGGGATCGGCCGCCCCTCCACCTATGCCCCCACCATCACCACCATCCTGGCCCGCAACTATGTGGAGCGGGAGGGCAAGTCCCTGAAACCCACCCCCTTGGGCGAGGTGATCACCAAGCTGATGGAGGAGCAGTTCCCCAAGATTGTGGACGTCCATTTCACCGCCGATATGGAGAAGGAGCTGGACGACGTGGAGGAGGGGGAGGAGAGCTATACCCACATGCTCTCCCAGTTCTACACCCCGTTTATGGATTCGCTGGCAAAGGCGGAAAAGAATATGGACGGCACCCGGGTCAAGGTGCCGGACGAGGAGACCGATGTGATCTGCGAGCTGTGCGGCCGCAAGATGGTGATCAAAACCGGCCGGTTCGGCAAGTTTTTGGCCTGTCCCGGCTTCCCGGAGTGCCGCAACACC
>DXES01000154.1 GCA_019114825.1 Candidatus Anaerotruncus excrementipullorum
CCCCGCCACCCCCATGTGGAACACGAAGATGAAGATGGGGTCCAGGACGATGTTCATAAACGCCCCGATCAGCACGGTGACCATCCCCAGGGTGGAGTAGCCCTGGCAGGTGATGAACAGGTTGAGGCCGGTGGCCAGGATGGCGAACACCGAGCCGGAGGCGTAGATGGTCAGGTAGGTGTTGGCGTAGGGGTAGGTGGCCTCACTGGCCCCGAAGGTCATGAGCAGCGGCTGTTTAAACGCCAGGAACACCCCGGTGAGCACCACCGACAGCACCCCCAGCATGATGGTGCAGTTGGCCAGGATCTGCTCGGCCCCCTTCTGGTTGTTCTCCCCCATGCGGATGGCCATCAGGGGGGCGCCCCCCAGCCCCACCAGGAAGGCGAAGGAGGAGATCAGCGTCACCACCGGGCCGCAGACCCCCGCCCCCGCCAGCGCCACCCCGCCAATCTCCGGGATGTTGCCGATAAAAATCCGGTCCACAATGCTGTAGAGCACGTTCACCAGCTGGGCCAGCATGGTGGGGATGGCCAGCCGCAGCACCAATGTCAAAATCCGATCTTCCCCCAGGTTGTTTCCCCGATGCATGGTCGTTGTCTCCTTTTTCCTTTCATCATTTGGGGGCGCCGCCCCCAAGGCCGCAGAAAAACCGCCGGAACCCTCCTTCCGGCGGTTTTCCTTGGGTAACGCTTGTTTTGTGGATGGCGCGCCGGGCTCAGGAGGGGGTAAGCCCCAGCTTTTTGATCTGGCGGCGCAGCCAGTTGCCCCGCAGGTAGTAGATGAGGAACAGCACCGAGATCAGCGCCCAGCTGATGGGGAAGCTGACCAGCACCGTCTCCAGCCGGCGGTAGAGGGGCAGCACCACCAAAATCCAGGTGATCCGGAAGCCGCAGGCGCCGCCGCAGACCAGCAGCATGGAGGGCAGCGCCTCCCCTGCGCCCCGGATGGCGCCGGGCAGGATCTCCCCAAAGGTGGTGACGATGTAGGTGGGGGTGATCACCCGCAGGATCAGCAGCCCCAGGTCCAGCACCTCCGGGTCGGTGGTGAACAGGCTGAGCAGCGGCCGCCCCGCAAACCAGAACAGCAGGCTGAAGACCACCGCGGTGCCCATATGCATCAGCGTACAGACCTTGGCGCTCTTATGGATCCGGTCGAACTTTTGGGCGCCAAAGTTCTGGCCCACAAAGGTGGTCAGGGAGATGCAGTAGGCGGAGGTGACCATCCAGAAGAAGCCGTCCAGCTTGCCATAGGCGCTCCAGGCCGCCACCGCGTTGGTGCCAAACGAGTTGACGCTGGACTGGATCAGCAGGTTGGCCACATTGTACATATCCGCCTGCAGCCCGGAGGGCAGCCCCACCAGCAGGATCCCCTTGACCTGGCGGCGGTGGAACCGGATCTGCTTAAAGTCCAGGTGGTAGACGGCGTCCTTTTGGCGCAGGGCCAGCACCACCAGCACCGCGCTCACCACCTGGGAGGTGACGGTGGCCACCGCCACGCCGAACACCCCCCAGTTGAACACCACCACAAACGCCAGGTCCAGCACAATGTTGGTCAGGCAGGCGGCAATCAAAAAGTAGAGGGGGCGCCGGGTATCCCCCACCGCCCGCAGGATGGCCGAGCCCATATTGTAGACAAAGGAGGCGATGCTCCCCAAAAAGTAGACCTGCATATAGGTGGTGGAGTAGTCCAGGATGTCCGCCGGGGTGCCCATGAGCACCAGCGACCAGCGGCTGCCGAAGAAGCCCACCACCATGATGGCCGCGCCCCCCACCAGGGAGATGGCCATGGCGGTGTGGACCGCCTTCTGGAGGTTTTCCGGGTCCCGGGCGCCATAGTATTGGGAGACCACCACCGTGGCCCCCGAGGCGATGCCGGTGAACAGGTTCACAAACAGGTTGATGACCACGCTGGTGGCCCCGCCCACGGCGGCCAGCGCCTCTTTGCCCACATAGCGGCCCACCACCATGGCGTCCACTGTGTTGTAGAGCTGCTGGAAGAAGGTGCCCAGCAGGATGGGGAAGAAGAAGATCAGCAGCTGTTTCCAGATCACGCCCTCGGTGATGCCGTTTTGCATTTGCTTGGTATTGGACATGGCTTGCCTTTCTGTGCGACGCACAACGCTCCCCCGGCGCACGGGGGAATGGTTCCCAGAGACGAACGCTGTGCCGACCGCGCGGACTGCGGGTCAGCCCAATGGGGAGGGCTCCGGCGCGGGGTTGAACCCCAGGCACTGGCAGGCGCTGGGCCGCCAGTGGAAGAAGGTCCCCGGCAGTCCTGGGGCGGCGGGGGCCGGGCGTCCTTGGACGGTCATCGGCGGTATCCCTCCCTTTCGGATGATGTTCCCGGAGGCGCTAGCCCTCCGGATGGGGCTGGGGCGGCGCAAAGCCCATGCGCCGGCACTGGCGGCGCAGCCAGTTGCCCCGCAGGTAGTAGACCAAAAACAGCAGGGAGGTGAGCGACCAGCTCAGCGGATAGCTCACCAGCACCACCCGGATATCGTGGAAGAAGGGCAGCAGCGCCAAAATCCACACCACCCGCAGCCCGCACACCCCGCCGCTCACCAGCAGCATGGAGGGCAGCGTCTCGCCGGTGGCCCGGATGGTGTTGGCCAGCACCTCCACCCCCATAAAGGTGAAGAAGGCGGGCGCCAGCATGTGGATCATCAGCATCCCGTCGGAGAGCACCTCCAGGTCGGTGACAAACAGGCTGAGCAGCGGCCGGCCGAACGCCCAATAGGCCCCGCTGAACAGCAGCGAGGTGCCCAGATGGAAGAGGGCGCACACCCGTACCGCCTTGTGGATCCGGTCGAACCGCTGGGCCCCGAAGTTCTGCCCCACAAAGGTGGTCATCGAGACGCCGTAGGCGTTGGAGGCCATAAAGAAGAAGGAGTCCAGCTTGCCGTAGGCGCTCCAGGCGGCCATGATGTTGGTGCCGAACGAGTTGATGCTCGACTGGATCAGGATGTTGGAGATGCTGTACATATCCGACTGCAGCCCGGCGGGCAGGCCGATGGCCAGCAGCTTTTTTAACTCCGGCCCATAGATGCGCACCTGGCGGGGCTGCACCTGGTAGACGGTGTCCTTATGCAGCAGGGACAGGGAGACCAGCACCGCGCTCACCACCTGGGAGAGGATGGTGGCAATGGCCGCCCCGGCCACCCCCCAGTGGAACCCCACCACGAAGAGCAGGTCCAGCACGATGTTGGTCATGCAGGCGGCGATCAGAAAATACAGGGGCCGCCGGGTATCCCCCACCGCCCGCAGGATGGCGGAGCCCATGTTGTAGATAAAGGAGGCGACGGTGCCCAAAAAGTAGATCTGTAGGTAGGAGGCCGCATAGTCCATCACGTCCGCCGGGGTGCCCATGGCCTGCAGCGCCCAGCGGCTGCCCACCGCGCCCACCACCGTGATGACCGCCCCCGCCGCCAGGGCCATGGCGATGGCGGTGTGTACCGCCCGGTGCAGCCGCTCCAGGTCCCGGGCGCCGTAGCACTGGGAGATCACCACCGTGGCCCCCGAGGAGATGCCCATAAACAGGTTGATGAACAGGTTGATGATGACGCTGGTGGTGCCGCCCACGGCGGCCAGGGCCTCTTTGCCCACAAACCGGCCCACCACCATGGCGTCCACCGTGTTATACAGCTGCTGGAAGAAGGTCCCCAGCAGGATGGGGAAGAAAAAGAGCAGCAGCTGCCTCCAGATCACGCCCTCGGTGATGCCGTTTGTAAACCGCTTGTCCTGTGCCATGGGAATCCTCCTCTCCATCGGGGCCGCGAAACGGCCTCAGCTCTGGTCCGCCAGGCTCCAGCCCCTGCGGGCCAGCTGGCGGCGCAGCCAGTTGCCCCGCAGATAGTAGATGGTAAACAGCGTGCCGGTCAACAGCCAGCTGGCCGGGTAGCTGGCCGCCAAAAACTCCATCCGGTGGCAGAGGGGCAGCAGCAGGAGCATCCACACCACCCGGAAGCCGCAGACGCTCATGCTCACCAAAAGCAGGGAGGGCCAGGTCTCCCCCGCCGCCCGGATGGTGAACGGCAGGATCTCCACCGGCGTATACAGGATGTAGAACGGGCAGACGGTCCACATCAGCCGCACCCCATCCTGGATCACCGCCGGGTCGGTGGCGAACAGCCCCAGCAGGCGGCTGCCCCACAGGCAGTAGCAGAGGCTGAAGGCCACCGCCACCCCCGCCTGCATGGCCAGGGCGACCCGCGCGCTCCGGCGCATCCGGTCGAACTTTTTGGCCCCGAAGTTCTGCCCCGCAAAGGTGGTCATCGACAGGGCCAGGGAGGTGGTAATCATAAAGAAGAACGACTCCAGCTTGCCATAGGCGCTCCAGGCGGCCACCAGGTCGGTGCCGAAGGAGTTGACGCTGGACTGGACAATGATGTTGGAGATGCTGTAGAGGTCCGACTGCAGGCCCGCCGGCACCGCCACCGTCAGAATCTCCCCCACCTCCTGCAGGTGCAGCCGGATCTGCCGGGGCTCCACCCGGACCTGGCCGCCCCGGAGGACCAGCGTCCCCAGGGTCAGCAGGGCGCTCACCCCCTGGGAGAGGATGGTGGCGACGGCCGCCCCGGCCACCCCCCAGTGGAAGACCACCACAAAGAGCAGGTCCAGCACAATGTTGGTCAGGCAGGCGGTGATGAGGAAATAGAGGGGGTGGCGGGCATCCCCCGCCGCCCGCAGGATGGCCGAGCCCATATTGTACAGGAAGGAGGCGATGGTGCCCAAAAAGTAGATCCGCAGGTAGGTGACCGCGTAGTCCAGCACCTCCGGCGGGGTATCCATGGCGCGCAGCGCCCAGCGGGCCCCCACCACCCCGACCACCGTGATGGCCGCCCCCACCGTCAGGGCGATGGCCACGGCGGTGTGGACCACCCGGTGCAGCCGGTCGAACTCCCGGGCGCCAAACCGCTGGGCCACCAGCACCGAGGCGCCGGTGGAAAGGCCGGTGAACAGGTTGATAAACAGGTTCACAATGGTGCCGGTGGTGCCGCCCACGGCGGCCAGGGCCTCTTTGCCCACATACTGGCCCACCACGATGGCGTCCACCGTGTTGTACAGCTGCTGGAAAAAGCTGCCCAGCAGGATGGGAAAGAAGAAGTAGAGCAGCTGTTTCCAGATGACGCCCTGGGTGATGCCGTTGTACGCCTGCCGGTCCTGGGACATCCCGTCGCCTCCTAGCAAACCCGATTCAGAAAAAAACACTGAAGCCTCCTCGGGAAAAGAAAGCCCAGCGTCCGCGGCGTCATTGCCGACTACAGGCTCATTATACACCCGCCGCCCTAGAAAGAAAAGGGGGGCGGCGGGGAAAATTTTTGCCCCGGAAACCCCCTTTTTCTAGGCGTTTTTGGGGGAATTGGCGGGTAAAAAAAGAGGGCCGCTTTCGCGGCCCCGCCGAAGGCTCCCGGGGCTATTCTCCCACCCCCAGCACCGAGCGGATGTAGGCGTCCACCTGCTCTTGGGGGATGCCCAGGGCGAAGGAGAACTCCCCCTCCACCAGCCGCTGGGCCCGCTTGAGCGCCCGCAGGTCGGCGTCCGGCAGCTTTTTGCCCCGGGCGCGCAGCGCCTCCCGCTCCCGGTAGATGCAGCGGATCATCCCCACCAGCTCCTCCTGCACCCCCCGCTGGAGGATCTGCTGGAACTGGGCCGCCCGGGCCTGGCGGTCGGGGTTCCAGCAGAGGGGGTGCTCCTGGCTCTCCAACAGCAGCTGGTGGATCTCCCCCTTGGTGAGCACCCGGCGCAGCCGCCCGCACAGCCGGTCGTTTTCCACCGGCACATAGAGGGTGGAGTTGCAGTTGTCCTCCTGGCGCAGGACAAAATATTGGTCCAGATGGCCGCAGTGGCCCAGGTCCAGGGAGCGGATGTCCTCCACCAGGCAGACGCCATACCCGCCGTAGACCACATGCGCGCCCTTTTTTAGATTTACACTTCCCATCGTGCGAAAGACACTCCCTTCCAGCCGGAAAGAGAGGCCCTTTGGCCCCATTCCCACCGGCTTTTTCCCACTACTATTATTATGTAGTTTTATTATAGCAGGAAATCCGGGGGAATGTAAGGGCCAGATTGCATAAAACCGGGCGGGGCGCTAGGCGGTCAGTTCCACCAAAATCCCCTCCGGGCCGGCCACACAGCTCTCGTAGTAGCCGTCCCCGGTGACCCGGGGGCCGCTGACCGTCCGCCAGCCCGCCGCCGCCAGCCGCCCGGTGAGCTCGTCCACCGCCTGCCGTCCCCCCAGGCTGAAGGCCAGGTGGGCATACCCCACCGAGGGCCCCTCCCCCGCCGCCCCCAGGCCGGGGCGGGTCATCAGCTCCAGCCGGGCCCCGCCCTCAAACGAGAGGAAGTAGGAGGAGAAGCCGGTGCGGGGGTTGTGGTACCGCGCCCCCGCCCGGCCCGCAAAGTAGGCCTCGAAGAACGCCCGGGCCCCCTCCAGGTCCCGCACATACACCGCCGCGTGTTCCATCCGCATAGAGCCGCCTCCTCTGCCTTTTTCCCCAGCATACCACGGGGCGGGCGGGGGCGCAAGGGAAAAATCCCCCTTCCCTTTTTGGGGGAAAGGTGGTATAGTAATTTTGTGTGGGCGTTTGCTGGGTGCTTTGCCCGGCGAATGCGAAAAAAATACAACTCGAATGGAGGGGGCGGTGGGATGCGCACCGGGGCGGTGATTGTGGCGGCGGGGATGTCCTCCCGCATGGGGGAGTTCAAGCCCCTTTTGCAGCTGGGGGGGCTCACCTTCGTCCAGCGGGTGGTCTCCAACTTCCAGCAGGCCAAGGTGTTCCCCATCGTGGTGGTCACCGGCTACCGGGCCCAGGAGCTGGAGCGGCACCTGGCCCGGCTGGGGGTGGTCTGTGTGCGCAACCCCGACTACGCCCGGTCGGAGATGTCCGACTCCGCCCGGCTGGGGTTCCAGTACATCCTGGACAAGTGCGACCGGGTGTTTTTTACGCCGGTGGACATCCCCCTCTTCACCTGCGGCACCGTGCAGCGGCTGATGGACTCCCCCGCCCCGGTGGCCAAGCCGGTCTGCGGCGGGCGGGCGGGGCACCCGGTGCTGCTCTCCCGCCCGGTGGTGGAGCGGGTGCTCCAATCCCCCGCCCAGGGGGGGCTGGGCCGGGCGATCGCCCGGTGCGCCCCCTTCACCGAGCTGGTGCCGGTGGAGGACGGGGGGGTGCTGCTGGATGCGGACACCCCCGCCGACTACCGCCAGCTGCTGGAACGGCACAACCGCCAGCTGCTGCGGCCGGTGGTGTCGGTCTCCCTGATGCGGGAGGGGCTGCTGCTGGACCAGCGGGCCGCCCTGCTGCTCCACCTGGTGGCCAGCGACGGCACCATGAAGGAGGCCTGTGAACGGCTGGGCATCTCCTACAGCAAGGGGTGGGGGCTGCTGCGCCAGCTGGAGGAGAACTTGGGGTTCCCCCTGCTGCAGCGGCAGCCGGGGGGCGAATATGGGGGGAGCAGCCGCCTGACCCTGCAGGGGCAGCGGCTGCTGGGCCAGTATGAGGCCTACGCCCAGGCGGTGCAGGAGTTTGCCGGGCAGGCGTTCGCCCGGTTTTTCCCGGAGGAGCCCAGCGCGCCCCCGGCAGAGGGCCAGGGGCCGGCCGAGAGGGCCCAGGAGAAGGAGGAAACCGCATGAAGCTGATGAAAACCCAGGACGCGGTGGGGCAGGTGCTCTGCCACGATATCACCCAGATCATCCCCGGCGTCTCCAAGGGGCCGGTCTTTTGCAAGGGGCATGTGATCGCCCCCGAGGATGTGCCGGTGCTGCTCAGCGTGGGCAAGGACCATGTCTACATCTGGGAGAACGACGAGACGGTGCTCCACGAAAACGACGCCGCCGAAATCCTCCGGCAGCTCTGCCAGGGGGCGCATATGCAGGCCAGCGAGCCCAAGGAGGGCAAGATCGAGCTCACCGCCGCCTGCGACGGGCTGTTTTTGGTGGACTCCCAGCGGTTGACGGCGGTGAACTCCCTGGGGGAGATGATGATTGCCACCCGCCACGGGGGCACCGCCGTAAAGGCCGGGGACAAGCTGGCGGGCACCCGGGTGATCCCGCTGGTCATCAAGAAGGAGAAGATGGCACAGGCCCGCCAGGCGGCCGGGGAGAAGCCCCTATTGGAGCTGGTCCCCTTCCAAAGGAGGACCTACGGCCTGGTGGTCACCGGCAACGAGGTGTTTTACGGGCGGATCCAGGACGCCTTCACCCCGGTGATCCAGCAAAAGCTGGAGGAATACGGGGCCACCCTGCTGCGGCGGGTGGTGCTGGGGGACGACCCGGAAAAGATCACCGCCGCCATCCGCTCCCTCCTGGAGGAGGGGGCCGGCATGGTGCTCTGCACCGGGGGGATGAGTGTGGACCCGGACGACCGCACCCCCCTGGCCATCCGCAACACCGGCGCCCGGGTGGTAAGCTACGGGGCCCCGGTGCTGCCGGGGGCCATGTTCCTGTTGGCCTATACCGCCGACGGCCGGCCCATCGCCGGGCTGCCCGGGTGCGTCATGTATGCCAAGCGCACCATCTTCGACCTGGCGCTGCCCTGGCTGATGGCCGGGCGGGAGATCACTCCCCAGTGGCTGGCCGGCCTGGGGGAGGGTGGGCTCTGCCTGGGGTGCGACCCCTGTACCTACCCCAACTGCGGCTTTGGAAAGTGAGGGAAACCTTTTGAGCGGATTTACACATTTGGACCAGGAGGGCAACGCCCGCATGGTGGACGTGGGGGGAAAGGCGGACACCCAGCGGGAGGCCACCGCTGTGGGGCGCATCCGCATGAGCGGGGAGTGCTTTGCCGCTGTGGCCGCCGGGCGGATGAAAAAGGGGGACGTGCTGGGGGTAGCCCAGGTGGCGGGCATCCAGGGGGCCAAGCAGGCCAGCAGCCTGATCCCCCTCTGCCACCTGCTGCAGCTGACCCACTGCGCGGTCACCTTCTCCCTGCTGCCCGAGAGCCGGGAGATCGAGGCCCGGTGTACCACCCGCTGCACCGGCAAAACTGGCGTGGAGATGGAGGCCCTGGCCGGGGTTTCGGCGGCGCTGCTCACCGTCTACGACATGTGCAAGGCGGTGGACCGGGCGATGGAGATCACCGGCATCCACCTGGTGGAAAAATCCGGGGGCAAGAGCGGCCATTTTCGCTACCCCGCCCCGGCGGAGGGCAGCCATGATTGACGCACTGGGCCGCCGGATCGACTACATGCGCCTCTCCCTCACCGACCGGTGCAACCTGCGGTGCAAATACTGCATGCCCCAGCCGGTACCGGACATCCCCCACCCGGAGATCCTGCGGTACGAGGAGTTTTTGCGGATCTGCCGCTGCGCGGTGGAGCTAGGGATCACCAAATTCAAGCTCACCGGCGGCGAGCCGCTGGCCCGCCGGGGGGCGGCGGAATTTGCCGCCCGGCTGAAGGCCCTGCCGGGGGTGGAGCAGGTGACCATCACCACCAACGGGCTCCTGCTGCGCCAGGCGCTGCCCGGGCTGGTGGAGGCGGGCATCGACGGGATCAACCTGAGCCTGGACACCATCGACCCCGCCCGCTATGCCGCCATCACCGGCCGGGACCAGCTGGCAGAGGCGATGGCCGCCGCAGAGGCGGCCGCCGCCAGCGGGGTGCCCACCAAGCTCAACGCGGTGCTGCTCGGGGAGACCGCCCCCGGCCTGCCGGACCTGGTGGCCTGGGCGGACAGCCTGCCCCGGCCGGTGGACGTGCGGCTGATCGAGCTGATGCCCCTGGGGTGCGCCGCCGGCCACGCCGGCCCCACCCAGGAGGAGGCTCTGGCCCTGCTGCGGGCCCGTTGGCCCGACCTGCGCCCCGCCCCCGCCGGGGAGCGCCGGGGCAACGGCCCGGCCAGCTACTTCCTGAGCGATACCCTGCAAGGGCGGGTGGGGTTCATCGCCGCCAACACCCACACCTTCTGCCAGAGCTGCAACCGGGTGCGTGTAACCAGCACCGGCGGGCTCAAGCCCTGCCTCTGCTATGCGGAGACGGTGGATCTGCGGGCGCTGCTCCGCGCAGGGGCGGGGGACGGGCAGCTGTTGGAGGCCATGGAGCGGGCAATCTTTCAAAAGCCCGCCGCCCACTGTTTTTCCCAGCCCGAGCGGATGACCGAACACGCCCGGATGAATGAGATTGGAGGATGAGGATATGGGGATGGTGAAAGCCGTCTGTATCAGCGATGTACGGGGAACCCAGAAACGCAATGTGGGCTCGGTCACCCTGCGCCCCGACTGGGGGATTGAGGGGGACGCCCACGCCGGGAACTGGCACCGGCAGGTGAGCCTGCTCAGCGCCGACAAGGTGGAGGCCTTCCGCCAGCGGGGGGCCCAGGTGGCCGACGGCGCCTTTGGGGAAAACCTGGTGGTGGAGGGGATGGACTTCCGGGCGATGCCGGTGGGGACGCTGCTGCGGTGCGGCGATGTGCTGCTGGAGCTCACCCAGATCGGCAAGGAGTGCCACACCCACTGCGCCATCTACCACCAGATGGGGGAGTGCATCATGCCCCATGAGGGGGTATTCGCCCGGGTGCTCACCGGCGGCCAGATCCAGGTGGGGGACGAGCTGGCGGTGGAGGCCCGCCAGGGGGCCCGCCCCTACCAGGCGGCGGTGATCACCCTTTCGGACAAGGGCAGCCAGGGCCAGCGGGAGGACAAAAGCGGCCCCCTGATCGCCCAGCGGCTGGCCCAGGCGGGGTATGAGGTGATCGAGACGCTGCTGCTGCCCGACGGGATCGGGCCGCTCAAAAAGGAGCTGATCCGCCTGTGCGACCAGCGGCAGCCCGACCTGATCCTCACCACCGGGGGCACTGGCTTCTCCCCCCGGGACCTGACCCCCGAGGCCACCGCCGCGGTGGCCGACCGGCAGGCGCCGGGCATCGCCGAAGGATTGCGGGCCTACTCCATGGGGATCACCCCCCGGGCCGCCCTCTCCCGGGGGACCAGCGTGCTGCGGGGCAGGACGCTGATCGTCAATCTCCCCGGCAGCCCCAAGGCCTGCGAGGAGTCGCTGGACTTTTTGCTGCCTCTGCTGCCCCACGGGCTGGACCTGCTGCGGGGGGAGGGGGGCGAGTGCGCCCAGCCCCCCGCCCAGTGAGGCAGAGGGGGAGTTGCCGCCGGGCTTCCGGCGGCCATCGAGTTGTAAAAAAATCATATTCGCTTGCCCAGGGGAGTTTGCCCCCATGCAATCAAAAAACCGCCCCCCAACGGGCGGAAAGAAAGGATGTTTTTTATGAAAAGGATCTTCCGGTTGGGCTCCCTCACCCTGACGCTGGCGTTAATGCTGGGCGGCTGCGGCGGCGGGGGCGCCTCCTCCCAGGCGGCGTCCCAGGCTGCGGCTTCCGAAGCTGCGGCGTCCCAGGCGGCGTCCGAGGCCCCCTCCCAGGCTGCGGACGAGGCCGCGCCGGTGGAGCTGGCCGTCTTTGCCGCCGCCAGCCTCACCGAGACCCTCCAGCAGATTGCGGAGGACTATGCCGCGGTGGCCCCCAACGTGACGCTGGTGTTTAACTTCGACTCCTCCGGCACCCTGAAGACCCAGATCCAGGAGGGGGCGGCCTGCGACCTGTTCCTCTCCGCCGCCCAAAAGCAGATGGACGAGCTGGACAGCGCCGCCGGGGCGGAGAAAAACCCCGAGGGGCTGGACTTTGTGGAGCAGGGCACCCGGGTGGACCTGTTGGAAAACAAGGTGGCCCTGGTGGTGCCGGAGGGCAACCCCAAGGGGATCGAGAGCTTTGACCAGCTGGCCGGGCTGCTGCAGGAGGGCGGCATCCTGATGGCCATGGGCAACAGCGACGTGCCGGTGGGGCAGTACACCCAGAAGATCTTCGCCCACTACGGCCTGGAGGAGGCCGCCCTGGCCCAGGCGGGGGTGCTCACCTACGGCAGCAATGTGAAGGAGGTCACCACCCAGGTGGCCGAGGGCAGCGTGGACTGCGGCGTGGTCTACAGCACCGACGCCTACAGCGCCGGGCTCACCGTGGTGGACACCGCCACCCCGGAGATGTGCGGCCAGGTGGTCTATCCCGCCGCGGTGCTGAACATCAGCCAGCACAAGGCGGAGGCCCAGGCGTTTTTGGACTACCTGCAGGGGGAGGCGGCCATGGCGGTCTTCCAGCAGGTGGGGTTCTCCCCGGCGGCTTGACCGGGAACTGAGGAAAATGGCGGCGGAGGGGGCCCCTCCGCCGGGAAGGTGGCGTTTTCATGGACCTGTTTCCCCTGTGGAACAGCCTGCGGATTGCGGCCATCGCCAGCGTGGCGGTGTTTTTCTCCGGGATCCTGCTGGCCTACTATGTGGCCCGGCTGCCCCGGGTGCTCAAGGGGCTCTTGGATGTGGCCCTCACCCTGCCGCTGGTGCTGCCCCCCACCGTCTGCGGGTGGTTTTTGCTGCTCATCTTTGGGCTCAACCACCCGGTGGGCAGGTGGCTGGGGCAGTGGGGGTTCCAATTTGTGATGACCTGGTACGGCGGGGTGCTGGCGGCGGCGGTGGTGGCCTTCCCCCTCATGTACCGCACCGCCCGGGGGGCGTTTGAGAGCTTCGACGAGACGCTGGCCTGGAGCGGCAAGACCCTGGGGCTCTCCAACACCTATATCTTCTGGCGGATCCGGATGCCCGCCTGCCGCCAGGGGATTCTGGCGGGGGCGGTGCTGGCCTTTGCCCGGGCGCTGGGGGAGTATGGGGCCACCAGCATGCTCATCGGCTACACCCCCGGCCGCACCGCCACCATCTCCACCACCGTCTACCAGCTGTGGCGCACCAACGACGACGCCGGGGCGGTGCGGTGGGTGCTCATCAACCTGGCCATCAGCACGGTGGTGCTATTGGCGGTGAACCTTTTGGAGAAAAAACAGCAGGAAGGGGGGCGGCGGCGGTGAAGCTGGAGGTGGAGATCCAAAAGCAGGTGGGGGAGTTCACCCTCTCGGCCGCCCTTTCGGCCCAGGAGGGGGTCACCGGCCTATTGGGGGCCTCCGGCAGCGGCAAGAGCATGACCCTGCGGTGTATCGCCGGCATCCTGCGGCCGGACAGGGGGCGGATTGTGCTCAACGGCCGGGTGCTCTATGACAGCGCCCAGCGGATCAACCTGCCCCCCCAGCAGCGGCGGGTGGGGTACCTGTTTCAAAATTACGCCCTCTTCCCCAATATGACGGTGGAGCAGAACATCGCCTGCGGCCTGCCCCGGCGGCTGGACCGCCAGCAGCGGCGGCAGGCGGTGGCCGGGATGGTGGCCAAAATGCGCCTGACCGGGCTGGAGGGCCGCCGCCCCCACCAGCTCTCCGGCGGCCAGCAGCAGCGGGTGGCCCTGGCCCGGATCCTGGTGGGCCAGCCGGAGCTGCTGCTGCTGGACGAGCCGTTCAGCGCCCTGGACAGCTACCTGCGGGAGCAGCTGCTCACCGAGCTGCGGGAGCAGCTGCGGGAGTTCCCCGGCCCCGCCCTGCTGGTCACCCACAGCCGGGACGAGGCCTACGAGCTCTGTTCCCGGCTGGCCATCCTGGAGGAGGGGACCCTCACCGCCTGCCGGGATACCCGGGCGGTGTTTGCCCAGCCGGGCACCCGGGCGGCGGCGGTGCTCACCGGCTGCAAGAACATCACCCCCGCCCGGAAGGCCGGGGAACACCTGATCGAGGCGCCCGGCTGGGGGGTGCGCCTCACCTGCGCCCAGCCGGTGGAGGAGGGGCTGACGGCGGTGGCCATCCGGGCCCACTACTTCGGCGGTAACATCGCCGAAAACGCCTTCCCGGTGGCGTTTGTGGAGGAGATTGAGGAGCCGTTCGCCTGGATCTTCAAATTCCGCTATGCCGGCCAGGCCCCGGAGGAGCCCCCCCTCTGGTGGCGGGTCTCCAAGGGGTCCCGGCCCCAGCCGCTGCCCCCCGCCCTGGGCATCGCCCCGGCGGATGTGCTGCCCCTCTACGGCTGAAGACAACCGCAAAGGCGGCCCAGGCAG
>DXES01000155.1 GCA_019114825.1 Candidatus Anaerotruncus excrementipullorum
CCGGCCGCCGGGATTTCCCGGCGGCCGGCCCTTTTTTAGGGGCCCAGCATCCCCTGGCGCAGAGCGGTCAAAATCTTCTTCTCCCGGCGGGAGACCTGTACCTGGGTCATCCCCAGCGCCTGGGCGGTCTGGACCTGGGTCTTGCCGGAGAAATAGCGCAGCAGGATCAGCTGCCGGTCCGCCGGAGGGAGCTCCCCCACCAGCTGCCGCAGGGAGAGCCGGTCGGAGAGGGCCTCCTCCGGGGAATCCACCGGCAGGTCCAGCTGGGCACTCCCCTCCTCCGGGTTCCCGGTGAGGGAGAGGGGCGGCGCGGCGGCGCACAGCGCCTCCACCACCTGCTCCTCCGGCAGGTCCAGCTGGGCCGCCAGCTCGCTCACGGTGGGGTCCCGCCCCAGGCGGCCGGCCAGCGCCTCCCGCTCCCGGTTTAGGCGCAGGGCCAGCTCCTTGAGGCTGCGGGAGACCTTCACCGCGCCCCCATCCCGGAACAGACGCCGCATCTCCCCCAGGATCACCGGCACCGCATAGGTGGAAAACCGCACCCCCCGGCCGCTGTCGAAGGCGTCCGCCGCCTTGCACAGGCCGATGCACCCCGCCTGGAACAGGTCGTCATATTCGATCCCCCGGCCCTTGAGCCGGTGGGCGCAGGCATGCACCAGCCCCAGGTTTTGGGAGATCCGCTCCTCCCGCTGGGCAGCCGCGCAATCCACCGTCAAGCACCCGCCTCCTTGCCCCGGATCCGTTTGGTGAGGGTCACACAGGTGCCTTTGCCCGGGTGGGAGGTCACCCTCACCCGGTCCATCAGGCTCTCCATCACGGCAAAGCCCAGCCCCGCCCGCTCCTCCTCCGGCGCGGTGGTGAACAAGGGCTCCATGGCCTGCTTTACATCGGGGATGCCGCACCCCCGGTCCCGAATCTGGATGACCACCCGGTTGTCCGGCAGAATCCCGGCGGTTATGTACACCGTCCCCAGGGTGTCCCGGTAGGCGTGGACGATGCAGTTGGTCACCGCCTCGCTGACGGCGGTCTTTACGTCCGAGACCTCCTCCACTGTGGGGTCCAGCTGGGCCAAAAAGGCCGCCACCGCCGTCCGGGAGAACCCCTCGTTCACCGAGCGGCCTTCAAATTGCAGCTTCATCCGATTGACCGGTTTCATTGCACTCCCCCTTCCCCCGTCTGTTCCGGCTGCTTTTTGGCTGGGGCGGGCCTGTCCAGCACCGCCAGGCGGTCCAAGCCCGCCAGGATCATCACCTTTTTCAGATGCCCGGCCACATTGACCAGACGCAGATGACCGCCCAGCTCCTGCATGAGCTTGTACCGCCCCATCACCAGGCCAATGCCCGAGGAGTCCATAAAGCTCACGTCCCGGAAGTCCAGTTCCAGCTCCCGCACCTGCCCGGCCAGCACCGCGCTGTCGATCGCCTCCCGCAGCTCCCGGGCGCCGTGGTGGTCGATTTCCCCCACCAGCCGTGCGGTCATCCACTCCCCCGCTACCTCGATCTGTACCGCCATCGCTTCTACATCCTTTCCGAAATGGGCATCAAGCTTCATGGGCCCGGGGCGTGCCAGGGCACCGGGCCCATGAAGTTTTGCGCATGCGGGCCGTCCCGGCCCACCTACCCTTTTGGCCGCGCCGCCGAAAGCGGCAGGCGGCCGGTCCTGCGGTGCTTTTGCGCAACAAAAAAAGCCCTATCCATAGGATAAGGCTTTTTTGCGGCAAAAGTTGCCGAATACCGCCGGGGACTAGGCCTCCGGCTGTAAAAATAGCCGGCGCAGCTGGGCGGCCAGATAGAGGGACCCGCAGATCAGCACCGCGCCCCCCTCCCGGGCGGCCACCGCCACCGCCAGGTCCAGGGCCTCCCGCCCCCCGTGGGCGGCGGAGGCATCCAGCCCCAGCGCCCCCGCCCGGGCAGCCAGCTCATGGGCGGGCAACGCCCGGGGGGAATCCGGGGTCACGGTGATCACCCGGCGCAGGTGGGGGGCCAGCTGTTCCAGCACCCCGCCGCTGTCCTTGTCCGCCAGCACCCCCATAACGGCGGTGACCGGCCGGTCCCCCACCAGAGACAGCGCCTGGGCCAGGGCCTGGGCCCCCGGCGGGTTGTGGGCCCCGTCCAACAGCACCAGCGGTTCCCGCTGCAGCACCTCCATCCGGGCGGGCAGCCGGGCCTGGGCCAGCCCCCGGGCCACCGCCTCCGGCGTCAGCCGGTCAAACCCCCGGCGGGTACGCAGGCAGTCCAGGGCTGTGTAAGCGGTGAGGGCGTTGGCCAGCTGGTACCGGCCGGGCATCCCGATAAAAAGCGCCTGCCCATCGTAGTGAAAGCGGGTGCCCTCCAGGGAGAAGGCCGGGTCCTCTGCCGCCGCCAGGGAGGGGGTGAGCACCGGCACCCCCGCCTGGGCGGCCGCCTCCAAGAGCACCGCGAACGCCCCGTCCGGCTGGCCAGGGGCGCAGACCACCGGGGCCCCCGGCTTGATGATCCCCGCTTTGGCCCGGGCGATCTGCTCCACCGTGTCCCCCAGGACGGCGGTGTGGTCCAGGCCGATGGAGGTGATCACCGACACCAGCGGGTGTGCCACCGCATTGGTGGCATCGAAGGCGCCCCCCAGCCCGGTCTCGATCACCGCCACATCGCACCCCTTGCGGCAGAACCAATCGTACCCCATGGCGGTGATCAGCTCAAACTCGTTCAGGTCCTCCACCTGCTGGGCCAGCGGGCGCACCCGCTCCACCTGCTCCGCCAGCTCCTCCGGCGGGATCATCCGGCCGTCCAGCTGCATCCGCTCCCGGAACTCCAGCACATAGGGGGAGAGGAACAGCCCGGTGCGGTAGCCCGCCTGGGTCAGGGCGGCAGCGGTCATGGCGCAGACCGACCCCTTGCCGTTGGTGCCTGCCACATGCACCACCCGCAGCCGGTCCTGGGGGTTCCCCAGCAGTGCCAGCAGCCGGCGGATGCGCTCCAAGGTGGGGCGGGCGCTAAACCGCTGGAAGGAATGGATATAGCGGATGGCCTCCTGTTCGGTCATAAAGGTTCCCTCCTAAGGAAAAGCGCGGCGGCCGCGGCCGCCGCGCTTGCAGCAATCTGGTTTTCCCACTTAACCCAGGGCGCTGAGGCTCTCCTGGATCTTGCCCAGGCGCTCCTGGGCCTTTTGCAGCTTCTGGCGCTCCGCCTCCACCACATTGGCGGGGGCTTTGGAGACGAATTTCTCGTTGGCCAGCTTGCCGCTCAGGGCGGCGATCTCCTTTTCACAGGCGGCCAGCTCCTTATTGAGGCGGGCGCGCTCCTTCTCCAGGTCCACCAGCTCCTCCATGGGGATGGAGATGCGGGCGCCGTCGGTGACCACCTGAACCGCGCCCTCCACCGAGAAGCTCTCCCCGATCTCCACCTGGGAGGCAAAGGCCAGCCGCTGGATGAACGGCACCCCCTGGCGGAAGGTCTCCGGCTCGGCGGTGGCGATATACACCCGGGCCTTGCGGGAGGGCGGGACGTTCATCTCCCCCCGGCGGGCGCGGATGGCGCGGATGGCCTGCATCACCTTCTCAAAGGAGGCCTCCTCCTGGGCGAAGTTCAGCTCCTCCCGGTAGACCGGCCAGGGGGCCACCATGATGCTCTCCCCCTGGTGGGGCAGGGCCTGCCAGATCTCCTCGGTGATGAACGGCATAAACGGATGCAGCAGCCGCAGGGTGCCCTCCATCACATAGCAGAGCACCTGCTGGGCGGCCAGGGAGGTCTCCCCGCCCGCCTGGAGGCGGGTCTTGCACAGCTCGATATACCAGTCGCAGAGGATGTCCCAGATGAAGTCGTAGAGCTTCTGCACCGCCATGCCCAGCTCGAACTTCTCCAGGTTTTCGGTGACCTCCCGCACCAGGGTGTTGTACTTGCTGAGCACCCACCGGTCCTCCACTGCCAGCTGCCCGGGCAGCTGCACCTGCTCCACCTGGTCGGACAGGTTCATCAGCAGGAAGCGGTTGGCGTTCCACAGCTTGTTGGCAAAGTTGCGGGAGGCGTTCACCTTCTCGTCCGAGAAGCGCATATCGTTGCCCGGGGCGTTGCCGGTGGCCAGGGTAAACCGCAGGGCGTCGGCGCCATACTGGCCGATGATCTGCAGCGGGTCGATGCCGTTGCCCAGGGATTTGCTCATCTTGCGGCCCTGGGCATCCCGCACCAGGCCGTGGATCAGCACCGTCTTGAACGGCACCTCCCCCATCTGCTCCAGGCCGGAAAAGATCATCCGGGCCACCCAGAAGAAGATGATGTCATAGCCGGTGACCAGCGTGTCGGTGGGGTAGAACTTTTTGAGCTCTGGGGTCTGGTCCGGCCAGCCCAGGGTGGAAAACGGCCAGAGGGCGGAGCTGAACCAGGTGTCCAGGGTGTCCGGGTCCTGCTCCAGGTGGGTCCCGCCGCAGTGGGGGCAGCGGTCGGGGTCCTGGCGGGAGACGATCAGCTCCCCACAGTCGGCGCAGTACCAGGCGGGGATCCGGTGGCCCCACCAGAGCTGGCGGGAGATGCACCAGTCCTTGATGTTCTCCATCCAGTTGAAGTAGATCTTCTCGAACCGCTCGGGCACGAACTTGGTGCGGCCGTCCCGCACCGCCTCCACCGCCGGCTTGGCCAGGGGCTCCATCTTTACAAACCACTGCTTAGAGACCCGGGGCTCGATGATGGTGCCGCAGCGGTAGCAGCTGCCCACATTGTGCTTATAGGGCTCGGTGTATTTCAGATAGCCGCCCGCCTCCAGGTCGGCCACGATCGCCTTGCGGCAGGCCTCCCGGGTCATGCCGCAGTAGCGGCCGCCGTTTTCGTTGATGGTGGCGTCGGCATTCATCACGTTGATCACCGGCAGGTTGTGGCGCAGGCCCACCTCGAAGTCGTTGGGGTCGTGGGCGGGGGTGATCTTCACCACGCCGGTGCCGAAGTCCATCTCCACATACTCGTCGGCGATGATGGGGATCTCCCGGCCAACCAGGGGCAGGAGCACCTTTTTGCCGATTAGGTGCTGGTAGCGCTTGTCCTGGGGGTGGACCGCCACAGCGGTATCCCCCAACATGGTCTCCGGCCGGGTGGTGGCGATCTCCAGCACCTCGTCCGAGCCCACGATGGGGTAGTTGATATGCCAGAAGAAGCCGTCCCGCTCGGCATACTCCACCTCGATGTCCGAAATGGTGGACAGGCAGTGGGGGCACCAGTTGACAATCCGCTCCCCCCGGTAGATCAGCCCCTTCTCATAGAGGCTGACGAACACCTCCCGCACAGCGCGGCTGCACCCCTCGTCCAGGGTAAACCGCTCCCGCTCCCAGTCGCAGGAGGAGCCCAGC
>DXES01000156.1 GCA_019114825.1 Candidatus Anaerotruncus excrementipullorum
GGTGTTCGCGGTCCACTTTGTGAGCCCTCCCTATACCAGTGAACACGCCCTGGAGAAGGTGAAAACCCTCTGCCGCAAGCTGGTCCCCTACTGCGGGCGGGTGCGTTTGGCGGTGGTGCCCTTCACCCAGCTGCAGCTGGCCATCCGGGACGGCTGCCCCGAGGAGCTGTTCACCATTATCATGCGCCGGATGATGATGCAGCTGGCGGAAAAAATCGCCTTAAAATGCGACTGCCACGCCCTGATCACCGGGGAGAGCGTGGCCCAGGTGGCCAGCCAGACCCTGTGGGCCCTGGCCTGCACCGATGTGGCCACCCAGCTGCCGGTGCTGCGGCCGGTGATCGGCATGGATAAGGAGGAGATCGTGAAGATCGCCAATAGGATCGACACGTTCGAGACCTCCATTCTGCCCTACGAGGACTGCTGCACCGTCTTTACCCCCCGCCACCCCAAGACCAAACCGAAGCTGGAGGCGGTGCTGGCGGCGGAGGCCCGGCTGGACGCCGCCCCGCTTTTGGAGGCGGCCCTGGCGGGGACGGAATATGTCTCGCTGGGCTAAAAAAGCCCGGCGGGGAGCCTTTGGAAGGAGGAATGGCGTTTGAACGCCGAAATCATAGGCGTGGGGGCGGCCCTGGCCAGCCCGGAGGCCCTCTCCCAGGCCGCCCGCGCCGCCGCCCAGGAGCTGGCGGGCTGCGGCGTGGTGCTCCAGAGCCAGACTTCGGTGGGCGCTGACCCCCAGCGCCTGCGGGAGGCGGTGGCCCGCGCCCTAAAGCGCAGCCAGGTGGTGCTGCTGCTGGGGGGCCTGGGCGCCGGGGCGGACGGCATCACCAAAGAGACCGTCTGCCAGGGGCTGGGCCGCCAGCTGGTGCTCCACCAGGAGAGCCTGGCCCGGATCAAGGCGGCCTACCAGCGGGCGGGCCGCCAGATGCCCCAGCAGATCGCCCGGCTGGCCATGCTGCCCGAGCGGTCGGTGGTGTTCCCCGGCGTGCGGGGGATCACCCCCGGCTGTGGGCTGGCGGCGGGCAACCAGTTCATCCTCATGCTCCCGGATGACCCCCGGGAGTTTTTGCCCATCCTCCAGCGCAGCGTCATCCCCTACCTGGCCAAATTCGCCGGGGCGGGGGCTGCCAGCCGCACGGTGAACGTCTTTGGCCTGGGGCAGGCCCAGCTGCGGGAGCGGCTGGGCAGCATGCTCGCTGCCCAGAACCCCACGGTGGAGCTGGCCGCCGCCCGGGGGGAATTTACCGTGCGGGTGGCCGCCAAAGCCGCCACCCAGCAGGAGGCGGCCCACCTGTGCGCCCCGGTGGTCCAGGAGATCCGCCGCCGGCTGGGCCCGGCCGCCTATGGCCTGGACCAGCGGGAGGGGCTGGCGGGGGCGGCGCTGGCAGCCCTGGAAAAGCGGGGGCTCACCCTCTCGCTGGCCGAGGGGGGGCTGGACGGCTGCACCGCCGCCCTGTTGGAGCGGTTGCCCCAGGCGGGGGAGTGGGTGCGGTTCTCGGTTTCGGCGGGCACCGCCGCCCTCAAGCGGGACGTCCTGCGGGTGCCGGAGAAGCTGCTGAAAAAGCAGGGGGAGGTGAGCGCCCCGGTGGCGGCCGCTATGGCCGCCGGCGCCCGGGACCGGGGGGAGAGCGATCTGGGCCTGGCGGTGACCGGCGCCCTGGGGGGCCGGGAGGGGGGCAAACCCACCGGCCGGGCGCTGATCGCCCTGTATGACGGCCGGCAGGTGTGGGTGCGGGAGCTCTCCCTGTCCAAAAAGGACCCGCCCCAGGCCCAGCAGCTGGCCGCCGCCCTGTCGGCGCTGGCGCTGGTGCGCCAATATGCCGCCTCCCCCCAGCCGCTGCCCGGCGGCGTGGCGTTGGAGGCCGCCCTGGCCGGCAAGGCGGACCCGGGGGACGCCCTGCCCCAGCCCCCGGCGGGGGGCGGCGAGCCCCTCCACGGCCCCAAGAACAAGCGGCCGTTTTTGGCGAAGATCTTCCCCTGGAGGGGGGACCCGGTGGGGGAGGTCGCCCGGAAGCTGGTGCTTTTGGTGGCGCTGTGCGTGTTTGGGGCCTCGGCGGGGTACCTGGTGAACTACCAGCTGCAGCAGCAGCGGCAGACCGGCCTGGAGGAGGAGCTGCGGGAGATGTACAACACCGCCGCCGGCCTGGACCCGGACACCCCGGTGGAGGTGCCGGACGGCTATCCCGAGGGCTACCAGGCCAAGTTCGCCAGCCTCTACGAGGCGAATTCGGATGTGGCCGGGTGGCTGTCCATCGACGGCACCCAGGTGAACTACCCGGTGGTCCACTACCAGGACAACGAATATTACCTGCGCCGGGATTTCAACCGCCAGGACAGCAAGTACGGCACCCCCTGGCTGGAGGCCGCCAACCACATGGACCCCCAGGACGACAACTACGTCATCTATGCCCACAACATGACCGACGGCAAGATGTTCGGGGAGCTGATGAACTACAAGGGGGCCTCCGGCACCCGGGATTTCGCCAACCCCCAGGTGGGCATCGAATACCTGCGGGAACACCCCATCATCAGCTTTGACGACGTCTACCGGGACAACGACTACAAGATCGTCTCGGTGTTCATCACCAACGCCAAGGAGGCGTATGGGGAGATCTTCTTCTACAACACCTATCTGGATCTCTCCAACCAGGCGGACTTCGACACCTTTGTGTCGGAGATCACCGCCCGCTCCTACTACACCTCCAACATCGACATCCAGCCGGGGGACAAGTTTGTCACCCTCTCCACCTGCTCCTATGAGTTCGGGCCGGTGTCGGACGACGCCCATGTGCGCACGGTGGTGGTGGGCCGCCGGGTGCGGGAGGGGGAGGCCAACGACGGCAGCGACATCACCTACGGGGTGAATGCAAATGTGAAGCTGCCCCCCGGCTTTACCGGCGGCAACACCGCCCAGCTGGAGCAGCAGGCCGACCAGGAGTCCCACGGCACCATCGCCATGACCCCGGAGAACACCTCCAGCGCCCTCACCGCCAGCTCCTACCAGCCGGTCTCCAGCCTGCCCGCCGCCAGCGGGGAGGCCTCCACCGGCAGCACCGCCGGGGACAGCGGGCAGGCCGCCCAGCTGCGGGCGGCGGTGCTGGGGGCGATGGAGGAGGCCCGGCAGGCCCGGGACGAGGCGGAGGAGTACGAGCAGGAGGCCCGGGAGGCCTCCAGCGCCCGCCGGGCCTGGCAGGCGGCGGACGGCGCCTATGACGCCGCCCAGGACGCCCAGGACGCCTACGACCGGGCGCTGGACCTGCTGGACCGGATAGAAGCCCTCTACGACCAGCACCCCACCCAGGAGGCGGAGGCCGCCTGGGAGGCTGCCGAGGAGGCGGTCTATGAGGCCCAGGGCTACCTGGAGGACGCCCAGGCGTTTGCCGGTTGGGCCCAGCAGGCCGCCCAGGAGCTGGAGGAGGAGCAGCCCAGCTCCTCGGAGGAAGCGTCCAGCTCCTCTCAGCCGGAGCCTAGCTCTTCGGAGGAGCAGCCCAGCTCCTCTCAGGAGCAGTCCAGTTCCTCCCGGCCGCAGCCCAGCTCCTCGGAGGAGCAGCCCAGTTCCTCCCAGGAGCAGCCCAGCTCCTCAGGGGAGCAGTCCAGCTCCTCCCAGCCGGAACCGGAGCCGGAGGAGTCCCAGCCACAGCCCAGCTCCTCCCAGCCGGAGGAGCCCCAGCCCCAGCCGGAGCCGGAGCCCCAGCCCGCCGGTGAGGCGGGGGAGGCGGACCAGCAGTCCCTGGAGGGGGCGGCATCCGCTCCCCAACCGGCGGAATAGGCCGGAAAACGCCATTTTTCACCCCTCTGCCTGGAAAATACAGGCAGAGGGGCGATTTTTTTCCCGCAAACAGAAAAAAATCCCGGAAAATGCGGGATTTCCCCTCCACATTTGCGGTTTGCTGTGCTATAATTTTAAATTAGATTCCAAATTGGAGAGGGATTGAGAGCTGTCTATGAATCTGCTGAAAAAATTCTTGCGGGGTGTCTTTTATTTCTGCGTGGGCGTCCGGGCCGCAACGCGGGACCTGACCGATTGGTACACCCACAACCGGGCGATCCCCGGCTTTTTGCGCCATCCGGTGGTGCTGCTGGTGGTGGTGGTTGCCCTGGTGGGGTGCAGCTGCGGGTTGGCGGCGGCCATCGGCTCCTCCTCGCTGGAGGAGCGGCATGTCCCCTCCAGCAGCCAGGCGGCCTCCCAGCCGGAGGAGCCGGAACCCCAGCCGGAGGCCTCCCAGCCAGAAGCGTCCCAGCCGGAGGAACCTGAGCTGGAGGCGTCCGAGCCGGAAGAGTCCGAACCGGAGACCTCCCAGCCGGAGGAGTCCGAACCGGAGGCGTCCCAGCCGGAAGAATCTGAGCCGGAGGAGCCGGAATTTGAGCGGGTGCCCCAGCTGAGCAACGACCAGCTGCGCCAGGTGCTCCAGGAGCGGGTGGAGGACTATTACAGCAGCGGCACCGTGTTTATCCCGCCGGCGGCGGGGGATATCGCCGGCTGGCAGGCGGTGAACCCGGATGTGCGGGCGTGGATCACCATCCCCAATACCAACATCAGCTACCCGGTGGTGATCGGCCCCTATACCGACTACTACACCCACCTGGGCTACTACAAGGAGGCCAGCCGCAACGGGGTCATCTGGTTTGACACCGATGTAAAGTTTGACTCCACCGGCGAGATCACCAGCCGCAACGCGGTGATCTACGGCCACAACTGGACCAACTGCTGGCGGCCGGTGCGGATTGGCAACCCGGGGGATGTGATGTTTGCCCAGCTGGCCGCCTACGACGACGCCAGCTTCACCGCCCAGAACCCCTATATCCGCATCACCACCCCCGGCGGCGACCACCTCTATCAGGTGTTCTCGGTGTTCTATACCGACCTGAGCTTTGTATATGTCTACTGCGATGGGTCGGTGGTGGATTCCATCATCAACCGGGCGAAGGCGCTGGATATCCACAACCTGAATGTGCCGGTGAGCTCCAGCGACCAGATCATCACCCTCTCCACCTGTACCCGGGTGTTGGGCGCGGGGGACAACCAGCGGTTTGTGGTGATGGCCAAGAAGATTTCGTAGCCAAAAAAACCGAAAGGCGGCCCCATGCGGGCCGCCTTTTCCCACTTTTATGAAAAAACGGAGGGAATTTTGATGCTAAAGGACATGATTTTTGGCCTGCTGCGGCCGTTTTTGACCTTCTACGCCCTGCTGCGGTATGGGTCGATCTGGGGATTGAAGAGGCATTTGCAGCAGAGCGCCCACCCCAATAAATTGATGGTGCTCACCTATGGGCATTTTTTCATGCGCCGGGGCAGCTTTGTGGGGTTGGAGAGCGAGCTGGCGGGCATCCCCTGCCTGCCCCACGGCATCCAGGGGATTTTTATCTCCAATGAGGCCAAGCTGGGGAAGGATGTGGTGATCTTCCAGCAGGTGACGATCGGCAACAACAACCTGCCGGGGAGCAAATGCCCGGGCAGCCCCCATATTGGCAACAACGTCTACATCGGCGCCGGGGCGAAGATCATTGGCGGCATCACGGTGGGGGACAACTGCCGGATCGGCGCCAACGCGGTGGTATACGAGGATATGCCCGCCAATTCGGTGGCGGTCTGCGCCCCCACCCGGATTTTGCAGAAGGAGGGGCTGGACAATACCTACCGCACCCGCCTGGGGGGCGTGGCGTATTTCTTCAAAGACGGCCGCCTGCACCGGGGGTAAAAGGGGTTTGACCGCCTGCGGCGGCCCTGTGGGATCCCTTTCAAGTTTCTTCCTCTTGGAATTTTCCGGTTCCCTCCGCAGAAAGCGGCACCTTCCGGCGCTGCCAAAGCCTCTCCCTAAAAGGGGAGCCTAAGAAAAGAGGGCAGCTGCCCCCAAGTTACAAAAGCCTCCCCCTCTGGGGGAGGGTAGGGAGAGGGGTCAACCTTAGCTCCCCCCGCAGGGAATTTTAATCCCCTCCAGTCCGATGCTGTTAACAGGGGATTCCTACGGAGGGAGCCGGTAAACAGATAGCTAGGGCCCCCTCTGGCGCTGCGCGCCACCTCCCCATCGGGGAGGCCCCCACCGCCTAGCTGGGCGCAAAAAGGAGGGGTCTTGGGGGCCTTTCGCTTGTAAAGGCCCCCAAACCCCCCAAATACGCCTGAAGGATAGGGCGTTCCGCCATCTGCGGCTGGCGGCCCTGGGGGTGTTGGCGCTATTGGCGGTTTTGCTGGGCGCCTGTTGGATGCTGCGTCCCGCCCGGCTGGAGGGGGCTGTGGAACAGGCGGTTACCCAAACCCGTCAAGCCGCCCAGCCCCCAGGGGCGGATGGGGGATTCCAGCTGTTGGGCGTCCACTGGCTGGAGCAGGAGGGGGGATATCTCATTGCGGTGGACTATGCGGTCCACTCGGCAAAGGGGACCGCCTGGGATGTGGAATACTACCGCTGGCGGCGTTGGGGCAGCAGCCTGGAACGGCTGGAAAGCCGTTCCCAACGGGGATTGGCCCAGATCCAGCTCCAAGCCAGCTTGGATAGCCGGATCTGGACGCCTGGGGAGGACCCGGAAAATTTGGCGGCGTCCTTCTCCTGGCAGGAAAACACCCCCCCAACCCCTGCCAATTTTGCGCAAAATTGATACAATTTCACACATTCCACTGGCAGTGATTGCATTTTCTGTCCAATATGGTATAATAGAGGGACCGGAAAATCCTTTTGCGGAGAAAGGGGAGGGTAGGATGGGTAAACAGCTGGCAGCTTTTTTCCAGGTCCCCCAGGAACTGCGTACAACCGTTTGGGAGGATGCGGTTCAAAAGAACCGGGTATCCCTGTGGGTGATCTGCGGGATGATCTTTGGGATGGAGCTCTATAATATGGCCCGGGTGTTGTTTTGGTCGGCCTCCGGGTTGGGCACTTGGAACAACCGGATCTACTTCGGCATGTACTGTGCCCTATTTTTATCCGCCGCCCTCTATCTATGCCTAGCCCATTGGCTGCGCCGGCGCCCGGCGAAGGCCCGGTTTTTGCTCCAATATGGGGCGGTGGTATTCTTTCTGCTGTGGCATGCGGCAGTGAATATCTATGACCTCTGGCGGGACCCGGAGTCGGAGGT
This sequence comes from Candidatus Anaerotruncus excrementipullorum, assembly GCA_019114825.1. Classification (GTDB taxonomy): domain Bacteria; phylum Bacillota; class Clostridia; order Oscillospirales; family Ruminococcaceae; genus Anaerotruncus; species Anaerotruncus excrementipullorum. The sequence goes on from DXES01000156.1 coordinate 7,066, forward strand.
CAGCATCTATTTTACCGCGGTATTGGGGTTGGCGGTATTTATTCAGATGCCCCCGCCCTATGCCGCCCTGGCCCATCTCTCCGCCTATATCCTGTTTATGGGGTTTGCCGGGGGGCGGATCTCCCCGGGGACGCGGTTGAATTTGACCTTCACCGCCATTGTGGCTCTGGCCCTCTCCCTGACCAGCTTCCGCCATGCAGTGGTATTTGCCGGGCAGCGGGAGGAGATCGGGCGGATGAACCGGCGGTTACAGGTTTTGGCCCAGCGGGACCCGCTGACTGGACTTTTGAACCAACAGACCTTCCAACAGGGCGTACAGCCGCAGCTGGGGCAGGCGGGGGCGGAGAGGCCGGTCACCCTATTGATTGTGGATCTGGACAACTTCAAGGCGGTCAATGACAGCTATGGCCACCCCTGCGGGGATTTTGTACTGAAGGAGGTGGCGCTGCGGCTGTCCACCATCTTTGCGGATGCGGCGGGGGTGGGCCGGATTGGCGGGGATGAATTTGCGGTTTTGGTGGTGGGGATGGAGGAGGAGCAGCTGGAGCAGGCGGCCCACCGGCTGATCCATTCGGTGGCGGGGATCACCTGGCATGGGAAGCTGGTGGGGGCTGGATGCAGTGTTGGCGGCTGCCGGATTGCGGAGCCGGAGGAATATGAGCGGCTATATGAAGAAACCGACCGGGCGCTCTACGAGGCCAAGCGCCAGGGGAAGGGGCGGCTTTGCCTGCGCTGCCGCACGGCTGCATAGGTAAAGTTTTCGCCCGCTGCACGGCTGCCCAAGTAAAGTTTTCGTCCACCTTTTTCAAAAGGTGGCGGATTCCAAAGGCAGCGCCTTTGGCCGCCATCCGCAGATGGCGGAATTCTCTATCCTTCAGGCGTATTTGGGGGTTTGGGGGCCTTTACAAGA
>DXES01000157.1 GCA_019114825.1 Candidatus Anaerotruncus excrementipullorum
CTCAACAGCTACCCCCGCAAAATGTTCGGTTTTCTGTGCTCCGAGCAGCTTTTCCGGGAGGAGCTGGCCCTCATTCTGGCCCGCTGAAAAATTTTTTAGACTTTTTTAGCATTTACTCTTGACAAACGGCAAGAATTTCCCGCCAAAGGGGCATTTTTTGCCGGATTTGGCGGAGAAATTCCCTCTATTTCCCAGTTTTGGGGTTCTTTCATTCCGGCGGGGGGATGCTGTCGCACAAAAGCACCCGCACCGGGGAGAACCGGTCGGCCAGGTACTCCCGGGCGGTGGCCTCCAGGGCCAGGGGCAGGCGGTGGGGGGCGCAGGGCAGCGTAAAGGTGACCGAGGTACCCTCCCCCTCCCGGGAGGTGAGGGCCACCGTGCCCCCCAGGGCGGTGGCCAGCCCCTTGACGCAGCTGAGCCCCAGCCCCAGCCCCCCGAACGGCCCCCGCGCCGGGCAGTAGGAGTAGTAGGGCTGGAACACCAGGGGCTGCACATGGGCGGGGATCCCCCGGCCCCGGTCGGAGACGGTGACCATGCCGCAGCTGCCCCAGGCGCGGGCCCGCACCAGCAGGCCGTTTTCCGGCCGGGTGAACCGGCAGGAGTTGGCCACCAGGTTCAAAAAGATCATCTCCAGCTCCCGCCGGTGGCAGAGGACCGGGAACCGCCCCTTGGGGATCTCCCAGTCCAGGGGGATGCCGGACTCCTCCAGCAGGTCGCCGCAGCTGGCGCACAGCTGGCGCAGGGCGCCGAACAGGTCCAAGGCGGTGCCGGGGGCGGCCTGGACCATGGGGCGGGTGTAGGCAGATTCGGAGTAGGTGGTGATCAGCAGCACCTGGCGCAGCAGCTGGTAGGCCTGGCGGTTGAGCTGCCCCAGGGGGGCGTCGTCCGGGCTGCCGCCGGGGGGCGGCTCCCGCAGCTGGTCCAGCGCCAGGAAGATCTGGGAGAGCGCCTCCCGAAACCGGCTGTTGAAGGCCCCCATCGCCCGGTCGGATCCCTGGGGCTGGCGGATGTGGCGGGGGGAGGAGTCCTCGGTCTCCCCGGCGGGCTGGAGCAGGTAGACCGGCCCCCGGCTGTCCCGCCCCGCCAGGCAGAGGGTGACCCCACGGCCGGAGAAGAGCAGGGAGGGGTCCCGGGAGACAAAGTGCCCCTGGCTGGCGATCTCCTGCCGGATGGCCGCCGGGTCGCGGCCCTCCAGCAGCTCCAGGGCGCCGGCGGGCCGCTGCAGCCCGGGCAGCAGCTCCAAAATGCTGTCGCTGGCCCAGAGGACGGTAAAGCTGGCGTCCAAAAAGGCCGCCGGGAGCTGGGAGCGCTGGTAGAGCTGGCACAGCTGCTCCAAAAAGGAGCCGCCGTTTTTTTGGTTCAAAAGGATCCCTCCCATCCAAAAGCGGGTGGTCTTAGTTGTTTGCCGGCGGCCGGGGAATATGCACCCGCCCGAAATATACAAAATTCGACAGGCGCATCCTACCACCATTATAGCGGGGAAAGGGGAGGTCCGCAAGGGCGTTGGGCGTTTTTCATACAAAACTGGTGGAGAATTCCCGCCTAACTTGGGAAAAACAAAGAAAATGCGGTATAAGCTGACAAAAAAATATCAGACACCTTGCCCGGCGGGGATTTTATGGTATAGTAGTAGGTGTTATAAAGTGGTACCCGTTCCCCGATCCAGACCGATCAATTTTGGTAGGAGGTTTTCACTATGGCAATCAAAGTTGGCATCAATGGCTTCGGCCGCATCGGCCGCCTGGTCTTCCGCGCCGGGCTGGATAACCCGGAGATCGAGTTCGTTGGCATCAACGACCCGTTCATGACCCCCGACTACTGCGCCTATATGCTCCGTTACGATACCGTCCACGGCCGCTATGACGGCGAGGTGAGCTTCACCGACGACGCCATCGTGGTCAACGGCAAGGCTGTGAAGTTCTACGCCGAAAAGGATCCCGCCAACATCCCCTGGTCCGCCTGCGGCGCCGAGTATGTGGTGGAGTCCACCGGCGTGTTCACCACCATGGAGAAGGCCCAGGCCCACCTGCAGGCCGGCGCCAAAAAGGTGATCATCTCCGCCCCCTCCAAGGATGCCCCCATGTTTGTCATGGGCGTCAACGAGGAGACCTACACCAAGGAGATGGACATCGTCTCCAATGCCTCCTGCACCACCAACTGCCTGGCCCCCCTGGCCAAAGTCATCAACGATGAGTTCGGCATCGTGGACGGCCTGATGACCACCGTCCACTCCACCACCGGCACCCAGAAGACGGTGGACGGCCCCTCCAAGAAGGATTGGCGGGGTGGCCGCGCCGCTGCCGGCAACATCATCCCCTCCTCCACCGGCGCCGCCAAGGCGGTGGGCAAGGTGATCCCCACCCTGAACGGCAAGCTCACCGGCATGTCCTTCCGGGTGCCCACCCTGGACGTCTCGGTGGTGGACCTGACCGTCAACCTGGCCAAACCCGCCACCTACGCGGAGATCTGCGCCGCCATCAAGAAGGCCTCCGAGACCAACCTGAAGGGCATCCTGGGCTACACCAATGAGGATGTGGTCTCCTCCGACTTCATCGGCGACCCCCACACCTCCATCTTCGACGAGAAGGCCGGCATCGCGCTGACCGACACCTTCGTGAAGGTTGTTTCCTGGTACGACAACG
>DXES01000158.1 GCA_019114825.1 Candidatus Anaerotruncus excrementipullorum
GGCCTTTCTCTTGTAAAGGCCCCCAAACCCCCAAATACGCCTGAAGTATAGAGAATTCCGCCATCTGCGGATGGCGGCCAAAGGGCGCCGCCCTTTGGAATCCTGCCGCCTTTTGAAAAAGGCGGGCGAAAACTTTGCTTACGAAGCCCCGCGGGCGGCAGCGCCGCCGCGAAGGCCAACCTAACGGGCGCGAGTGGCAGCGGGGCCTGCCTCGCCCTCCACCGAGACCCGAAAGACGTTGATCACATCCACGTCCGGGCAGCAGAAGACCGCCGTCCCGGCGGGCTGGCCGGGCAGGGCGCCCCCATACCGCAAAATGTCGATGTAGGGGAACGCCACATGCATCGCCATGGGGCATAGCTGCCCCCGCTGGGTGTCAAAGTCAAAGCAGTCCCCCACCCGGTGCCCCCGGTGGCACCCGTGGGGCCCCTTCCGGTCGATGAGTTCGATTTTGATCCGCGGCCTGGCCATCCAAAACCCTCCTCGCCCCGGGGTGCTCACAGCGCCCCGGCATTTTTTAGTGCCTTAATCACCTTCATCCGGGAAAATTCCTCCCGTTCCTTCTCCTCCAAAGCGTCCGAAATAAACCGGATCGCCTCCTGGTCCCGGGGGATCACCACATGCTCCAGCGCGTTGGCCCGGCGCTGGGTCTTGCGGATGGCCACCGCCAGCCGCTGCACACTGGTCTCCACCTCCGCCAGGGTGGCGGTCAGCTGTTTTACCTGCCAAAAGCAGAGGTATGCCTCATCCAGCCGGGAGTTGCTGCTCTCCACCCCGTAGCCCAGCCGGGCGGGGGTGGGCTCCAGCTTTACGGTGGGCAGCTCCACCCCCATGACGCTGCGGTATTGGATGGTCAGCCCATCCTCCACCTCCACCGCCCGGGCGGCCTGGAGCACCCGCTCCAGCCCCAGGGTGGCAATCGCCTCCTGCAGGGCGGTATATGCCCGCCCATAGGCCTGCCCAATCTGCCCCCGCAGGGCCTTGGCCTTGTCCACCAGCTCCATCAGCTCCCGGATCAGGATGTTGCGCTTGCGGTCCATCAGGTCATACCCCAGGGTGGACAGCTCCAGCGACTTCTGCAGCGCCATTAAGCTGCCCTTGGTGGGGGTGATGTTCCTCTGGCTATCCATCCTGCCGCCCCCTCTCAGTCATGGAACCGCTGGGCGGCGGCCTGCGGTCGATAGAACTTCTCCAATACCTTGTCGTCCACCCGGTCCAGCTCCTCCCGGGGCAGCAGGGACAGGAGCGCCCACCCCAGGTCCAGCGTCTCCTCGATCGTCCGGTCCTCATTGGGCCGCTGGGAGAGGAACTGCTCCTCAAACATCCGCCCAAAGAACAGGTATTTTTTATCCGTCTCCCCCAGCTCCTCCTCGCCGATCACCGAGGCCAGCGCCCGGGCATCCTGCACCTTGGCGCAGGCGGCAAACAGCTGGTTGGAGCAGTCGGCATGGTCCGCCCGGGTGTACCCCTGGCCAATGCCGTCCTTCATCAGCCGGGAGAGGCTGGGCAGCACCGACACCGGGGGATAGATCCCCTTCTGGTCCAGCCCCCGGTCCAATACAATCTGCCCCTCGGTGATATACCCGGTCAAATCGGGCACCGGGTGGGTGATATCGTCGTTGGGCATGGTGAGGATGGGCATCTGGGTCACCGACCCGGGGCACCCCTCGATGATCCCCGCCCGCTCATACAGGCTGGCCAGGTCGGAGTAGAGGTAGCCGGGGAACCCCTTGCGCCCGGGGATCTCCCCCTTGGAGGAGCTGAACTCCCGCAGCGCCTCGCAGTAGGAGGTGATATCGGTCATAATCACCAGCACATGCATCCCCAGCGTAAACGCCAGGTACTCCGCGGCGGTGAGGGCGCACCGGGGGGTCAAAATCCGCTCGATAATCGGGTCGTTGGAGAGGTTTTGGTACATGACCACCTTCTCCATCACCCCGCTCTCCTCAAACGAGCGGCGGAAATACCCGGCCACATCGTTGGTCACCCCCATGGCTGCAAAGACGATCACAAAGTTGTCCGCATCCGGGCCGGTGAGTTTGGCCTGGCGGGCAATCTGCACCGCCACCTTGTTGTGGCTCATGCCGCTGCCCGAAAAGATGGGCAGCTTCTGCCCCCGGATCAGGGTGGCCAGCCCATCGATGGAGGAGATGCCGGTGTTGATATAGTTGCGGGGATACACCCGGCGCACCGGGTTCATGGGCTGGCCGTTGATATCCGCCGACTGGGCGGCAAATACCGGCCCCAGCCCATCAATGGGCTGGCCGGAGCCGGAAAACGTCCGGCCCAAAATCTCCGGGGAGAGGGGGATCTCCATGGGGTGGCCCAATAGGGTGGTGCGGGTGTTCTCCAGCGACATCCCCCGGGTGCCCTCGAACACCTGGATCACCGCCCGGTCCCCCTCCATCTGGACAATCCGCCCATACCGGGTCTCCCCGGTATCCAATTTGAGCTCCACCATCTCCTCAAAGGAGGCCTGGGGCACCTGGTCCAGCACCGCCAGGGGGCCGTTGATCTCATGTAAGCCGATCAGCTGTAGCATCTAAAAAACCCCCTTCCTTTACGGCTGCCGCTCCAGGGCGGCCAGCTTCTCCTGGATCTCCTGCAGGTACCCATCCAACAGCTCCAGCCGGTCGTTGGGCACCTCGTACTTGATCTTGATGATCCGCTCGCTCAGCCCCGTCTCCAAAATCTCCGAGAGGGGCACCCCCTGGGCCACCAGCCGCCGGGCCCGGTCGTAGAAGGCCAGGATCACCTCCATCATCCGGTACTGCTTGGGCAGGGGCACATAGGTGTCGTCCCGGTGGTAGGCGTTCTGCTGCAGCAGCCCCACCCGGATGATCCGGGCGGCCTCCAGCACCAATTTCTGGTCGTCCGGCAGCACATCCGAGCCGATCAGCCGGACGATCTCCATCAGCTTGTTCTCCTCCTGCAGCAGGTTGGAGACCCGCTGGCGGCTGGCCATAAAGTCGGGGGAGATCTGCTGCCGGTACCAGGGGGCCAGGTCGTCCAGGTATTCGCTGTAGCTGGTGTTCCAGTTGATGGCCGGGTAGTGGCGGGCATAGGCCAGCGACTTATCCAGCGCCCAGAAGCACCGGACAAACCGCTTGGTGTTCTGGGTCACCGGCTCGGAGAAATCCGCCCCCTGGGGGGAGACCGCCCCGATGATGGTCACCGACCCCTCCCTGCCCGAGAGGGTCTGCATATACCCCGCCCGCTCGTAGAAGGCGGAGATCCGGCTGGGCAGGTAGGCGGGGAACCCCTCCTCCGCCGGCATCTCCTCCAGCCGGCCGGAGATCTCCCGCAGCGCCTCCGCCCACCGGGAGGTGGAGTCGGCCATGATGGCGATGTGGTACCCCATATCCCGGTAGTACTCCGCCAGGGTGACCCCGGTGTAGATGGAGGCCTCCCGGGCGGCCACCGGCATGTTGGAGGTGTTGGCGATCAGCACCGTCCGCTCCATGAGGCTCCGGCCGGTCTTGGGGTCGGTCAGCTCCCCAAACTCCTGGAGCACCTGGGTCATCTCGTTGCCCCGCTCGCCGCAGCCGATATAGACGATGATATCCGCATCCGACCACTTGGCCAGCTGGTGCTGGGTCATCGTCTTGCCGGTGCCGAACCCCCCGGGGATGGCGGCGGTGCCCCCCTTGGCGATGGGGAAGAGGGTGTCGATCACCCGCTGGCCGGTGACCAGCGGCCGGCAGATGGGCAGCCGCCCGGCCACCGGCCGGGGCACCCGGATCGGCCACTGCTGGCAGAGGGTGAGGGGGTGCTCCCGCCCCTGGCTGTCCCGCAGCACCGCCAGCGTGTCCTGGATCCGGTAGTCCCCGTCCGGCTGCACCGAGACAATCTGGCCGCTGAGCCCCGGGGGCACCATCGCCCGGTGCTCCACCACCGCCGTCTCCGGGCAGGTGGCGAACACCTGGCCGCCGGCCACCCTATCCCCCGGCTTGACCGCCAGGGTCACCTGCCAGCGGCGCTCCAGGTCCAGGTTGGCCACCTGGCTGCCCGCGGGGAGGAAGGCGCCGGAATCCTTGGCGATCTCCCCCAGGGGGCGCTGGATGCCGTCGAAGATGTTGGTGAGGATGCCGGGGCCCAACAGGGCGCACAGGGGGCCGCCGGTGCCCTCCACCGGCTCGCCGGTGCGCATGCCGGTGGTGCCCTCATACACCTGGATGGTGGTCTGCTCCTGGGAGACGCTGATCACCTCGCCGGTGAGCCGCTTTTCCCCCACATACACCCGCTCCTGCATCTGCAGGCCGCTGGGCCCCTGCAGGGTGACCACCGGGCCGTTGATGGAATGGACCGCAAGCCGGTTACCGCTCATCCGGCGTCACCTCCCCCTGTTCCTCCAGCCGCAGCTGGGGCAGCTGGTACAGCCGCTGCCGCTGGGCCGCCAGGGCGGCGTCAAACGACAGGTCCACCACCACCCCGTGGGCCCGGTTCTCCAAAACCGGCCCGCCGGTGAGGGCGCTGTCCCCCTCCACCGCACACGCCCGGCCAAAGCGGGCCTGGATCTGCTCTTTCAGCCCCAGGTCCTGGGGCCGCACCCGCAGGGTGCTGCCCTCCCAGGGGCAGCGGGCGGCCAGCTTCTCCACCTGGGCCAGCAGCCAGGGGGCGTAGTCCGGCCCGGCGGCAAACTGGGCCAGCTGGGCTTTTGCCTCCGCCACCAGCTGGGAGAGGTACCCCTCCCGCTGGGCGTAAAGCTGGCGCTTCTGCTCCTGGGCCTGCTGGGAGAGCTGTTTGATATGGGCGGTCTTCAGGTCGGCGATCTCCTGCTGCATCCGGCAAAAGATCTTCTCCAGCAGCCGGTCCTCCTCCGCCTGCAGGGCCTGGCCCTTGGCCGCCTGGGATTCCGCCAAAATCTGGTCCCGCTGGGCCTGGGCCTTTTTGAGGATGGCCAGCCGGAACTGCTCCAGCTTGGCCTCCTCCCGCGTATTCGCCATAGGTTCTGTCACCTCGTCTTATCCTCTAAAGCAGGGCGCGCCCGCATAGGGGGCGGGCGCGCCGCGGGTTTTCCCTCTCATAGCTTGAGGCCGATGGCCTCGTTCACATACTGGGCGATGGCCTGGGAGACATCCCCCGCCCCGTGGCGGTCGGGCACCTCCGCCAAAAGCGGCCGCTTGTGGCGGGTCTTGTGGGCCTCCACCAGGGCGGGGTCCAGGTCCATCACCCGCCGGGTCAGCAGCACCACCCCCACCGCCGGATCGGCGGATACCCGGTCCAGGGCCTGGCGCAGCTGGGGGGCGGTGTGGGCCACCTCCCCCTCGATGCCCGCCAGGCGCATGCCGGTGAGGGTGTCCATATTGTCGCTGATCAGATAGAATTTCATCGGGCTGCCCCTCCTCTCCGGGTGTTTTTCCACCGGTTTTTGCCCGCCGGTGGAAAACCCCTGCCGGTTACAGGCTGTTGATCAGCAGGATGGAGATCAGCAGGCCGTAGAGGGCCACGCCTTCGCCCAGCACCACGAAGATCAGCGCCTTACCGAACGCCTTGGGGTCCTCCGAGAAGGCGCCGATGGCCGCCGGGGCGGTGGAGGCGATGGCGATGCCCGCCCCCAGGCAGCTCATGCCGGTGGCCAGGGCGGCGGCCAGGTACCCCAGCCCCTGGCCCAGGCCGGAGCCGGAGGCCGCAGCCGTAGCCGCAGCGGCGGCCGCCTCCCCGGCGGCCGCCGGCTCCGCCGCAGCCGCCCCCACCGAGAGGGCCACCAGCAGCAGGGCGGAAACCGCAAACACCCCGCCGTTGGCCAGCAGGCGGCGGCGGGCATGGGGGGCCTTGGGGGAACCGAACAGGGGACGCAGCAGCACCAGGGCGGCCGCCAGGGCGGCGGCAGGAATCAAATACAGCATGGATAAAACCTCCTTAAAATAAGCAGTTGTATAAAAATGGCTTGGGACTCCAAAGATTTACCGCCGGGCTCAGGCCTGGGGGCCCTGGGCGGTGACCGGGGTGAAGGGCACCCCGTCCCCGTCGAAATAGCGGCTGAACAGCTCGTAGAACTCCAGGCGCAGCACCTGGATG
>DXES01000159.1 GCA_019114825.1 Candidatus Anaerotruncus excrementipullorum
CGCCGCGCCCTGGTAAAGGCAATCGGCCGCCCGGGCCTCCACCACCACGGTGGTGGGGCAGCAGCCGGGAAAGCGGTTGGCGAAATACCCCTGCACCGCCCCCGCCAGGGAGCCCACCCCGGCCTGGATAAAGATGTGGGTGGGCCGTTCTACCCCCCGTTGCTCCAGCTGTTCCGCGGCCTCCATCGCCATAGTGCCATACCCCTGCATGATCCAGGCGGGAATCTCCTCGTAGCCCTCCCAGGCGGTGTCCTGGATCACCACCCCCCTGGGGGTGGCGGCGGCCTCCGCTGCGGCCAGGCGGACGCAGTCATCGTAGTTGAGCTGCTCGATGGTCACCTGGGCCCCTTCCCGGCGGATGCTGTCAAACCTGGATTGGGCGCTGCCCTTCGGCATGTGGATTACCGCCTTCTGTCCCAGTTTTTTTGCCGCCCAGGCCACCCCCCGGCCGTGGTTGCCATCGGTGGCGCTGAAGAAGGTGGCCTGGCCAAACTCCTCCCGCAGCCGGGGGCTGGTCAGGTAGTCATAGGTGACCTCCGACACATCCCGCCCCAGCTGCTGGGCCACATACCGGGCCATGGCAAACGAGCCGCCCAGCACTTTAAAGGCATCCAGGCCGAAGCGGTAGGACTCGTCCTTGACAAATAGGTCCCCCAGCCCCAGCTGGGCGGCCATCGCCTTTAGCTGCGCCAGCGGGGTGACGGCATATTGGGGAAAGCTGCTGTGGAATCTGCGGGCCTTGGCCACATTTTCCAGGGACATGACCGGCAGCTGCCGGTCCTCGCTCTTGGGCATCCGGTTTTCTACCCACTTGATCGGCTCCATTCAGGCAACCCCTCCCAGTACAATTTTTCTGCTGTAAATCCGGTGTATTTTCCAATCCTTACCCCCATCATAGCACAGAAACAGTGCAAGTCAATGCCTTTCTAAAAATTTTTTGTTATTCCTAATTATTTTTTATGTTTTTGTGCAATTTTCTCACTATTTTTGCTTGCAGATTTCATTTTATCATGTTAAACTTATATTAGTATGACTCATTTGCGGCGGCTGCGCCCAAAAAGCCCCTCCCCTTGGGGGCCAGGATGGAGGCTCGGAAGATGTACACGCTGACTGTCAACGGCAAACCGGTCCAGGCCGAAAAGGAGGAGCGCCTGCTCACCTTTCTGCGGGAGACGTTGGGGCTCACCTCGGTAAAAAACGGCTGCTCCCAGGGCGCTTGCGGCACCTGTATGGTACTGGTGGACGGCAAGCCCACCAAGGCCTGCGTACTGAAAACCTCCAGCTGCCAGGGCCGGCAGATCCTCACCTGCGAAGGTCTCTCCCCCCGGGAGCGGGAGGTCTACGCCCATGCCTTCACCCACTGCGGCGCGGTCCAATGCGGCTTTTGCACCCCCGGCATGGTGATCAGCGCCAAAGGGCTGTTGGACCGGGTCCCGGATCCCACCCGCCAGCAGGTGAAAGAGGCGCTCAAAAATAACATCTGCCGCTGCACCGGCTACCAAAAGATCGAGGAGGCGGTGCTGCTGGCCGCCAAGCTGCTGCGGGAGGGCTCCCCTGTGCCCGCCTATACGCTCTCTGGCAGGGTGGGCCAGCGGTTTTCCCGGGTGGATGCCCCGGCCAAAGTATTGGGGGAGGCAGAATACGTGGACGACATCCGCCTGCCCGGCATGGTCTACGGCAGCGCGGTGCGCAGCCGCTATCCCCGGGCCCGGGTGCTGGCAATCCACCCCCAGAAGGCCCGGGAATTGCCCGGCGTGCTGGCGGTGCTCACCGCCGCAGACCTGAAGGGCAAGCCCAAGGTGGGGCATCTGCGCAAGGATATGCCGGTACTGGTCCCCGTGGGCGGGATCACCGCCTTTTTGGGGGATGCCATCGCCCTGGTCTGTGCCGAGACGCCAGAACGGCTGGAACAGGCCAAGGCGCTGGTGCAGGTGGACTATGAGGAGCTGCCGGCAGTCTTTTCTCCCCAGGAGGCGATGGCCCCTGGGGCGCCGCTGGTCCACGCCGACTGCCCCGGCAACCTGTTGGCCCATGAGCGCCTCTCACGAGGCGACGCTGCGGAAAAGATCAGGGCCTCGAAATATGTGGTCACCACCCACTACTCCACCCCGCCCACCGAACATGCCTTTTTGGAGCCGGAGTCGGCGGTGGCCGAGCCGGATGGAAACGGAGGCGTCATCATCTACTCCGCCGACCAGGGCATCTATCAGACCCAGCGGGAATGCGCGGAGGCCACCGGGCTGCCGGCGGAAAAGGTGCGGGTGGTAGCCAAAATGGTGGGGGGCGGCTTCGGCGGCAAAGAGGACATGACCGTCCAACACCACGCCTCCGTATTGGCCATGGCGGTGGGCCGCCCGGTAAAGGTCTCCCTTACCCGCCAGGAGAGCCTCCTGATCCACCCCAAACGCCATGCCTTTGAGATGGAGTTTACCACCGCCTGCGATGAAAACGGCTATCTCACCGCCATGAAAGCAACCCTGGTCTCCGATACCGGGGCGGTGGCCTCCCTGGGTGGGCCGGTGCTCCAGCGGGCCTGTACCCATGCCGCCGGCCCCTACAACTATCAGGATATCGAGATCGATGGCAAAGCCTACTACACCAACAACCCGCCCGCCGGGGCGTTTCGGGGGTTTGGCGTCACCCAGAGCTGTTTTGCCACCGAATGCAACCTGAACCTGTTGGCGGAGAAGGTGGGCATCTCCCCCTGGGAGATCCGTTACCGCAATGCCCTGCGCCCCGGCCAGGTAATGCCCAACGGCCAGATCGCCGATGCATCCACCGCCATCGTCCAGACCCTGGAGGCGGTGAAGCCCTACTACGACGCCCACCCAAAGGCGGGGATCGCCTGCGCCATCAAAAACAGTGGTCTGGGGGTGGGAATCCCCGATTACGGGCGCTGCCGGATCGTTGTGGCGGGCGGCAGGGCCCACATCCACTCCAGCGCCGCCTGCATCGGCCAGGGGATGGGCACCATAGCCACCCAGATTGTCTGCGAAGCCGCCGGTTTGGACCATTCCCAGGTGCAGTACGAAATACCGGACACCGCCCAGGCCCCCGACGCGGGCAACACCACCGCCTCCCGCCAGACCCTCTTCACCGGGGAGGCTGCCCGGCAAGCTGCTCTCCAGCTAAAGGGGGCCCTGGCTGGGCACACGCTGCAGGAACTGGAGGGGCAGGAATTTTATGGGGAGTATTTAGGCGTCACCGACAAAATGGGAACCAAAAAGCCCAACCCGGTCAGCCATGTGGCCTATAGCTACGCCACCCACCTGGTGGATCTGGATGAGCAGGGCCGGCTGCGCAAGGTGATTGCCGCCCACGATGTGGGGCGGGCGATCAATCCCCTCAATGTGGAGGGACAGATCGAAGGGGGTGTCGTCATGTCCTTGGGGTACGCCCTCACCGAGTCGTTTCCCCTGGATCACGGCCGCCCCACCGCCAAATTTGGCACCCTGGGGCTGCTGAAATCCACCCAGGTGCCTGAAATCGAGAGCATCATTGTGGAACACTCCCCCTCCCCGCTGGCCTACGGGGCAAAGGGGATCGGCGAGATCTCCGCCATCCCCACCGCGCCGGCCGTCCAGCTGGCCTACTACAACTATGACGGCAGGTTCCGCACCTGCCTGCCCCTGGAGGGCACCCCCTACAGCAAAAAAGCTTGACCATTTTACAAAAAAAGGAGGGGCTCCCATGTCCTCCCCCTATCTCGCCTCCATCCTGTTGGCCTGCGGCTGCTCCAAACGGTTTGGCAGCAACAAGCTGCTGGCGCCCTTTCGTGGGCAGCCGCTGTGTGAGCGGGTATTCCAGCGCCACCCCATGGAGCTGTTCCAACAGAACCTGGTGGTTACCCGCTACCCCCAGGCCGCTATTTTCGCCAGCCAACAGGGCTTCTCGGTGGTAGAGGTCTTCGATGGGCCGGAGGATGTGGCCCAAACCATCCGCCTGGGGCTGCAGGCGGTGGACAGCCGGGCGGCCGGCTGCCTCTTCGCGGTCTGCGACCAACCCCTGCTGCGCCCGGAGAGCATCCAAAAGCTGGTGGCGGCCTTCCTGGCCCATCCCCAGGCGGTTGTGGCGCTGGGGTGGCAGGGGCGGCGGGGCAACCCGATCTGTTTTCCCCGGCCGCTGTTCGGTGAGCTGGCGCAGCTGCCGGCCCAGCATGGGGGCAGCTGGGTGGTCAACGCCCATCCGGAGCGCCTGCTGGTGGTGGAGGCAGCGGGCCCGGAGGAGCTGGAGGATGTGGACCGGCCGGAGGATTTGGCCCGGCTGGAGGCACTCCTTTAAAAGACATATAGGAGGGCGGACGGGGATTTCCCCGTCCGCCCTTTTTGTGGAAGAAAACCACTCGCTAGGCGAGT
>DXES01000160.1 GCA_019114825.1 Candidatus Anaerotruncus excrementipullorum
TGTCCTCCGGCGCCCGCCCCTTTTCTCCGGGGGCCGGCCGCCCTTGACTGCCGGCCCAATTTCTTCTATACTGGGAACAAATACGGCTGTCACTTTGCGGCTCCCGGCCCACCGCCGGGCGGCCCCGGCAGGAAAGGGGAACAAGATGAAAAAATTGGGTTTTGGCCTTATGCGCCTGCCCCGCACCAATCCGGACGACCCGGCGGCGGTGGACCGGGCGGCGTTCCAGCAGATGGCGGATACCTTTTTGGCCCGGGGCGGCACCTATTTCGACACCGCCTACCCCTACCACGGGGGCGCCAGCGAAGGGCTGTTTGGGGAGGTGGTGGCCGCCCGCTATCCCCGCCAGGCGTTTGAGATCACCAGCAAGATGCCCATCTACCAGGTGAACTGCCCGGAGGACTATGGGCGCATCTTCCAAAAGCAGCTGGACAGCTGCCGGGTGGACTATTTCGACAACTACCTGCTCCACTCCCTGGGGGCGGACTCCTATGAGAAGGTGGAACAGCTGGGGGGCTTTGCCTTCCTATCCCGGATGCAGGCGGCGGGGAAGATCCGGCGGATCGGCTTCTCCTACCACGACGGGGCGGATTTTTTGGACCGGGTGCTCACCGAGCATCCGGAGATCCAGCTGGTCCAGCTGCAGATCAACTATGTGGACTGGGAGGACCCGGTGGTCCAGGCCCGGCGGTGCTATGAGGTCTGCGTAAAACACCGGCGGCCGGTGGCGGTGATGGAGCCGCTCAAGGGGGGCGCCCTCACCCGCCTGCCCCACCCGGCGGCCCAGCTGCTCCACAGCTGCGCCCCGGCGGCCAGCCTGGCCAGCTGGGGGCTGCGGTATGCCGCCGGGCTGCCGGGGGTGGAGGTGGTGCTCAGCGGCATGGGGGACCTGGCCCAGCTGGAGGAGAACCTGACGCTGCTGGAGGGGTTCTCCCCCCTGAACAGCCAGGAGCAGGCGGCCCTGGAGCAGGCGGCCCGGATCGTCCGGGAGTCCACCCCCATCCCCTGCACCAGCTGCGGCTACTGCACCCCCAGCTGCCCCAAGGGGATCCCCATCCCCGACTACTTCTCCCTCTACAACCGGCGGGAGCTGTTTGGCATGGTCCCCGAGCTGGCGGACTCCTATCGGCGGCGGTGCGCCGCCCACGCCAAGCCCCAGGACTGCATTGGCTGCGGCGGGTGCGAGGCCCGCTGCCCCCAGCACCTGCCCATCCGCCAGTGGCTGGGGCGGGTCGCCCGGACGTTTGAGAGCGAGCCTTAAAAAGGAGGGTCGGGATGAAAAAGCTTCTTGCTGTGGCGGCGGCGGTGCTGCTGCTGTTCTGCGCCTGCTCCGGCAAAGCGGAGCAGGCGGGCGGCCCCGAGGTGGTTATCCAGGATGGGGTCACCTACACGCTGGAGCGGCAAAACGGCGAACGGGACCAGACCGGCACCCTCTCGGACGGGACCTACACCTATACCTACGCCCTCTCCCCCCGCTCCGGCGGCTACCGGCTGGAGATCACCTACCCGGACGGCTCCAGCAGCTGGTGGGAGACCACCGGCAACGGCGGCTATGGCGGCTGGAGCGACAACTACACCGAGGGCAAATATGCGGACCACTGGACCCTGCGGGATGTGATCCTGGAGGGGGGCCCCGCCTATGCGGAGGGGCCGGGCAACCTCTGGCTGGTGGTGCTGCTGGCGGCGTTGGGTGGGTTCAACCTGCTCCTCCCCCGGGCCTCCTGGTACCTGTCATACGGCTGGCGGTATAAAAACGCCGAGCCCTCCGACCTGGTGCTGGCCATCAACCGCATCGGCGGCGGGGCGATCCTGGCGGTGGCGCTGCTGCTCCTTCTCCTATAATGGGCAAACGATCAAAAATGGCTGCTGGAACCTAGGTTCCAGCAGCCATTTTGCGCGATTTTAGGGTTTTGCCTCAGGCGTCCCGGTCGTTGGTGAGCTTGAGCTTATCCAGCAGGTAGAACACCAGCCCCATGCCCATGCCCACCAGGGCGGCCAGGGCCATGCCGGTGATCTGGATGGTGGCCCCCAGGTTGATGGCGATGCCCGACAGGCCGGTGACAAAGATCACCGAGGTCATGGCCAGGTTGCGGCTCTTGCCGTAGTCCACCTTCTGGTCCACCAGGATGCGCAGGCCGGAGGTGCCGATCATGCCGTAGAGCAGGAAGGAGATGCCGCCGATCACCGCGCCGGGGATCGAGTTGATGAGGGCGGCCACCGGCCCGATGAACGAGAGCAGGATCGAGCAGACCGCCGCGCCCCCGATCACCCACACGCTGTAGACGCCGGTCACCGCCATGACGCCGATGTTCTCGCCGTAGGTGGTGGTGGGCACCGAGCCCAAAAAGCCGGAGAGGGCGGTGGAGAAGTTATCCCCGAAGATCGAGCGGTGCAGGCCAGGGTCCCGGATCAGGTTGCGGTCCACAATCTCGCTGGTGACCACCTGGTGGCCGATGTGCTCCGAGAGGATGACCAGCAGGGCGGGCATCATCACCAGGATGGCCCCCGCGTCAAACACCGGGGTCTGGAAGTGGGGGATCACCAGCGCGCTGGGGGCGGTCACCTGCTGGACCACCTGGTCGATGGTCACCAGCCCGGTGAGGAAGCAGGAGAGATACCCGGCGATGATGGCGATCAAAATGGGGATGACCCCCAAGAAGCCCCGGAAGAGCACCTGGCCGAACACCGCAAACCCCAGGGTGACCAAAAAGACTACCACCGCCCGGGGGTCCACCTGTTCCACCCCCACCAGGCCGGCGGTCTCGGCGGCGCTGCCGGCCAGCTCCAGGCCGATCAGGGCCACCACCGGCCCCATGGCGGCGGGGGGCAGCACAATGTCGATCCAGTTGGTGCCGCATTTGTAGATGATGAACGCCACCACGCACCCGGCCAGGCCCACCGCCACAAAGCCCCCCTGGGCGGCCCGGAAGCCGGCGGGGTGGTTCTGGATCAGGTAGAGGGTGGGGGCGATGAAGGCGAAGGAGCTGCCCAGATAGGCGGGGGCCCTTCCCTTGGTGACCACAATGAAGATCAGCGTGCCCACGCCGTTCATAAACAGCACGATGGAGGCATCGATGCCGAACAGGATGGGCACCAGCACCGAGGCGCCGAACATGGCGAACATGTGCTGCAGGCTCAGGGGGATGAATTGGGCGAGCGGCGGCCGCTCGTCAATGCCGATAATGCGTTTGCTCATAGATCGCAAAACCTCCTCATATCCTCAAAACTCTACCCATTATACCAGCATTTTCCCATTTGTATAGACAGAAAAGTAAACAAACTTTTTACACAAACCCGCCCCTTCCCGCACCCCTGCGGCAGGATTGCCCCCCAACCGGAAAAAACCGCCGGTTTTGCATTGCATTGCCCCGCCAACTGTGGTAATGTTATTATGAGTTTTTTCGTGAATCAGAGGTGTTCTTGCGTTGAGAGCCAGCGGGATTTTGCTGCACATCTCCTCCCTGCCCTCCCCCCATGGGATCGGTACCCTGGGCCGGGAGGCGTTCGGCTTTGTGGACTTTCTCGCCCAGGCGGGCCAGCGGTACTGGCAGGTACTGCCCCTGGGCCCCACCGGCTTTGGGGATAGCCCCTACCAGAGCTTCTCCACCTTTGCCGGCAACCCCTATTTGATCGACCTGCACCTGCTGGAGGTGGAGGGCCTGTTGGAGCCGGAGGACTACCAGGGGCTGGACTGGGGGGCCGACCCCACCCAGGTGGACTACGGCCTGCTCTACCGGCAGCGGTTTCCGGTGCTGCGAAAGGCGTTTGCCCGGGGGTTTGCCCGGGATAGGGAGCAGGTGGCCGCCTGGCGGCGGGAGAATGCCTGGTGGGTGGAGGACTAC
Organism: Candidatus Anaerotruncus excrementipullorum; assembly: GCA_019114825.1. Lineage (GTDB taxonomy): Bacteria > Bacillota > Clostridia > Oscillospirales > Ruminococcaceae > Anaerotruncus > Anaerotruncus excrementipullorum. Next base: position 3,843 of record DXES01000160.1, read on the forward strand.
GCCCTCTTTATGGCGCTGAAGGGCCAGTTCGGCGGCGCCCCCTGGACCCAGTGGGAGGACGGCGCCCGGCTGCGCCAGCCCCAGGCGATGGTGGATTGGCGGCGCCGGCTGGCGGGGGAGGTGGACTTCTGGGCCTACCTGCAATACCTCTTCTATAACCAGCTGCGGGCCCTCATCTGTTACGCCAAACAGAAGGGGGTGGGCCTCATCGGGGATATCCCCATCTATGTGGCCATGGATGGGGCGGATGTGTGGTCCCATCCGGAGCTGTTTTTGCTGGACCGGGACCTGCGGCCCACCTTTGTGGCGGGGGTCCCCCCCGACTACTTCTCGGAGGGGGGCCAGCTGTGGGGCAACCCCCTCTACGACTGGAAGGCCCATGCCGCCCAGGGGTACCGGTGGTGGATCCAGCGGGTGCAGTGGGCGGTCTCCATCTTCCAGCTGGTACGCATCGACCACTTCCGGGGGTTTGCCGGCTACTATGCGGTGCCCGCCGGGGACTCGGACGCCCGCAACGGCCACTGGGAGCCGGGGCCGGGCATGGATCTCTTTCGGGCGCTGGAAAAGGAGCTGGGCCCCTGCCCGGTGATCGCCGAGGACCTGGGCCTGCTCACCCCGGAGGTCCACCAGCTGCTGGAGGAGAGCGGCTTCCCGGGGATGAAGGTGCTCCAGTTCGCTTTCGACGGCAACTGGGACAACCCCTACCTGCCCCACAACCACATCCGCCGCTGCGTGGCCTACACCGGCACCCATGACAACGACACCCTGGCCAGCTGGTGGCAGAACGCCCTCTCCCCCCAGGAGCGGCAGCACGCCGCCGACTATCTGCGGCTCACCCCCCAGGAGGGGATCAACTGGGGGATTGTGCGGGGGGCGTGGGCCAGCGTGGCCCAGCTGGCGGTGGCCCCCATCCAGGACTTTTTGGATCTGGGCAACGAGGCCCGGATGAACGAGCCCTCCACCCTGGGGGGGAACTGGAGCTTCCGGCTGGCGCCGGGGCAGCTCACCGGGGAACTGGCGGAGAAAATCGAGCGACTCTCCGGCCTCTACCAGCGCTCCACCCGCTGAGAAGCAAAAAGTGAGGGGCTGTGGCGCAGCCCGCATAATTTTTGAATATAAAATAGGTTCAAAATAGCTTTAATTCAAAATATAGACATCTAAAAAGAATAAAGTGAACCCATAATAACTTCATTTTAGGAGGACATTATGGGAGAAGTAAAGCATCTATCCCTGCGCATCGATGAGGAGCTGCTGGAACAGTTCCGGTATGTCTGCGACTACTACGGCCGCTCGGCCAACGGCCAGCTGCTGTTCATGATCCGCCGCACGGTGGAGCAGTTCCAGCGGCAGCACGGCCCCATCCAGCGGCCGAAGGGATGAACCGGCCGTTCCATCTGCTGTGCCTGAGCTGGCTGGCGGCCATCTTTGCCGCCGGCTTGGGGGTGCCGCCCCTTTTGGGGCTGGGCCTGGGCGGACTGGGCTTGGGGGCGGCGGTCTGCCTGGGGCGGCTCAACCGCCGGTGGGGCGCGCTCCTCTTGGGGCTGGCGCTGGGGTTCGCCTCCCTGGCGGCCTACCACCAGCAGGTGCTGGACCCCCTGCACCCCTGGGAGGGCCGCACTGCCCAGCTCACCGGCGTAGTGGAGGAGGTGACCCCCGGGGCGGGGGAGGCCCGGACGGTGCTCCGGGTGACCTGGCCGGGCGGCCCGGCCAGGGGGGTGCGCGCCCAGGCCTATCTGGGCGGCTCCCCCGAGCTGCGGCCCGGGGATGAGGTCTCCTTCGCCGCCACCCTCTACCTCCAGGAGCAACCCGCCCAGCTGGCCCAGGGGACGCCCCTGCGGGCGGTGGCGGCGGGGGCGATCTCCCCCAGCGGCCACCGCCAGACCCTCACCGCCCTGCTCTCCGGCTACCGGGAGCAGGTGCGGGGGCATATCACCGCCCGGCTGCCCGGGCCGGAGGGGCTGGTGGCCTCCGCCCTGGTCACCGGGGACACCGGCCTTCTGCCCAGCGGCCTGCGGGAGGCCTATGCCCGCACCGGGATCTCCCACCTGCTGGCCGCCTCGGGGATGCACCTGGTGGTGCTCACCGGGATGCTGGACCGGCTGCTGGCCCTGACCGCCCTTACCCGCCGCCAGCGGGGGGTGGCAGGGATGGCGGCGGCGGTGGCGTTTGTAGCGTTCACCGGCTTCCCCTATTCGATGGTGCGGGCGGGGATTATGGCAGTGGTCTGCCGGGTGGCGCTGCTTTTGGGGCGGGAGAACGACTCCCTCAACGCCCTGGGGCTGGCGGTGGCGCTGATCCTGCTGCCCAACCCCTATGCCGCCTACAGTGTCAGCCTCCAGCTCTCCTATCTGGCCACCATGGGCCTGTGCGGCCTGTCCGGCCCGGTCACCGGCTGGCTGAGCCAAAGGTTCTGGGGCCGCAGCCGGTACGCCCTGCGGGAGCGGCGGCCGGGGGCCTATGCCCTCTGCTCCGCCCTGGGGGTGACGGTGGCGGCCAGCCTGCCCACCCTGCCGGTGCTGGCCCAAAATTTCGGCCAGCTCTCCCTGGTGTCGCCGGTGGTGAACCTGTTGGCCGGGCCGCTGGCCGACCTGGCGCTGGTGCTGGGGCTCTGCTGCGGCCTCCTGGGGTTTGTGCCCGGCCTCTCGTTGTTCACCAGCATCCTGGCCCTGGGGCTGGGGTGGTCGGTGGGGGCGATGAACTGGCTGGCCCAGGCGTTTGGAGCGCTGCCCTTTGCCGCCTTCCCGCTGCGGGGATGGGGGAGCCTGCTCTGGCTGGCGGCAGCCGAGCTGGTGGCCCTGCTGCTTGCCGTCCTCAGGGCCAGCCGCCGCCTGCGCCGGTATGCCGCCTGCCTGTTGGCGGTGCCCCTTTTGGCCGGCACATTGGCCCACCAGGCCCTCTGGAGCGGGGCGGTGGAGCTGTTGGTCCCCAACTGGGGCAGCGCGGTGGCGGTGGCCTGCGGCAGCCAGGGGGCGCTGTTGGGCGCCCCCGCCAGCCGGTATGAATCCCAGCAGATCCAGGCGTTTTTCCAAAGCCGCGGGGTAGAGGAGCTCTCGCTGGTGGTGGTGCGCCAGCGGGAGGACCGGTACGCCGACCCGGTGCGCACACTGGAGGAGGCGTTCCCCACCGTGCACGCGGTGGCGCTGGAGCAGAGCGCCGGGTTTGAGGCGTCCCTCTTCGGGCGGCTGCGGGTGTGGGCGGGGGAGGACAGCCGCCTGGTGGAGCTGCAACTGGAAAACCTGCGGCTGGCCAAGGCGTTTGAGGCGGTGCCCGCCCGGGCCCACCTGCTGATCAACCACCAAAACCAGCTGGTGGAGGCGCCGGGCATGGCGTTTCCCCAGGACAGCCGGTATTTTTCCGGCACTGTGATCCCAATCGGGGGAGGATAGCGGATGCAATACACCCTAGAGAGCGATTTTGCCAAGCATGTGCGGGGCCCGGAGCTGCACCGGGTCTACCTGCTCTATGGCTCCCAGTCGCTGCTCATCGAGCAGTATGAGAAAAAGCTGATCCAAAAGGCCCTGGACGGGGGCGGCAACGACTTCAACCTCCACCGGTTCACCGGGGAGGGGCTGGACCTGCAGGCGTTCTACGATGCGGTGGAGTCGCTGCCCCTGATGGCCCCCGCCCGGTGCGTCACGCTGGACCTGACCGCCGAGCAGCTGGGGGCGGGGGAGCTCAAGGAGCTGTGCGCCATCCTGGAGGACCCGCCCGCCACCACCACCGTTATCCTCACGGTGAAACGCAAGCTGGAGAAGAAGGACCGCCTTGCCGGTGTGGCCCAGGTCTGCGGCCGGGCGGGGTGTACCGTGGAGCTGGAGCGGGCGGGCAGCGGCGGCCCCCAGAAGTTTTTGCGGGAGCGGGCGGCCCAATATGGCTGCGAGCTGCCGGGCAGCTGCGCGGCCTACCTGGTGCGCCGGTGCGGGGAGGACCTGCAGCAGCTGGATTCGGAGCTGCAAAAGGTGTGCGCCTATGCGGGGGGCGGCGCCATCACCCAGGAGCAGATCGACGCGGTGGCGGTGCCGGTGCTCCAGGCCCAGGTGTACGACCTCTCCCGGGCGGTGCTCCGGGGCAACCCCACCCGGGCGATGGAGATTTTGGACCAGCTGTGGCGGCTGCGGGTGCCCGCCCCCAGGATTTTATCCGCCCTTTCGGGGGCGATTGTGGACCTCTACCGGGGGTATGTGGTCCGGCGGGAGGCGGTGCCCCTGGCCCGGGCGGCGGGGGAATTGGGCTACCCCAAAAACCTGGAATTCCGGCTGAAAAACGCCATGTCGGACAGCGGCGATTACTCCCCCGCCCAGCTGGCGGCCATGCTGGAGCAGATGGATTGGGCCGACCAGGCGCTGAAATCCACCGGCCTGGAGGACCGGCTGGTGCTGGAGCAGACGGTGGTCCGGCTGTTTTTGGCCAGCCGGGGCGGGAACTAGGAGCATGAAGGAGGCAACGGGTGTGATCAAACTCAAGCAGGCGGTGATTGTGGAGGGGCGGTATGACAAGGCCCGCTTAGCCTCCCTGGTGGACGCCACCATCCTCACCACCGAGGGGTTCCGGGTGTTCCGGGACCGGGAGAAGCTGGCCCTCATCCGGCGGCTGGCCGCCCAGGACGGGATTATCCTGCTCACCGATTCGGACGCTGCCGGTTTCCGCATCCGCCGGTACCTGGCGGGGGCGGTGCCGAAGGAGCAGATCACCCATGTCTATATCCCCGACCTGTGGGGGAAGGAGAAGCGCAAGGCCCATCCCTCCGCCGAGGGGAAGCTGGGGGTGGAGGGGATCCCCAACCGGCTGCTGCTGGAGGCGTTCCGCCGGGCGGGCATCTCTGTCCAGGAGACGGCTGAACCCCCAAAAAAGGCCGCTCCGCCCGCCTTCACCAAAGCGGACCTGATGGAGTGGGGGCTTTCGGGCGGGCCGGACAGCGCCGCCCGCCGCCGGGCGCTGCTCACCCGCCTGGGGCTGCCCCAGCGGCTCAACGCCAACGGCCTTTTGGAGATGCTCAACCGCATGTACGACCGGCAGACCATCCAGGGGATTTTACAGGAATTGGACAGCCCCCGCTGAGGGGGCAGGGAGGAGGACCGCCATGCAGCTCGACAGCCTTTCCTTTTGGGGGGTGATCCTGCCCGCCCTCACCGTCCTCTGCTGGCTCTGCCCGGCCAGGCGGCGGGCGGCGGTGGTGTTGGCTGCCTCCCTGGGGCTGTATGTCTGGGCGGCCGGCTGGGCCACCGCCCTGTTGGCGGTGGGGGTGGCCGCCTGGGACTTCTGGGCGGCCCGGCAGCTGCCCCGGCTGGAGGGGCGTCCCCGGGTCCGCCGGGGGCTGCTGGCGGCCAGCCTGCTGAAGGACCTGGGGGTGTTTGCCGCCTGCCAGGTCTGGGCCCAGCTGCAGGGGCAGGGGATGCCTCTGGGGATGGGGGTGGTCTGTCTGACTGCGGCGGGCTACCTGCTGGACTGCTACCTGCACAACACCTTTCCCGAGCCCAGCTGGGTGGACTATGGGCTGATGCTCTGCTTTTTCCCCAAGCTGTATGCCGGGCCGATGGTCTACCACAGCCGCCTGATGCCCCAGATCAAGGGGATGCATATGACCCTGGACCGGACGGCGCGGGGGGTCCAGTATTTTTTGCGGGGCCTGGCCAAAAAGGTGATCATTGGGGACACGGTGGAGGGGTTGGCCGCCTCCCTCTATGCCGTCCCCCAGTTTGAATTGAGCACCCTAGGGGCCTGGACCCTGGTGCTCACCCAGGCGCTGGCGGTCTACTTCCTGCTGGGGGGGCTGTGCGAGATGGCCAAGGGGGCGGGCCTGCTGTTTGGGCTGGAGCTGCCGGATAACTTCCGCTACCCCTATGGGGCCACCAGCGTCAACGACTTTTTCTCCCGGTTCAATAGCTCTCTGAGCAAGTATCTGCGCCGGTATGTCTACCTCTATCTGGGCGGGGCCAAGGGGGGCTTCCTTTCCAGTCTGTTCAATATCCTGCTGTTTACCATCCTTATGGGCCTGTGGTTTGGGGTGAGTGTCAATCTGGTGGCCTGGGGGGTCTATTTCACCGTGTTTGTGCTGCTGGAGCGGTATCTGCTGGAGGGGCGGGCGGAGAACATCCCCACCCTCTTCCGCTGGCTCTATTGCACGGCGGTGGTGCTCTGTTCCTTTGCCCTGTTTGGAGGCAGCTCCCTGGGCCAATCCTGGGGGTATCTGCGGGCCATGTTCCGGCTGGCCCCTGTCCCGGCGGTGGATAGCGGGACCCTCTATCTGCTGGCTTCCAACCATTGGCTGCTATTGGTGGCGGTGCTCTGTTCTGCCGGTGTGTTCCACTGGGTGGCCGGATTGGGCCGCCGGCTGTTTCCCCGGCTGTGGGAGGCGCTGGCGGTAGCCTTCTATGGGGCGCTTTCGGTTTTGACCTTGGCCTTTTTGATCTGATTGCTTATAAGGAAAGGGGGATTGGGTATGCGCAGACGGATTTTAGCGGGGTTGACGGCGCTTCTGCTGTTTGCTGGGCCGTTGACCTTGACTCTGACCGGCACCTGGGGATATGCCCTGCGGCAGCTCTGCCCCCAGTTGGTCCCCGACCAGGTGTTGGAGGACCGGCTGAGCGGCGCCACCTGGCTGCGGCAGGGGCGGTTCGCCCTCAACGGCTTGGGGGGCAACCGGGAACAGAATGGGGTGTTTTTGGGGACGGATGGGGCGCTGATGCTGGATGTGCAGCCGGAGGACCCACAGATTTCCAACCGGAACCTATTGGGGATCCTGGACTTTTTGGAGGACCACCAGCGCCCCACCTACCTGATGTTGATCCCTACCGCCTGTGCAATTCACCAGAGCAAGGTGCCCTATTCGGAGGTGGCCCCCCTCTATGACCAGCGCCAGCTGATCGATTCGGTCTACCAGCGGGCCTCCGGTTTGGTGACCACCATCGATGTCTATGCCACCCTCTTTCGCAACCAAAACGAATACCTCTACTACAACACCGAGCACAACCTCACCGGCTTGGGGGGGTATTATGTCTATGTCACCGCCGCCCGGCGGTTGGGCCAAAGCCATCCCCGGGGGATCGAGGAATTTTCGGTACACCACCTGGCGGAGGACTACTATGGTTCCCTCTATCTGCGGGCCCCCTATGCCAATGTGACCCCCGACCGGGTGTCTGCCTACTCCTTCAGCCAATTTTGGCGCACCTACACCATGACCAAATGGGATGAGGAGGGCCCCCGCCGGTATTACACCCTCTACCCCCAGGAGCGCCAGGCCTTGGAGGGCCCCATGGAGGTGCTATTTGGCGGGGAGGCCCCCATCACCGATATCCAGGTGAAGAGCGGGGATTCCGCCAACAACTACAACCAGACCCTGTTGATCTTTGGGGATCAGTCGGTATATAGCTACCTGCCGTTCCTGCTGGCCTCCTACGAACGGGTTACGGTGGTGGATACTCGTCTGGCCACCCGGGAACAGCTCTCCCTGCTGGAGGTCTCCCAGTATAGCCAGGTGCTGTTTTCCTATCTGGCGGACCAATTCCTGAACCAGGACCAAACCAGCCTGCTCCAGGCGCTGCCCCGTCTCCAGGTGGAGGATTAGCAGCGGTTTTGCTTGACTATCCGGCCATTTCGCGGTAAGATAGGGGAGAACATTTGCCGCTGTGGTGGAATGGCAGACACCGTGGACTTAAAATCCACTGCCCATTGCGGGCGTGCCGGTTCGAGTCCGGTCAGCGGTACCAGAAAGCCACACCAATCTGGATATTTTAAGTGGAACGCTTAGAGTATCAGAGGGTGTGGCTTTTTTACTTTCCTGAAATCTGAGTTCTGAAAAAAGGATATTTTCGCGGTATTTCGGGGCATTGGAAGGGTCTGCCCCTGGATTTCCCCAGTTTCCGAGCTCCGGCAGGGTTTAGCGCCCTATTTGAACACAGCCAGGGCACAGAAATTCGAAAAAAAGATACACAAAATGCAATGCGTCGGTTTGTTGGTTTCGTCAACCACCAGGCCGACGCTTTTTTGCTGCCCGGTAAATTCAAATAGGGCGTTTTCAGTTTGTACCCTGAGAAGCATAGCAGGGTACAACGGCATTACAGGTACTGCCAAAAAGGGCACACGGTCTCTCGTCCGCTTTGCTGAGCATACGGCAGGATGGAAATCCGGACGAGGGCCACAAAAACAGTGATAAAGAGGCACTTTGGGGAGGGATTGA
>DXES01000161.1 GCA_019114825.1 Candidatus Anaerotruncus excrementipullorum
TGCCGCCTTTTGAAAAAGGCGGGCGAAAACTTTGCTAACGAAAACCCGCGGGCAACAGCGCCGCCGCGAAGGCGAGCCTAACGGGCGCGAGTGCCAGCGGGGGCTGCCCCGCTTGGAAAAGGCGGGCGAAAACTTTGCTAACGAAAACCCGCGGGCGGGCGCGCCGCCGTTTTAGAACCCCAGCCGGTGCAGGAAGTGCATCTCGTTGCGGAAGGTGAGCCGCAGGTCGCTGCGGCTGCGGGGCTTGGACTGGCTGAACGGCAGCGCCACCCGGTTGATGCTGATCACCGACGAGACCCCCGTCTCGTAGATCGGCTCAATGCCGTCGCCAATATCCCCCACCACCGCCAAAACAGGTACATTTTTTGCCTGGGCGTGGCGGGCTACCCCGGCGACCACCTTCCCCCGCAGGGTCTGGCCGTCCAGCTTGCCTTCGCCGGTGACCACCAGGTCGGCCCCCTCCAGCAGCCCGTCAAAGCCGGTGACCTCCAAAATGGTGTCAATCCCCATCTGCACCCGGCAGCCCAGCAGGGCCAGCAGCCCAAACCCTAGGCCGCCTGCCGCCCCCGCGCCGGGGGTCTCCCGCAGGTCGCTGCCGGTGGCCTGGGCCACCACATCCGCCAGATGCCCCAGGTTCCGGTCCAGCTGGGCCACCATGTCCGGGTCCGCCCCCTTCTGGGGGCCAAAGATCGCCGAAGCCCCATTGGGGCCGCACAGGGGGTTGTCGATGTCGCACATGGCCACCAGCTCCACCCCCTTTAGCTCCGGGGCAATGTCACTGAGGTCGATGGCAGCCAGCCGGTCCAGGGTGCCGCCGGTGGGGAGATAGGCGTTGCCCTCCCCATCCAAAAACCGCACCCCCAGCGCAGCGGCGCAGCCGCAGCCGCCGTCGTTGGTGGCGCTGCCCCCCAGCCCTACAATCACCCGCCGGGCGCCGGCCCTCACCGCCGCCAAAATCAGCTGCCCCACCCCGTAGGTGGTGGCCTCATCCGGGCGCAGCCGGTCCCCCACCTGGGGGAGCCCCGCGGCGGCGGCCATCTCCACCACCGCCAACTCCGGGGTCAGGCGGCCGTAGAACCCCGCCACCTGCTGATCGGGCAGGGGGCCGTGGCAGTCCACCGGCACCTTTTCGCCCCCTACTGCGGCCAAAAAGGCATCCACACTGCCCTCGCCCCCATCCGCCACCGGGATGGAGACCACCTGGGCCCCCGGCCAAAAGGCATGGACCTCCTGGCCCAGGATCTGGCAGATCTCCTGGGAGGAGATATTGCCCTTAAAGGAATCGGGAATCAGGATCACTTTGTTCATCTGGAAACTCCTTCAATCATTCACTGGGGAATACAGCCGGGGCACCCGCCCCCGGACGCTGCAGGTGATGGCGCTGGGGCCCAAGGGCGAAAGGGGCCTAAACAGCCACTCGCAGGGCACCCGGTCCTCCCCCTGGCCGCCCAGCAGGATCACCTCGTCCTCCGCCCGGATGTCGGGATAGGCGGTCACATCCACCATCATCATATCCATACACACCCGGCCGACCACCTGGCACACATGCCCCCGGATCTTTACCCGGCCCAGCCCGCCGGACAGCAGCTTGAAATAGCCGTCCGCATCCCCGGCGGTGATCACCGCCAGGCGCACCGGCTGGCCCTGGACCTGGTAGGTGCGGTTGTAGCTCACATACGCCCCCGGCTGCACCTCCTTCACCATCGCCACCCGGGCCTTCCAGGTCATCACCGGGATAAACGGCCGCTGGGTGACCATGGCGGTGTCGGGCAGCAGGCCGTAGAGGACGGTGCCCACCCGGCACATATCCATGGCATACTGGGGGCAGTTGACGGTGGCGGGGGAGTTGCAGCAGTGGCGCAGGCCGGGGTCGATCCCCATCCCCGCCAGCCCCTGGCAGACCGCCGCAAACCGGTCGTACTGCATCTGGGTGAACTCCACATCCTCCCGCTCCTGGGAGTAGCCGCTGGAGAAGTGGGTGAAGATGCCGGTGACCCGCAGCCCCGGCATCCGGTAGGCCCCGGCAATCGCCTCCAGCTCCTGGGCGGGATCCCCCGTGCCATACAGGTAGCCGATCCGGCTCATGCCGGTATCCACCGCCATATGGCAGGGCACCGTGACCCCCTTCTCCTGGGCCACCTGGCTCAGCCGGGCCACATAGGCCGGGGAGATCAGCGCCTGGGTGATGTTGTTTTCCGCCAGCTCGGCGGCAAACTCCGGCGGGGTGTACCCTAGGATCAAAACCTCCCGGGTGATGCCCGCCCGGCGCAGCTCCAGCGCCTCGCTCAGGCAGGCCACGCCGATCCAGTCGGCCCGGGCATCCCGCTCCAGGGCCTTGGCCACCGCCACCGCCCCGTGGCCGTAGCCGTCCGCCTTGAGGATGTACATCAGGCGGCACCCCTCCGGGATGCCCGCCCGCAGCAGCCGCCGGTTTTCCGCCAGCGCGTCCAGGTCGATCTGGGCATAGCATCTGCTGGTCTCCAGTTGCATTGCTAGACGCCTCCTTTTCCTATCAAAGCTGCGAAAAATAGGGAATGCCGGCCGACCACAGGGAGTCGGCCGGCATTCGCCCGGAAAAACCGATCAGTTTCTTGGGGAAACTTATTTGTTGTAGGCAGCGATGGGCTGGTTGTTCTCGTCGTACAGCTTGATGCCGGCCTTCTCCTCTTTGGTCCGCATGAGCCCAAATTGGATGGTGACGATGGTCACAATGGCCAGGATGTACATATAGAACCCATAGCCCGCAATCGTGAACGGGGACAGACCGGTCAGGGTGATGCAGAGCAGCACCTGGCCGCCGTGGGGGATGATACCTTGGACCACGCAGGCGAAGATATCCAGCAGGGAGGCAACCCGCTTGGGGGCGATGTTGTGCTCCACAGCCATATCGCGGACCAGCGGGGCAGCCAGGATGATGGCGATGGTGTTGTTGCCCAGGGCCAGGTCGAACAGGGAGACCATGGCGGAGATCATGTACTCCGCGCCCTTACGGCTACGCACCTTGCTGACCATCTTGTTGACCATCCAGTCGATACCGCCCAGGTCACGGACGACGCCGGACATACCGCGCATCATCAGGGTCACGATGCAGATCTCGTACATGCCGCTCATACCGGAGACCATGCCCTGGGAGACGCCCACGATGGTCAGGGTGCCGGTGGCCATGCCGATGACGCCAGCCACGGCCACGCCGGCCAGCAGCAGGAAGAAGACGTTGACGCCGGTGAGGGCGAAGACCAGGATGAAGATGTAGGGGATAACCTTGACGATGTCATACTCGAAGGTGCCGGTGATCTCGGCGTTGCCGGTACCGATCACGGTGAGCAGCACGCAGGTGATGATGGCGGAGATCAGGGCGATCAGGCCGTTCATCTTGAACTTATCCTTCATGTTGCACCCGGCGCCGCGGGTAGCAGCGATGGTGGTATCGGAGATCATGGACAGGTTGTCGCCGAACATGGCGCCGCCCAGAACCGCCGCGATGGACAGGCCCATGTGGGCGTTGGCCGCCTGGGCAACCGCAACGGCGATGGGGCCGATGGCGGAGATGGTGCCCATGGAGGTACCCATGGCGGTGGCCACGAAGGCGGAGATGATGAAGATGCCGGCAAACACGAACTGATGGGGAACCAGGGTCAGGCCCAGGTTAGCGGTGGACTCCACGCCGCCCATGGCGCCGGCCACACCGGAGAAGGCGCCGGCCAGCAGGAAGATCATGACCATGATCATGGTATCCGCGTTGGCCATGCCCTGGCACCAGGCGTCCATCCGGTGCTCCAGGTTGCGCTCCTTGCCGCCCATCAGCAGGCAGACCAGCAGGCCAACCACCAGCGCGGCAACACGGGAGATCTGCTTAAAGGAATCGCCGGCGTAGCCCAGCAGGGCGAAGATGATACCGGCGCCCAGGTAGATGCCCAGGAAGATGATCAGCGGCAAAAAGGCGCTCAGGCCATACTGCTTATACTGCTTGCTATCAGAATTCGCCATAAATAGAATCGCTTCCCTTCTAGCTAAACTCTATCCTCTTTTTTTCCCTCTTGGACTTTCTTTTGGAAAAAACAGCTGCCGGGGGGAGGGAGCCCTCCCCCCGGACGGAAAACTTACGCTGGGATTAGATGGCGGCGAAGGCCTGCTCGAAGTCGTTGATCAGGTCCTGCGCATTCTCCAGGCCCACAGACAGGCGGATCAGGCCGTCGGTGATGCCGGCCGCCAGCCGCTCCTCGGGGGAGACGCCGGCGTGGGTCATGCTGGCGGGATGCTCGATCAGGGTGTCGGGGTCGCCCAGGGAGACCGCGATCGCCGGGATGGTCAGGTGGTTGAGCAGCTTCTTGCCAGCCTCAAAGCTGGACAGGCCCTTCACGTCGTCCTTCAGCTCGAAGGAGATCATGCCGCCGTACATGCCGTTCTCCATCTGCCGGCTGGCCAGCTCATGCTGCGGGTTGCTCTTCAGGCCGGGATAGTAGACGGTCTTGACATAGGGGTTCTTCTCCAGGTACTCGGCAATGGCCATGGCGTTGTCGCAGTGCTTCTTCATGCGGATGGCCAGGGTCTTCATGCCGCGCAGCACCAGGTAGCTGTTGAAGGGGGAGGGCGGGCAGCCGTTGATCTTGGTCATGCAGTGCTTACGGATGCGGGTGATGTCCTCCGCCTTACCAACCACGATGCCGCCCAGGGCGTCGCCGTGGCCGTTGATGTACTTGGTGATGCTGTGGAGCACGATGTCCGCGCCCAGGGCCAGGACGTGCTGGACCGGCGGCGGGGCAAAGGTGGCGTCCACCACAACGCGGATGTCGGAGCCGGCGATGGCCTTGATGGCGGCGACGTCGGTGACCTTCATCATCGGGTTGTTGGGGGTCTCGAAGTAGATGATCTTGGTGTTGGGCTTAATGGCGGCCTTCACAGCCTCCAGATCGCCGGTATCCACGCGGGAGACCTCGATGCCCAGGTCAGGCAGGTCGTGGCTGGCCACGTAGTCGGTGCCGCCGTAGACAGAGTTGTCGAAGATGATGTGGTCGCCCTGCTTGAGGAAGGCCAGCATCACGGAGCCGACAGCGCCCATGCCGGAAGCGGTGGCCACGCAGTCCTCGCCGCCCTCCATCGCCGCGCACTTCAGCTCAAAGGCACGGGTGGTGGGGTTGCCGCTGCGGGAATAGACGGGATGATAGCCGGGGACCTTGTTGGCGAATTTGTCCGCACCCTCTTCCACAGTCTCGAAGCAGAAGGTCGAGGTCTGGTAGATGGGGGTGGCCAGCGCGCCATACGCGGGGTCGGCGCCCTGACCGGCGTGGACGATCAGGGTCTCAAAGTCCACTTTTTTCAGGTCGATTTTGCTCATGGCTGATTTTCCCTCCATTGAAAAAATTTTGCCAAGGATAAGCTTGTTGGGTGGGTGGCGTACACGTACACGGAGATATCAGATGTCCTTTGTCTTATACGAATAGAATACATCATTTCCCCCGGCCTGTCAATACGGCAACATTTCCTAGAAAATGGGAGTAATATTTGTGCTATTCGCTGCAAAGGCGGCTCTGCCCCGTCAAAAAGCGGTTGTGGGACGTCATATTTCACAAAACGGCCCGCCGCATTTTTGTGATTTTAACCAGCCGGCGGGGGAAAACCCGCCCCCCACCGGCTGGGAAAAATTTTGGTAAAATTTTTGTTCAGATCACCGGGCCCATGCAGTAGATGTCCATCGACTTGCTGTAGTGGATGGTCTCCCCCTTGCACTGCTCCCCGGACAGGGTGCGCAGCAGTTTGGCGTAGACCTCCTCGCCCACCTCCTGGATGCTCTTCTGCCCCAGGATGATCCGGCCGGCGTTGATGTCCATATCCCCCTGCATATGCTCATAGGTGTTGGGGTTGCCGCAGATCTTGATGACCGGCAGGATGGGGAAGCCCTGGGGGGCGCCCCGGCCGGTGGAGAAGGTGATCACCTGGGCCCCGCCGGCGGCCATGCCGGTGAGGATCTCGATCTCCCGCCCGGGGGTGTCCTTCACCCACAGGCCCTTGCCCCGGCAGATCTCCGGGTACTCCAGCACCCCTTCGATGGTGCGGGAGCCGGACTTCATGATCGCCCCCAGGCTCTTCTCCTCGATGGTGCTGAGCCCGCCCTTGATGTTGCCGGGGGTGGGCTGGCCCTTGCGCATGTCGCAGCCCATGGACTCCGCCCGGGCCTCCATCTTGGCCACCAGGTCCAGGATCTTCTGCCCCACCTCGGGGGTGCGGCCCCGGCGGGCCAGGATGTGCTCGGCGCCGATGAACTCGGTCACCTCGCCGAACATCACCGAGCCGCCCTGGTCCACAATCTTGTCCGCCACATAGCCGATGGCGCAGTTGCTGGCCAGGCCGCTGGTGGCGTCCGAGCCGCCGCACTTGATGCCCAGGGTGAAGTGGCTCAGGTCAAACGGCTGGCGCTGGGCGCCGGAGATGGCCATCGAGAGCTTCTGGGCCTTGGTGATGCCGTCGGCAATCGCCTTGGCCATGCCGCCGATCTCCTGGATGCGCACCACGTCGTAGGGCTTGCCGGTGCGGGCCACCGCCTCCAAGAGGCGGTCCACGTCGGTGCCCTCGCACCCCAGGCTCACCACCAGCACCGCCCCCGCGTTGGGGTGGCAGGCCAGGGAGATCAGGGTGTCGGTGACCCGGTCCAGGTCGGGGGGCAGCTGGCAGCAGCCCTGGTGGTGCAGCAGCGGCCGGCAGTTCATCACCTGGTCGCAGATGGGCTCCACCACCTCATTGGCGCAGACCACGCTGGGGATCACCGCCACATAGTTGCGGGAGCCCACCCGGCCGTCCGGCCGCAGATATCCCATAAACGTATCTTTCATCACTTCTGCTCCTTCCAGTCCCCGCGGGCCCGGGCGCTGTCCAGGTTGTGTACATGGACATAGTCCCCCCGCTGGATATCGGCGGTGGCGATGCCGATCGACTCGCCGTATTTGGTCACCGTCTCCCCCTTGGCAATCTCCCGCAGGGCGATCTTATGCCCATAGGGGATGTCCTGGTTGGCGGTGAGGGTCACGCGGCTGCCGTCCCGGGCGGCCACCTCCACCTGGTCCCCCGCCTGCACTTCGGCAAAGATGGAGGCCACGTTGTCGATAGGCTGCACCTGGACCGCCAGTTTTTTCTCGCTCATCCAATCCCTTCCTTCTCAGTCGTTGACAATTACAGAAACCCCATCGGGGATTACCGTCACGGTGGCGTCCGGCCCCTTGAGGGCGAACGCCTGCTCCAGCGCCTCGTCGAAGCTGTTTGCGGCCAGAAAGCCCACCTTCTTCAGCTCCTCGTGGTCCATGTGCTGGGTCACCACGATCACCGGGTGCTTGAGCAGCAGCTGGCTGTAGATCTGGGCGCACCACTGCTCGGGGATGGTCTGCTTGGGCGGGATGGCCTGGACCGTCTCCAGGATCTTCTGGGGGCTGCCCAGCCGCATCAGCTCCGCAAAGTGGGTGCCGCCCAGCCCGTCGCACAGGGAGGCGCCCAGGATGACCACCCCGTCCTCCCCGGCGCAGGCGGCGGCGCTGGTGGCGCCCTTGGGGGTCTGGTAGAGGTTCTGGTCCAGGGGGTAGCCGCCGTTGGTGGTGACCACAATGTCGCTGGTCACCCGCTTGACCCCGCACATCTGGGAGACAAAGGCGCAGCCCTCCGCGTGGGCCTTCTCACAGTCCCCGGCGAAGGCGGCCACAATCTTCTTCTGGCCGTCGATGGCCACATTCAGGATGAAGGCCAGATTCACCGCCTTGGCGGCATAGGCCATGTCCTCGTGGATGGGGTTGCCGGCCAGCACGCCCGAGCGGGCGTTGGGGCTGGCGATCGCCTTGGCCGAGTGGTTCTCGTTCACCGTCTCCTGGCTGGCGATGCCCGGCAGGATGCTCTTGCGCCCGCCGCTGAAGCCGGCGAAGAAGTGGGGCTCGATGAACCCCTCGGCGATCACCAGGTCGCTCTCCACCGCCAGCCGGTTCACATGCAGCTCCGCCCCGCTGGGCAGCTGGCAGATGTAGCGCATCTCCTCCGGCTTGAAGGCGTCGTGGACCACGATCTGCTCGTTGGCCACAATCTCCGCCCCAAACCGGTCCACCTGCTCCTCGTGGGTGGTGGGCCGGTGCAGGCCGGTGCCGATGAGGATGGTGATCTGGGCGTCCGGCTGGGCGGCCCGCAGCCGCCGCAGCAGGATGGGCATGGTGATGCCGGAGGGCATGTTCCGGGTGTGGTCGGAGGTGATCACCAGGATCTTTTTCTTCCCCCGGGCCAGCTCCTCCAGGGAGGGGCTGCCGATGGGGTGGTCCAGGGCGTCCTCCACAATCTGCTGCTGGGTGCGGCCGTCCCCCGTGGCCTGGGGGTGGCTCTCCAGCACATGGGCCAGGTTTTTGTCCGGCACATGCATGGGCAGGGTCCCCTTATAATAAGGAAGTTGGAAGTCCATTTCGTTCCCGCCTTTCTCGGTGTTGTGGTTGTGGTTTGTATTTTTTTTGTATTTAAAATACATACTATCCTCATGATACGGTTTCCGGGCCCGGCTGTCAAGGGGTGAAACCACCAAGCTTTCCCCGCCGGTTTGGCCAGTTTCCACAAAAAAGCCGTGGGCATCCGGCGGATGCCCACGGCTTTTGGGGGGAGCCCCTCAGGGTTCCGGTTTTTGGGGGTCGGGGGGCAGCTGGTTGCGCAGCACCTGGAGCACCATCTCCCGGGCCTCCAAAAGGTGGCGCTCCAGCCCCTGGGCGGCCCGCTGGGAATCCCCGGCCAGCAGCCCCTGGATGATCTGCAGGTGCTCCTCGATCGACTCCTCGTACCGCTGGCGGTCGCTGAGGGAGAGCACCCGCACCGGCTGCAGGATGTCGTAGATCCGGCCGGTGAGCTCCCGCAGGAACAGGTTGTCCGAGCACTCGATCAGGTAGGTGTGCAGCTGGGTGTCCAGCTGGATATAGGCCTCCATCTCGTCGCTGCGGCCCCGGAAGGCGGCGAACTGCTCCTCCAGCTCCCGCAGCCGCCGGCGGCGGCCTTCATCCAGGTTTTGGGCGGCCTGGGCCAGGGCGAACCCCTCCAGCAGCTGGCGCACCTGGAAGATATCGGTGACATTTTTGGGGGTGAGCACCCGGACGAACAGCCCCTTGCCCCCCGGGCTCTCCACCAGGCCGTCCTCCCGCAGCAGCTTCAGGGCCTCCCGCACCGGGGTGCGGCTGACCCGGAACAGCTCGGCCAGGTCGTTCTCCTGGAGCTTGGCCCCCTGGGGCAGCTGGCCGGAGACGATCATCCCCTTGAGCCCCTCGTAGACCTGGTCCCGGATGGATTTGATCCGGGGAACGTGGATTGCCATGGCGGATCCCTCACTTTTGGGCGTTTTGGCCCGGTCTTTTCCCCATTATAGCTTCAAATTGCACGATTTTCAAGAAAAGAGATTGCTTATTCCCGGAAAATGTGCTAAATTAGGACTAGCGTAGATGCGTTTTTCTTTTTTTCCTGCACAAAATTTGCCATGGCGCGTCCCCCGAAATACGAATGGCGTTCAGAATAGCCGAACGATTTCCCCCGGGCGCCCAGAAGGGAACTGATAGTATGACCCAACCCCGCCGAAAAAGCCTCTCCCGGCAGGTGATGGAATCCATTGAACAGATGATCCTGGAGCAGCAGCTGGGCCCCGGGGATGTTTTGCCCACCGAGACCCAGATTGCCGACCAGCTCCAGGTGAGCAAGAGCAGCGTCCGGGAGGCGGTGAAGATGCTGGAGGCCCTGGGGCTGGTGGAGATCCGCCGGGGGCTGTGCACCGTCATCAGCGAAAACCCCCAGCGGGGGTTCCTGAATGTGCTCATGAGCCAGCTGTACCTGCACAGCGGCAGCACCGACGACCTGCGGGTGTTCCGCCAGGTGATCGAGGCCGCCTGCACCAACCTGGCCATGGAGACCGCCACCGACAGCGACCTGCAGCTGGTGCGCCAGGCGCTGGAGCAGTTCCGCCGCAAGGTGGAGCAGGGGGCGCTGGAGGTGGAGGACGACATCCACTTCCATATGCAGATTGTCCAAGCCACCCACAATACCTTCCTGGTCACCCTGGCCAGCGCCCTGTACTCCCTCTTCCGGGACAGCATCCGCCATTCGATCCAGGAGAACCCCCGCACCGCCCTGCACGACCACGAGCGGATCTTCCAGGCGTTTTTGGATAGGGACTCCTCCGCCGCCACCAAGGCCATCCGGGAGAGCGCCGACGCCTGGGCCCCCTCCATCCACCCCAAATCCACCCGGCCGTTGGGCAGCACAAAAACCGAGCAGTAAAATTGTGCAGTTTTTTGCAAAAAAAGCCTTGACAATTTCCGCGGTTATGGTATATTTAAGTCATCAGATGTCTTATGTTCCTTTGTCCACCCCACCAACACACCCCCCACACCCGCCCCAGACTGAAAACAATTTAAGGAGGAGCTATCATGAGCAAAGTTTACTATGACAAGGACGGCAACATCGATCTGATTAAGGACAAAGTTGTTGCGATCATCGGCTACGGCAACCAGGGCCGCTCCCAGGCGCTGAACCTGCGGGATTCCGGCGTGAAGAACATCATCGTGGGCAGCGTCCACGACGCCTCCTGGACCACCGCCAACGACGACGGCTTCCCGGTCTACTCCATCCCCGAGGCTGCCAAGAAGTGCGACATCCTCTTCCTGCTGCTGCCCGACGAGGTCGCCCCTGACATCTATGTCCGCGACATCGCCCCCAACCTGCACAGCGGCGCCGTGCTGAACTTCTCCTCCGGCTACAACATCACCTATGGCTTCATCAAGCCCGCTGCCGACCTGGACGTCATCATGGTTGCCCCCCGTATGATCGGCAAGGGCGTGCGCGAGACCTATGAGAACGGCACCGGCTTCCCCACCTTCCTGGTGGTCAATCAGGACGCCACC
>DXES01000162.1 GCA_019114825.1 Candidatus Anaerotruncus excrementipullorum
CATCCCCCTGTTTTTTTACATGTTATTGCCCTTTGGCAGCAGCCACAAATGCCTCCAAAATCTGCCGGTTCTCCGGGCTGGAACGGTAGGCGTGCTCCGGGTGCCACTGGACCCCCCAGACAAACCGTTTGCCCGGCATCCAACAGGCCTCCACCAGGCCGTCCTCCGCCCAGGCCATCGGCCGCATACAGGGGGCCAGCTCCCGGACCCCCTGGTGGTGGCGGCTGTTCACCCCCAGCTCCTCCGTCCCCAGCAGCTGCCGCAGGGGGGAGCCCTCCTCCAGACGCACCGTATGTACCGCCCGATCGTAAGGCGGCTCCATCCGGTGGCTGATCTGGGAGGAGAGTTCGGTGGGCAGATCCTGGTAGAGCACTCCGCCATAGGCGGCGTTCATCAGCTGGAACCCCCGGCAGATGCCCAGCACCGGCAGGTCCCGTTCCACCGCCCCCTTCAAAAAGGCGACGTCCATCCCATCCCGCTCGGGGCAGGTCTCCCCGCACTGGGGGGTGGGCTCCCGGCCATAAACCGCCGGGGAGACGTCATGGCCGCCGGTGAGCAGGATGCCGTCGCACTGGTCCAAAAAGTAGTTCAGCACCTCCGGCTTTTGGGTGAGGAGCGGCATCAGGGGGATCGCCCCCGCCTCCTCCAGCCCCTCCATATAGCCGGGGAGCATCCAATAGCTCTCCCGCGCCCGGTCGTACAGGGTGGTCACTACAATCACTGGTCTTCCTTGGAACATGCCGCATCCTCCTCTATATTTGGGATATCCCCCGACTGCAAAAATTCCTCCACCAAAAACCGGGGGCGGCGCTTGGTCTCCTGGTAGATCTTGCCGATATACTCCCCCAGGATGCCCAGGCAGAGCAGCTGGATCCCCCCCAGCGCCCAGATGGAGCCCATGAGGGTGGTCCAGCCATCCACCGTGTAGCCAAACAGCTTGGTGAGCAGCAGCCACCCCAGGCAGAGCAGGCTGGCCCCAAAGATCACCACCCCCAGGGCGGTGATCAGCCGGATGGGCTTCACCGAAAAGGAGGTGATCCCATCGATGGCGAAGGCCAGCATCTTTTTCAGGGGGTATTTGGATTGGCCCGCAAACCGCTCGTGGCGCTCATAGGCCACCGCCGAGCTGCGCAGCCCAATCAGCGGCACAATCCCCCGCAAAAACAGGTTCACCTCCCCATATTGGCTCAGCGCCTCCAGCGCCCGGCGGCTCATCAGCCGGTAGTCGGCGTGGTCGGGGACGATCTCCACCCCCAGCCACCCCAGCACCCGGTAGTAGGCCCGGGCGGTGTTCCGCTTAAAGGGGGTGTCGCTGGCCCGGGAGGAGCGCACCCCATAGACGATGTCGCTGCCCGCCTGGTATTCGGCCACAAACCGGTCGATGGCGTCCACATCGTCCTGCAGGTCGGCATCCATGGAGATGGCCATGTCGCACCGGTCCTTGGCGGCCATCAGCCCGGCCAGCAGGGCGTTCTGGTGCCCCCGGTTGTGGGCCAGCTTCAGCCCGGAGAAGAGGGGGTTCTGCCGGTGCAGCTGCTGGATGAGCTGCCAGGTGCCGTCCCGGCTGCCGTCATCCACCAAGAGCACCCGGCTGTGGGGGGAGATGGTCCCCGCCGCCGCCATCCCCCCCAGCTTCTGGGCCAGGCGGCGGGCGGTCTCGGGCAGCACCTCCTGCTCGTTGTAGCAGGGGATCACCAGATAGAGCAGTTCCTGCATGGGTCATTCCTCCTTGGGTGGGGTCTGGGGCGGGCCGGGCGGGTCGGGCTGGTCAAACCAGGCGGCGGGCGGGGCCTCCTCCAGGGGCGGGGCCTGCTCCGGCACCGGCGGGGGCAGCGCCTCCCAGGGGCCGGGGCGGCCATACCGCCGCCAGAGCAGCAGGTAGCCCGCCAGCACCGCCAGCCCCACCCCGCTCAGCGCCAGCCCGGGGGCCAGGCCGGGGGTGCGGTAGGTAAAGCGCAGCTGGTGGGCCCCGGCGGGCACCCGCACCGCCATAAAGCCCACCGACGCCCGCTGGACCGGGACCGGCTGGCCGTCCACCGCGGCCGACCAGCCGCTGTCGTAGGGCACCGAGAAAAAGACCAGGTTCTCCCGGTCCAGGTCCACCTGGGCGGTGAAGCCGCGGTTGTCGATGGCAAACGACTCCGCCGCCGAGGCCGCCCGGGCCAGGCAGTCGCTGTAGTAGTCCTGGCGGCCCAGGCCGGCGTAGTCCGCCCGCTCCAGCCGGGGCAGGATGTCCCCGTGGGCGGCGGCCCCCGCCTGGTCCAGCACAATCCCCCGCAGCAGCGCCGCCCCCCGGTCGGACTCCGAAAGGGCCTGCCAGTCCTCCAGGGGGATGTAGCCGTCATAGGTAAAGCCCATGGGGACAAAGTAGTCGTTCTCGTAGAGGTCGTAGCCCATCTGGTTGGACCGCCAGCTCCAGCCGGGCATCAGGCTGTCCCCCTCCTCGGTGCCCTCCGGCACAAACAGCCACCGCACCGAGAGGAGCCCCCGCAGCTGGTAGTATTTCACCTCCGGCTTGGAGGAGACATCCCGCTTGACCCCCACCTGGGGGTAGAACTCCATCAGCGAGACCGGCACAATGCTGTGGAACGCCTGGAGGTTGGGCAGGTGCCAATACATGCCCAGGTTGTCCATACAGTCGTAGAGGTCCACCCGGGCAAACTGCCCGCCCTCCTCCGGCAGCTGCAGCTGGTAGCGGCCGTCCAGGGCCACCTGGCGCAAAAAGTCGGTGTTGTCCGAATGGCACTTGCCCATGCCCAGGAAGGTCAGGGAGTAGGCCACCACCACAAAGCAGCAGCCCAGCGTCAGCGGCCGGGCCAGCCGGTGGAGGGACACCCCCCGCCGCCAGAGCAGCCAGAAGAGCAGCAGCCCCAAAATGGCGGTGGCCGCCACCGCCACAAACCGGGCGGGGTAGCCGGTGAGGCCCAGGGTGATCCCCCCGTCGTCGTAGAAGGTGGGGGTAAAGGCCAGCGCCGCCGTAATCCCCACCGTGAGCCCCAGCGTCCACCGGAACCCCCAGCGCAGGTCCACCGACCGGTCCTCCAGCGCCCGGGCGGTGGCCAGGGCCATGAGCAGCAGGGGCATATAGTACCAGCGGGCGTAGTAGGAGTTGTTAAACAGGATGAACATGGCGTTTAGGCCCGGCACCAGGGCGATGACAAAGCAGCAGAGCAGCATCCGCCGCAGCCAATCCCGCTTGGAGCGCAGGTAGGCCAGCACCCCGCACAGGGAGAACATGGGCAGCCAGGCGGAGAGGCTGGCCCACTTGGCCCCCCGGTCGGGGAACAGGTTGGGGCGGCTGGGCAGGTCGGGCGGGAAGAGGGCGGAGGAGACGATGGCCGGGTACATCTGGTTGTGCCAGTAGAGCCAGAAGTTCCACCCCCCCAACAGCTCGGTGGCGCCGGTGCGGGGGTTGCCCAGGATGGCCAGCACCGACGGCAAAAACAGGCACATGGCCAGCAGCAGCCCCACCACCGACTCGAAGGCGATCCAGAAAAACCGCCGCCAGGTCATCTGCCAGGCGGGGGAAAGGGCGCGCACCGCGAAATAGAGCAGCACAAACACCACCTCGCCGATGAAGAACCAGTAGTTCACAAAGGCGTTCACCGCCACCGCCAGGGCAAACAGCCCCCGGCAGTTGTGTCCCGCCAGCTCCTCCATCCCCACCAGCAAAAGCGGGAAAAAGACGATCGCCTCGTGGAAGTGGTTGAAGAAGATGTTGTAGACCGCAAACCCCGAAAAGGCATAGAGCAGCCCCCCCAGCACCGCATAGGCCTTGGTGCGCACCATCCCCTTCAGGTAGAGGGTGCCGGTAAAGGCGGCGCAGGCGTGCTTGAGGATCAGCAGCGGCCCCATCAGGTGGGGGACAAATTCGGTGGGGAAGGGCAGGGTCAGCCAGAAAAACGGGCTGCCCAATAGGTAGAAGCTGTAGGAGCCGATGAAGTTGGCCCCCAGGTCGGTGTACCAGTTCCAAAAGAGGTCCCCCGAGCGCACCGCCTCGTGGGCCAGCTTGTAAAACGGGATCTGCTGGACGTTGAAATCCCCAAAAAAGAAAAAGTACCCTTTGTCCCAGATGATCACCGGGATAAAGATGAGGCAGGCGGTGGCCAGCGCGAGGACAAACGCCTGGCGGCAGGCCCCGCGCATGGATTCCCTGGTGAGCGGCATGGCCGGTTTCCTCCATTGTCAAAAAAGGGATAGCGGTTGGGCCCCGGTAGGGCCGCGATGCGCAGGATGACCGGTTCTGATCCCATAGGCGCCACGCACGGATGGGACCGCTGCGCATCAAAACTGCAATGCAGTTATTATACCACAGATTTTCGCATTTAGAAGAAGTTCACAGGAATTTCTCCCGGCCCTTCCCTTTTGGGGGGCGGGGTGTTATAATAGGGGCGGTGCTTTCCAGAAAACACACACGGAGGGCTTTTTATGGATCATGAACTGTTGGAACAGCTGCAGCTGATTGTAGAGCGGTTGGGGGATATCCAGGGCCGCATGGCCACCAAGGAGGAGCTGCGGGCGTTGGAGGCCCGCATGGCCACCAAGGAGGATCTGCAGGCACTGGAGGACCGCATGACCACCAAAATGGCCGACCTGGAGGGCCGCATGGCCACCAAGGAGGAGCTGCGGGAGCTGGAGACCCGAATCATGGTGACGCTGGAGAACGACGTCTCCCGGCGGATCAGCTCCCTGTTTGACGGCTATCAGATGGCCATGGAGAAGCAGTACGAACTGGAACGGCGGGTGGCCCGGCTGGAAAACGCCGGCTGACCCGGCGGAAAATCCTTCGAGGAGCTCCCCGTTTCGCAGGAGCTGCCGGTCATCTCCCCGCCCTCCCGGGAAAACCGCCCTTTCTATCCGGGAGGGGATGTGCGGTATTGGGGCTACGCTTACCCCGAAATTTTCATAGGAGGCTTCCTGATGGATCGCGAACTGTTGGAACAGCTGCAGCTGCTGGTCAAGATGGTCGAGCGGCTGCCCACCCAGGAGCAGGTACAGGAGCTGATCGACCGGCGGGCCCGCCAGACCGAGGTGCTGTTGGAGAACGACGTCTCCCGGCGGATCGACTCCCTGTTTGACGGCTATCAGATGGCTATGGAGAAGCAGTACGAGTTGGAACGGCGGGTGGCCCGGCTGGAGGAGGCCGTCTGACCCGCCCAAACCTTGCCCGAAAGGAGCCCTCGCCCATGCGCCCCTACAGCTTTTATGCCATGCTCTCCCGGATGAAATACATCGGCCGGTGGGGGCTCATGCGCAACTCCCGGCAGGAGAACCTCAGCGAGCACACGCTGGAGGTGGCCTACTTCGCCCACGCCCTGGCGGTGCTGGAGGGGGCCGACCCCGCCCGGGCGGTGCTCTGCGCCCTCTACCACGACTGCCCCGAGATCCTCACCGGCGACCTGCCCACCCCGGTGAAATACTTCGACGCGGACATCCGCCAGAGCTACAAGCGGGTGGAGGCGGAGGCCGCCCGCCGGCTGCTGGCCACCCTGCCCGGCGACCTGGCCCAGGCGCTGGCCCCCAGCTTTTTCGAGGCCGACCCGCTGGTGGCCCGGATTGTCAAGGCGGCGGACAAGCTCTCCGCCCTGGTCAAATGCGTGGAGGAGCTCAAGATGGGCAACGACGACTTCTCCCGGGCCAAGCAGGCCCAGCTGGAGGCGCTGCACGCCCTAAAGATGCCCTCGGTGGAGCGGTTTTTGCAGGAATTTTTGCCCGCCTACGAGCTGACGTTGGACGAACTGAACCCGCCCCGGCTGTGACCGGGCTTTTTTGAAGAGAGCGCCGGAAAACCCGGCAAAAGAGGACGCCTTCCGGCGTCCTCTTTTTGTCTCTCCCAAATCCGGATACCCGGTCAGATTTTGATCAGCTCGTACTGGCTGGTGCCCAGGCCCAGTTTTTCCCCGTGGGTCACCGCCTCCCGCCAGCTGGTGATCGGGTGGACGGTGTGGAAGTGGTCCCCGTCCGGCTGGCGCTCGGCCAGGATGCTGTTGGGCAGGGCCGGCTGGGCGTTCACCAGGTCGGCGCAGGCCTGGTCGATGGCCACCGGGTCGAAGGAGGCGAACATCCCCACGTCCGGGACGATGGGGGCGTCGTTTTCCGCGTGGCAGTCGCAGTAGGGGGAGATGTCGATGGCCAGGCTCACATGGAAGTGGGGCCGCCCCTGGACCACCGCCAGGGCATACTCGGCGATCTTCCGGGAGAGGATCTCCTCCGCCTCGTCGTTGGCGGGGGTCACCGCATCCACCGGACAGACCCCGACGCACCGGCCGCAGCCCACGCATTTGGACTGGTCGATGCGGGCCTTCTTCTCCGGGAAGGAGATCGCCCCGTGGGCGCAATTTTTCACACAGGCGCCGCAGTGGATGCACCGGTCCTCCTTCACCCAGGGCTTGCCGCTGGAGTGCATCTCCATCTTCCCCGCCCGGGAGCCGCAGCCCATGCCCAGGTTCTTCAGGGCGCCGCCCATGCCTGCCTGCTCATGGCCCTTGAAGTGGTTAAGGCTGATGACAATGTCCGCGTCCATCACCGCCCGGCCGATCTTGGCCTCCCGCACATACTCCCCCTGGACGGGCACCAGCGCCTCGTCGGTACCCTTGAGGCCATCGGCAATCAGGATCTGGCAGCCGGTGGACAGGGGGCTGAAGCCATTCTCATAGGCGGTGTCCAGATGGTCCAGGGCGTTTTTCCGGTGCCCCACATACAGGGTGTTGCAGTCGGTCAGAAACGGCCGCCCGCCCAGCTGTTTCACCAGGTCGGCCACCACCTTGGCGTAGTTGGGGCGCAAAAACGCCAGGTTCCCCAGCTCCCCAAAGTGGATCTTGATGGCCACAAATTTGCCCCGGAAATCGATCTGCCCGATCCCCGCCGTCTTTAACAGGCGGGTGAGCTTTTGGGGCAGGTTCTCCTCAAAGGTGGTGCGCATATCGGTAAAATAGACCTTTGCCTTTTCCATTCCATCCATCTCCTTCTGTTTCCCGTGTCCGTCCACCCTATTATATCGGAAAAAAATCCCCGCCGCAAGGGATTTTTCCCAACCGCCCGGGCGTTCGCAATTTTGTCACAAATCGTTTTCACAAATTTCCAAACCTTTTCAAAACTTGTCCATATTCGGCGGCTATACTATAGACGTACCGAACGGGAGGCGCTAGCC
>DXES01000163.1 GCA_019114825.1 Candidatus Anaerotruncus excrementipullorum
AAAAGGTGGACGAAAACTTTACTAACGCAGCCCCGCGGGCGGGTGCGCTGCCGCAAGGGCAAGCCCAACGGGCGCGAGTGGCAGCGGGCCCGGGCCCGCCCGCCTTTTGGAAAAGGCGGGCGAAAACTTTACTAATGTAGCCCCGCGGGGGCTACCCCGCTACTTTTTCAGCGCAATCGCCCTCTTCGCCTGCTCCGCAATCTTTGCGGCAGTCAGGCCGTAGGCCTCCAGCACCTGGGGCGCCTTGCCCGAACGGCCAAAGACATCCTCCACCCCGTGGCGGATCACCGGCACCGGATAGGCCTCGCTCAGGTATTCACAGACCGCAGCCCCCAGGCCGCCCAGCACATTGGCCTCCTCCGAGGTGACAATGCACCCGGTCTCCTGGGCCGCCTGCAGCACCAGCTGGGTGTCCAGCGGCTTGATCGTGTGCATATCGATCACCCGGGCGGAGATTCCCTCCCCGGCCAGGCTCTCAGCCGCCTTCAGCGCCTCCTGTACCATCATGCCCACTGCAATGATGGTCACATCCCCGCCATCCCGCAGGGTCGCCCCCTTGCCCAGCTGGAACCGGTACCCGGGGATGGTATCGGTCACCGTCTCCACCGCCAACCGGCCCAAACGCATATAGGCAGGGCCGTCATATTCCAAAAGGGCCTTCACCGCCTCATGCATCTCATAGCCATCGCAGGGGCAGAGCACCAGCATCCCCGGGATCGCCCGCATCAGGGCGAAATCCTCAATACACTGGTGGGTAGCGCCATCCTCGCCCACCGACAGCCCCCCGTGGGACCCCACAACCTTTACATTCAAATGGGGATAGGCCAGGGAATTGCGCACCTGCTCCCAAGCACGGCCGGCAGAGAACATGGCAAACGAATTGACAAATGGCAGCTTGCCGCAGGTGGCCAGCCCAGCGGCTACCCCCACCATATTGGCCTCTGCAATCCCCAAATCAAAGAATTTTTCCGGAAAAGCTTTGGCAAAGGTGTTGGTCATGGTGGCGCTGGCCAGATCGGCATCCATCACCACCAGGTTGGGATATTGGCTTCCAAATTCCACCAGCGCCTTGCCATAGGCCGCCCGTGTCGCAATCACTTCACCCATTTTTTCAACCCTCCAGACCTTTTAAAGTGGCTTCCAATTCCGCCCGCGCCTGTTCATACTGTTCTGTATTGGGGGCCTTGCCATGCCAACCGGCATTGTTTTCCATAAAGGAAACCCCTTTGCCCTTTACCGTCTTGGCCAAAATCATGGTGGGCTTGCCCCGATAGGCAGCCGCCTGGTCCAGCGCATCCGAGATGGCGCACAGGTCATGGCCGTCACAGTGGAGCACATGCCAGCCAAACGCCTCCCATTTGGCATCCAACGGCTCGGAGGGCATCACCTGGGCGGTGGGGCCGTCGATCTGCAGGCCGTTTACATCGATGATAGCGCACAGGTTGTCCAAATGCCATTTGGCAGCGGCCATCCCCGCCTCCCAAACCTGGCCCTCTTCAATCTCCCCATCCCCCAATAGGGCATAGGTGCGGTAGGCCTTCTGGTCCAATTTCCCTGCCAAAGCCATTCCAACGGCAGCGGAGATCCCCTGGCCCAGGGAACCGGTGGACATATCCACCCCTTTTACATACCGCATCTCCGCATGGCCGGAGAGATGCCCCTTCACACTGCGGAACAGCTGCAATTCCTCCTGGGGGAAATAGCCCCGCATGGCCAAAATCGGATAGAGGGCGGGGGTGCAGTGGCCTTTGGAGAGGACAAACCGGTCCCGGTCCGGGTCGGTGGGATTTTGGGGGTCGATCTGCATCTTTTCAAAATAGAGCACCGTCAATAGGTCGATTGCCGACAGCGACCCTCCAATATGGCCGGAGGCGGCATGGTAGACCATATCCAGCCCCGCCAAGCGGGCCCGGGCCGCCAGGACAGCCAGCTGTTTGGCGCGTTTTTGATCCATGAAAAAATCATCCTTTCCTCTTCATTTGCGGGATACCGGGAAGGGAAGGGCCCCCGGCCCCTCCGGTGGATTGGCTTGCCTTTATCATAATACAGATTCCCTGCCGATGCAAGTGCGCCCCTGGGAATTTCTTCCCCCTGGGGCGGAAAATAGGAATTGACTTGCCGGGCGGATTTTGCTATAATATTTGCGCATAAATTTTTCTGGAGATGTACCCAAGTGGTCGAAGGGTCCGCACTCGAAATGCGGTAGGCGTCTAATCCACGCGCGAGAGTTCGAATCTCTCCATCTCCGCCACCAGGCAAGGGCCTGGAGCCACTCGCGCTCCGGGCCTTTTGCTTTATCCAAAAATTTTCGCACGCGTCCAAAGCAGATCTAAACTGACCGCCCATCTCAAAAATCCCGCCACGGTGTGCCGTGGCGGGATTTTTCCACAGGGGGCTTTGCCCCCTATGTGGCGGGAATTTTCTCCGCTTCGCTCTAAAAATTCCCTGTTTTCCCCCACAGAGGAGCGCCGGCAGATGCCTTTCGGCCTGCCGGCGGGGAACGGGTTTCCCTTGCTCCTCCTTCTCCGCAAAAGGGCACGCGCGGCTCGCCTGCTCGACCCAAAGCGCCCTCGCGACGGCTCACAGCCGCTACCACCCTTTTGCGGGTAACAAGAATCTTAGATTCTCGATCGAAACTGACCGCCTATCCCAAATAAAAAAGACACCTACGGGTGTCTTTTTTATTTGGTGCGTCCGCTGCGGCGGGATTCCGCGTCTCCTTCTGGGGCCGTCCCGGGCTTCCACCAAAACCGGCAGCCGTGCGGCCAAAAGCGGGGCCTCCCTGATTGAGAGGCCCCGCTTTTTTAGCGCCCAGGGTGGATTTCCAGTCCCCTTTTTGGGGGAGGTTGGGTTTTTAAGGTAAGAGGTGTTTTCCCCATTTGACCGCCAAGAGAAGGAGGTTTTATCATGGACAAGCTGCTGCCGTTCCTATCCGTCCTATTGGTATCGGCCCTGCTGGCGGGCTGCGGCCCAGGGGCCCCGGCCGCCCCGGCGGAGAGCTTGGCGTCCTCTGCCCCGGTATCCTCCCCGGCCGGTACCGCGCTGACCGAGACCGGCCTGACCCAGGAGGAGACCGACCAGCTGGCCGCCGCCAAGGAGGCCTACGAGGCCATGAGCCCCGAGGAACAGGAACTCGCCCGCGCTCAGGAGCGGGTTTGGTGCCCCAATTTCGACCACCTGGACTGGGAAACCCGGATAGATACCAACCTGATCCGATATGTGGGGGCTGAGGAGTTTGACAGCTGGGCCGATGGCCGGTGGGAAGCGGGGCTCTGCACCTCCATCTACGACCTTGCCCGGGATTTTTCCATCTCCTACCAGCAGCTGGAGGGGCTGATCCAGGAAAACGGCCTGGAGGCCCTCTACCCGCTGGAGCGGGTGAAGGCCCGGTTCGCGGCGCTGGGGTTTCCGGAGGCCTGAGGGGGCCAGCCGGCAAAAAAATGCCCTATTCGTTGTAAAAACAACAGACTTTCTCCTCTGCAACGGGTATCCTAGAGAGGAGAACACCCATCCGGGGAAAGGAGGCCGTTTTTATGGGTGGCATGAAAAATATTGCGAAGGGCCAGCTGCTGCGGCTGGAACAGGAGATCCAATACCAAGAGGGCCAGGTGGTGAGCAAGACGCTGGCCCAGAACCCCCATGTGAGCCTGACCCTCTTCGCCTTTGAGCAGGGGGAGGAGATCAGCACCCACCAGTCGGGCGGGGACGCCATGGTCACCGCCCTGGATGGGGTGGGGCGGATCACCATCGATGGGCAGGAATACCTGCTGAAAAAGGGGGAGACCATCGTCATGCCCGCCGGTATCCCCCACGCGGTCTACGGCCAGGAGCGGTTTAAAATGCTGCTCACCGTGGTCTTTTAAAGCCATCCCGCGCCTTTTTCGGGCCCCGCCGGCATTTGGCCCGGCGGGGCCCCTTCTCTTTTGGGGCGGTGAAAAAAACAGCCGTGTTTTTCCCCTTGTAAACCGCCGCCCCTTCCACTACAATGGAGGGGGAGGCACCCCACCAAAAAAGGAGCGAGGACGGATGGACCTGTTGGAGGCCGGGCTCTCCCCAGAGGCCCGGGAGAATCTATTTGGCGATGCGGCCGGCAACATGCTTTGGAGCTGCCGGGCCGACCCGCGGTTTTGTTACTACGCCTACCTCCCCCAGAGGGAGGGGCCGCTGCCGGTGATCGTCTACCTCCACGGCACCGGCCGGGAATATCCCAGCCCGGTGCGGGAGGAGCTGGAGGCGTTTGGGCGGCGGCATGGCTGCTGTGTGCTGGCCCCCCTCTTCCCTGGCGGCATCACCCAGCCGGACGGCTTCAACGGCTATAAGCTGCTGCGGGAGGGCGGGGTCTGTTACGACCTGGCGCTATTGGAGATGCTGCGGGAGCTGGGGGAGCGGTGCCCCGCCGCCCAGACCCGGCAGGTGTTCCTCTATGGCCACTCGGGGGGCGGCCAGTTTGTCAACCGGTTTTTCTTCCTGCACCCCCACCGGCTGCGGGGCGTCTGCATCAGCGCGCCGGGGCGGCCCACCTTCCTGGACCGGACCCGGCCGTTCTACTGGGGGACCCAGGACTGGGAGGCGGTGTTCGGCGGCCCCATCCGGATGGACCTGCTGCGCCGGGTGCCGGTGCTATTGGTGGTGGGCAGCCGGGAGCGGGCGTTTATCGGGGAGGCGTTCTGCGGCCAAAACCGGGTGGAGCGGGTACAGGCCCTCCACAAAAATTTCCTGGAAAATGGGGTCCCTGCCACCCTCGCCATCCTGGAGGGGGCGGACCACGACAGCGCCAGCCGGGAGCGGACCCGGCGGTTCTGCCAATGGCTGGAAGGGACCTTCGGAGAGGAGTTTTTGGCATGAATATCGACAGCTTTCGCTATCTCATCGCGGTGGAGGAGTATGGGAGCATCTCCTCCGCCTCCCGGCACCTGTTTATCACCCAGCCGGCGCTGACCAAACAGATCCTCAAGCTGGAATCCGAGCTGGGGGGGCGGCTCTTCAACCGGAACAGCCGCCCCATCTCCTTCACCGCCCTGGGCAAAACCGCCCTGCGGTATGCCCACCAGATGGTGCGGCTCTACAACGATATGCTGGAGGAGCTGGACGCCCAGCTGGGCCAGCAGAACCACACCATCCGCATCGCCTGCACCCTGCGGGGTAGCGGCATCCTGATGGGCCTCTTGCAGAAGCTCCAGGCGGATGAGTGGAACCTCACCATCCTGGACGGCAGCGCCGACGAGTGCGAACAGTGGCTGCTGGAGGAGAAATGCGACTTGGCCTTCCTCACCACGCCGCTGCAGTACCGGGGGATTGAGGTCCAGGTGCTGGAGGAGGACCCCCTGGCCTTCCTGCTGCCCGAGAGCTACCAGCCCCGGGGGCCGGCGGCGCCGGAATCCCCCGAGCCGGGCCTGCTGGCGGTCTATTCCCTCCTGCCCCAGCAGCTGGAGTCCTTCCTGTTCATCATGAGCAAGGAGGGGCACAGCATGTTCCACGCCCAAAAGGCGTTTTTGGAGCAGAGCGGCATCCACCCCAAAAAGCTATTGTATGTGGACCAGATCGATGTGGGGGCGCGGCTGGCCCTGGGGGGGGTGGGCGCCGTATTGGCCCCCCAGAGCACCGCCGTAGCCCTGGCCAAGCAGGGGCACACCTCCCGGATGTTCACCGTCCAGGGGTTTCCCCTCTCCAGGCAGGTGGTGGCGGCCAAAAAGGCCTCCCGCCAGCTGGGCCACCAGGCCCAGACCATCTGGGAGCTCTGCGTCAAACGCAGCGCAGCCAGGGGGGAGGTGGGCTAGGATGGCGGAGGGTTCCCCTACCTGCCCGACGGCATTCCCCCCAGCAGCCGTCCTCCGGCTGCTGGACAGCCTGGAATTGCGGGGGGCCGAGGTCCACGGCCTTCTGATTCTCCACCGGGGCCGGACGGTATTTGAGGGCTACAGCGCCCCCCACCGGATGGAGGAGCCCCACATGCTCCACTCGCTGACCAAGGTGCTGGTGAATACGGCGGTGGGGCTGCTCTACGACCGGGGGGCGCTTGGCTTGGAGGACCGGGTGCTGGACTATTTCCCCGCCTACCGCCCCGGAGCCAACGCCTACCTGCAGCAGCTGACCATCCGGGACCTGCTCACCATGCGCAGCGGCCAGCTGCGCCGGTGCGGCGGCGGGGACTGGCGGGTGCTGCAGGGCTCCTGGCTGAAGGACTACTTTTTACGGGTCCCCTTACAGCAGCAGCCGGGGAGCCGGTATGTCTACTCCAGCGGCAACAGCTACCTGCTCTCCGCCATTGTCCAACAGATCACCGGCCGGACCTGCCACGATTTTTTGCAGGAGGCCCTCTTCCCCCAGTTGGGGATCGGGGGGATCTGCTGGACCCTGAGCCCGGAGGGAATCAACCCCGGCGGCAACGGCGCCAGCCTCACCCTGCGGCAGCTGGCGAGGATTGCCGCCCTCTATCTGGAGGGAGGCCGGGCGTTTGGCCGGCAGCTGCTCTCCCAGCGGTGGGTGGATCTCTCCCTGGGGCGGCTGGCCTATCCCGACGGTTTTCGGGATAAGGGGGGCTACAACTTCCATTGGCGCCGCCGGGAGGGCTGCTGGCTGGCCGGCGGCATGTACGGCCAGACCTGTGCCATCGCCCCCCAGCTGGGGACCGCCCTGGTGATGACTGCCGCCGACCCCGCCGACCGGGTGGAGCCGGAGGTGGACCGGTTCTTCCAGGACCTGGCCGCAGGGGGCGCGAGCGGGGAGGCGCACTGGCAGGCGCTGGAGAACCGGGCCCAGCGGATGACCCTGCTCAACCGGTACCCGGTCATCCTGGGGGAAAATCCGCTGCACCGGGGGCAGGCGGTCTACCGCCCAGCGGAAAATTCCGCCGGGGTCCGCTGGTTCTCCCTCTCGGTGGAGGCGGACGCGGTCACCTGCGCCTTTTGGGAGGGGGACGGCCTGCACCGGATCACCGCAGGGCTGAACCGGTGGCGGGAGGGGACCTCCCACCTGGGGGAGTGGGGCCTCCATGACGGCTACCCGCTGGCGGGGGCGGCGGTCTGGGCCCACGCCCGCTGGCTGGATCCCCACACCCTGGAGCTGATCTGGCGGTTCTCCGGCACCGCCTACTGGGACATGGTCACCCTCTGCTGGGGCCCGGGGCGGGTGACCCTCACCCGCCGGTCCAACACCTGCCCCCACCGGGCGGTGACCCTGGTGGGGACGCCGGACGGCGCCCTCTGAAGGGGGGCGGCGCGATGTTGTGGCGGAGGCTGGCGGTCCTTTTCCCCCTCTGCATTTTATTGGTACCGGCGTCCCTCTCCCTGGGCTTTCGCCTGCGGCCCCCGGTAATCGGCGCTGTGACCGGGGCAGAGGCAGAGGTTTTGGTGACCGGCGGGGTGCGCTACCTGGCGGTGGACCCCGCCGAAAATGGCATGGGCGCCTATTCCTACGCCGACCGGGGGAAATTCCTGGGGATCGCCCGCAGCGGGGAGCGCACTCTGCGGGTCTATGCGGTGAAGGGGGACGAGGAGGAAAGGCTCCGCTATGTCCTGTGGGAGTGGGAGGGGCGTTTCTATGTCCGGGCGGAGTGATCTTTCCAAACCCGGCAAAGGGCGGTCCCGCCCCTGCGGCTGCAGGGGCGGGACCGCACACAGTTTTTTTACAATTTGGACGCGGCCGGTTCTCGGTTCCTCCAAACCAGGGACATATTCCCCTGGTATCCTAGGGGCATACACAGAACATTCCCCCTTGCCGCATCCCGCGGGATGCAGAAAGGAGCGTCCATATGCTGCAAGCGTTCACCCTCCGTTTTTTCCCCCGCCTGGCCCAATGGTTGGGCGCACCCGCCCTG
This sequence comes from Candidatus Anaerotruncus excrementipullorum, assembly GCA_019114825.1. GTDB lineage: Bacteria > Bacillota > Clostridia > Oscillospirales > Ruminococcaceae > Anaerotruncus > Anaerotruncus excrementipullorum. Next base: position 7,817 of record DXES01000163.1, read on the forward strand.
CTGCGGATCCATCTGCTTTTCAGGCAGATGGGACTGGCCTCGCCGCTGGCGCCCGCCTGCCGCCGGGCCCGCTAAAATAGACGGCACCCCAAAAGCCGCCCCGCCCGTCAAATTACGGGCGGGGCGGCTTTTTGCCGGTTCAAGGGGCCTTGGGGCCGGAGGACTTGGGGGAAAAATACATATAGAGGTTGCAGCGGATCATACCGTTATACAGCTTGCGGCGGCGGGTGGCCGGGCGGCCGTACAGCTCCTCAAACCCCTCCTGGGAGGAGATGATGTAGCAGCCGGCCCCCTCCCGCTGGGGGAACACCCGCCCCAGGGTACGGCAGACCTCCTCCGCATGGGCGGCATCCATCAGCCGCTCGCCGTAGGGCGGGTTGGTGAGCAGGATGCAGGGGCCCTCCGGCGGGGTAAAGTCCGCCAGGTCCGCCTGCTTTACCCGGATGCGGGAGGCCACCCCCGCCTTGGCGGCGTTCTCCCGGGTGAGCTGCACCGCCGCCGGGTCCAGGTCGGAGGCATAGGCCACAAACGGCGCCTCCCGGCGCACCTGCTCCACCGCCTGCTGGCGCAGCCGGTCAAAGGTGCCGTCCTGGAAGCAGGCCCACTGCTGGGCGGCAAACCGGCGGCGGATGCCGGGGGCGATGTTCAGCGCCTTCAGGGCCGCCTCGATCACCAGGGTGCCCGAGCCGCACATGGGGTCGCAGACCACCGAATCCCCCCGCACCCGGGCCAGGTCCACAATGCCCGCCGCCAGCGTCTCTTTGATGGGGGCCTCGTTGGAGCGGGCCCGGTAGCCCCGTTTATGCAGGCCGGGGCCGGAGGTATCCAGCAGTAAGGTCGCCCGGTCCCGGTGGAGGGTGAACTGCACCTGGTAGACCGGGCCGGTCTCGTTGAACCACTGGCGGTGGTAGACCCCCTCCAGCCGCCGGACGATCGCCCGCTTGACGATCGACTGGCAGTCGGGGACGCTGTGGAGCTTGGAATTCACCGACCAGCCCTTCACCGGGAACTGGCCGTCCTCCCCGATGTAGTCCTCCCAGGGCAGGGCGGCGGTCCGGTCGAACAGCTCGGAAAAGCTCTCCGCCGAAAACTCCCCCAGTACGATCCCCACCCGTTCGGCGGTGCGCAGCCACAGGTTGGCCTGGGCCACCAGGGAGAGATCCCCCTCGAAGGTGACCCGGCCGTCGGTGACGGTGATATTTTCGCCCCCCAGCTTGCGCACCTCAAAGCTCAGGACGCTCTCCAGCCCAAATAGGCAGGGGCAGAGCAGTTTGACCCGTTTTCCCATTGACATCCCTCTTCCCACCGGCCCAGGGCCGGGCGTTTTCCTTCTTTGATGATACCACACCGGCTGGCAAATGGCAACCGCGCCCGGGCAGCAAAAGGGGCGGGGGTTCCCCCGCCCCTCCTTTAGAGCAGTTTTTCGTAGCATTCCGGCAGCAGGGCCCGGGCCTGGGCCCGGACCTCCCCGGCGGAGGGCCCCTCCACCTGGCAGAAGACATCCGCCCTTTTGGCGGTGAGGGCGGCGATGGTATCCGCCGCGATCTGGGCGGGGCGGCCGCCCCCGGCGAAGGAGGCCGCCAGCAGCTTCTCCATCCCCGCCATGCGCAGCGGGAAAAAGGGGCAGCCGTAGCGGGCCGCGAAGTCGCACAGGCGCAGCTGGGCCCACCTTTGGGGCGGACTCTCCCCATAGGGGCAGAGGGCCGCCCCCAAAGCGGCGCGCTCGTTTCCCGCAAGGGGATAGACCTTCAGGTTCCAGGCATCCGAGCGCAGGCTGTCGCAAAAGATGGCGGCGACGCCGGTCTCCACATCCACGCTGCAGAGGGCCACGGGCAGTTTGCAGCTCCCCGCCAGCGCCCCCGCCCGCTCCAGGCGGGCAAGCCCCCCATGGGGGGTGCGGGCATGGGAAAAGTCCTCCATCAGCGCCTCCACCTGGGCGGCGGCAAACCCCCGGGCCCATAAAAAGGCGGGCAGCGCCGCCAGGGAACTGGCGGAGAGCATCCCCAGGGGCAGGCCCCCCGCCTCCAGCTCCTCCAAAAAGCAATGGGCATTTGCGGCGCTCTCCCCGCTGCCGGAAAAGGCCAGGCCGAGTTTCATGGCAGACCTCCCTGTGTGAGATGCAGCCGCAGCGCGGCCGGATGGGCCGCGCCCGGGCGCCCCTCCCCGGCGGGAGGGGCTACCAATATCCTATGCCGCCCGCCTGTCCGGCGGCACAGCCCCTCAGCTCTTGGGCGGCGCCCAGGCGGCCATCAGCGCCAGGGCGGTGCGCAGGCCATCCACCGCCGCGCTCATGATCCCCCCGGCATAGCCCGCCCCCTCGGCGCAGGGGTAGAGTCCCGCCGCCCCCGGGGCCTGGAAGTTTTCCCCCCGCAGGATCCGCACCGGGGAGGAGGTCCGGGTCTCCACGCCGGTGAGCACCCCGTCCGCCCCGTCAAAGCCGGGCAGCTTGCGGCCGAACACCCGCAGCCCCAGCTGCAGCATCCCGGTGATCTGGCGGGGGAACAGCGCCCCAAAGTCGCACCCGGTCACCCCCAGGGCGTAGGTGGGGGCCACCCGCCCCAGCCGCAGGCCGGGTTTCCCCGCCAAAAAGCTGCCCACATCCTGGGCGGGGGCCCGGTAGCCGCCGCCTCCCGCCCGGAAGGCCGCCTCCTCCAGCCGCCGCTGGAGGGCCACCCCATCCAAAGGATGGCTGCCATACTGGGCGGGGGCCACCCCCACCACCAAGGCGGCGTTGGCGTTCTGCCCGTCCCGGGCAAAGTAGCTCATGCCGTTGGTGACCACCCGGCCCTCCTCCGAGGCGGCGGGCACCACCCTGCCCCCCGGGCACATGCAGAAGGTGTAGACCCCCTGCTCCCCCACCCGGTGGGAGAGCTGGTATTCCCCCACCGGCAGGGCGGGATGCCCCGCCAACGCCCCATACAGCCCCCGGTCGATCTCGGATTGGAGGTGCTCGATGCGCACCCCCACCGAAAACGGCTTGGGCTCCAGGGCCAGGCCCCGGTCCAGCAGCATCTGGAAGGTGTCCCGGGCGCTGTGGCCGGTGGCCAAAACCAGCGCCTGGGCAGGCAGCCAGCCCCCCTCCAGCTCCACCGCCCGCAGGGCCCCATCCCGCAGGTCCAGCCCCAGCAGCGGGGTCTCGAACCGCACCTCGCCCCCCAGCCGCAGGATCTCCTGGCGGATGGCCTGCACCACCCCCCGCAGCCGGTCGGTACCGATGTGGGGCTTCTGGCGGTGGAGGATCTCCGGCGGGGCGCCAAACCGCACCAGCTCCCGCAGCACATAGCTGCATTTGGGGTCCCCGATGCGGGTGGTGAGCTTGCCGTCCGAGAAGGTGCCCGCGCCGCCCTCCCCGAACTGGACGTTGGTGGCCGGGTCCAGGACGCCGGTGCGCCAAAACGCCTCCACCGCCTGCACCCGCCGCTCCATACAGGCCCCCCGCTCCAAAATGACCGGGCGGTAGCCGTTTTTGGCCAGCAGCAGCCCGGCAAACATCCCCGCCGGGCCAAATCCGGCGATGACCGGGCGGTGTTCCAGGGGCCGCTCCCCAATTTTTACCTCCAGCGGCTCCTCCCGGCGGAGCACCACCCGCCGGCTGGCAGCCCGGCGCACCGCCTGCTCCTCCCCCTCGTAGAGGCGGACGGAGACCGAGTGGACAAAGTGGACGTTCCCCCGGCGGCGGGCATCCAGGGAGGTCTTTGCGATGCTGGCGCTCTCCACCGCCTGGGGCGGCACCCCCAACAGGCGCAGGGCCTCCTCCACCGCCGCCTGGGCGGGCTGCTCCAGGGAGGTGACGAGATCGTTGATGAGAATTGGCATAGGCGCTCCTTTGCAGCAAACAGGGCGTCCGGCCAGCCGGACGCCCTGGCAGTTGGTTTTGCAGCGGTCAGCGTTCCTGGATGGTGACCACGGCGGTGTATTCGCCGATGGCCCACACCAGCCCCTTGCCCGGGGCGGAGATCTTCACCGGCAGGCTGAACGGCCCCGGCACCACATCCCGGTCGGACAGGTCCACCGTGGCCACCAGGTCGCTGCCCATGAGGGTCTCCAGCGCCTGCTGGCTGCCCACCACATGCACCCCGCTGATGCTGGGGGTCTCCACCGTGGCGGTGTAGTTGATGGGCACGTTTACCACCCGGATGTTTTCCCCGGGAATGGTGAAGTTCGCCTGGGTCATCCCGGACATGTTCACCTCCACCGAGACGGTGTGCACATCCGACAGGTTGACACAGCCGGTGGGCAGCACCGAATCCACGTCAAACAGGAAGATGGAGTTCTCGGGGGTCACCTCGCTGAAGTTGATAAAGCCCAGGTCCAGCCGGTCGTAGGAGTCCACCACATCCTCCGGGCCGGCCACCTGGATGGAGGCCACCGACAGCCGGTCGTCGATCTGGCTGAGGGGCAGGCCGGAGGGGACGTTGGTGTAGTCGAAGCTCAGGGCCATCGACTTCTTCTTGTAGACCGGGATGGTGATGTCCGCCGTATCCGTATCCAGGGTCAATAGCTCCTGGTCCAGCACATTGCCCTCCACATCATAGAGGACGATGGGGCTGGAGATGGTGCGGCTGCCGGTGAGCGGCTCGGTGAACTGGGCGGAGACCACACACCGGTCGATCCGGTTGATGGCGCTCTCCGGGCCGGTGACGGTGATGGTGCGGGGGTTGAGGACGGTGTCCATCCCCACATAGTCCTCCGGCACCTGCAGGCCGTCGATGTCGGCGGTGAGGTCAAACCGGCGGCTGGTGAGCCGGGCCACCTGGATCTCCAGGGTGGCGGGGGAGATGGGGTCGATGCTCTGCAGGCGGAACCCCTTGCCATACCGGTCGCCCACATTGTAGTTGAGGGTGCGGTTGCCGTAGAGGGTCACCTCATAGGTGCCCGGCCCGGTGATGCCCGACAGGTCGGCCTGGATGTCGATATCCGCGGGGCCCACGCCCCCCACCACCGACCGGTCCCCCTCGATGGCCACCGTGGCGGTGGCGCTGCGCCCATCCACAATGGTCAGGTTCAGGGGCAGCAGCACCTCCCGCTCCGCCTGGGCCAGGTCCACCTGGACGTTGCGTATCTGGGCGGAGACGTTGCGGTCCACCGAGCTGACCACCACCAGCCAGGAGAGCACCGCCATCACCAGGGAAAAGACGATCAAAAACCGCTTATCGTCAAACAGCTTGCCAAGGTCCAGCTTTTTCATGCGTTCTTCCCCCTCCTGCGGTCAAACAGCCGGTTGGTGGGCTCCGACTCCGGAGAAGGGGCCAGCTCGGCATTTAAGTACTCCCGCAGGCGGCTGAGGGAGACGCCCCGGGTCAATTTTCCGTTGCGGCAGAGGGTGATGAGGCCGGTCTCCTCCGAGACCACCACCACAATGGCGTCGCTGGTCTCGCTCATGCCCAGGGCGGCCCGGTGGCGGGTGCCCAGCTCCCGGCTGATCTCCCGGTTGTCCGAAAGGGGCAAAAAGCACCCCGCCGCATGCAGCCGGCCGTCCCGGATGATCATGGCCCCATCGTGGAGGGGGGAGTTGGGGAAGAAGATGTTGCCGATCAGCTCGGGGGAGGGGGCGGAGTCGATGACGGTGCCGGTCTTGATGATCTCCCCCAGCTTGGTGTCCCGCTCGATGACCATCAGGGCCCCGATCTTCTCCTGGGAGAGGACGCCGGCCTCCTCCACCAGGTCGTGGACCAGCTTTTCCCACTTGCCCTGGCTGTCCTGTTCCGCCAGGCCGGAGGTGAACACCTGGAACTTCCCGATCCGGGAGCGGCCCACCTGCTCCAGCGCCCGGCGCAGCTCCGGCTGGAAAACCACCACCATGGCGATAAAGCCGATGGAGAGCACGTTTTCGGTGAGGAACCGCATGGTGCGCAGCGGCACCGCCTGGGCCACCGCATAGAACACCAACAGGACCGCAATGCCCTTCACCAGCTGGGCCGCGCGGGTCTCCCGCACCAATTTGATCGCCTGGTAGATCAGATAGGCCATCAACAGGATGTCGATGGCGTCCCTCCACTCGAAGGTATGAAAGGTATTGAGGAACTCTGTAAATTGGTTCATACCGTCCGCTCCTTTGGATTTCTGCCCCGCGGCTGTGGGAGAGCCGCGGGGCCGCCTGTCTTTATTTTATCATACGCTGGCGTTAAATCAATCCCTTTTTGTTTCCAGCCGGAAATTCAGGGGGTTTGGGCCGCCTTTTCCACCGCCTGCACCAGCAGCCGGGCCTCTTCGGGGGTGTTGAACGCCCCCACGCTGGCCCGCACCGCCCCCGTCTCCAGGGTGCCAAATTTCTGGTGGGCCAGAGGCGCGCAGTGCAGCCCGCCCCGCAGGGCGAACCCCGCCCGGTTGAGCAGCCGGGCGGTCTCCTCCGAGTGCAGGCCCTCCAGGTTGAAGCTGACCACCGGCAGCGCCCCCCGGGGCAGGAGCCGCACCCGGGGAATCCGGGCCAGCCCCGCATAGAGGACATCCGCCACCGCCCGTTCCCGCCGGGCAACCGCCTCCATCCCCTGCTCCTTTAAAAACCGGAGCCCCGCCCCCAGGCCCAGGATGCCAGGGGTGTTCACCGTGCCCGCCTCCAGGCGGTCGGGCAGCAGCTCCGGCTGGTTGTAGTCGGCGGAGAGGCTGCCGGTGCCCCCCTGGAGCAGCGGGCGCAGCAGCCCGCCGCGGCGGGTGACCAGCAGGCCGGTGCCCGCAGGGCCATAGAGCCCCTTGTGGCCGGCGGTGCAGAGGAAGTCGATGCCCATCGCCTCCATATCCAGCGGCTCCACCCCCGCCGTCTGGGCGGCGTCCACCCCAAAGAGCACCCCCGCCCCGGCGGCCAGCTCTGCCAGCGCCCCAATGGGCAGCCGCCAGCCCACCAGGTTGGAGCCGTGGGTGCAGAGGATCAGCCGGGTATTGGGGGCCAGGCAGCGGCGAAACGCCTCCACCGTCTCCCCGTCCTCCCGGGAGGTCCTGGCCACGCTGTAGGTGATGACCCCCTGCTGGGCCAGGGTGTGCACCGGCCGCAGCACCGAGTTGTGCTCCAGGTCGGAGATCACCACATGGTCCCCCTGGCGCAGTAGGCCATGGATCACCAGGTTCAGGGCATGGGTGCAGTTTTGGGTGAATACCACCTGCTCCGGCCCGGCGGCGCCGAAAAATTCCGCCGCCGCCTCCCGCACCCCGTACACCTGCCCGGCGGTGCGCAGGGACAGGTCGTGGCCGCTGCGGCCGGGGTTGGCGCCGTAAAGGGTGAACGCCTCCGCCACCGCCTGCCCCACCTGGGGCGGCTTGGGAAAGGTGGTGGCCGCGTTGTCAAAATAGATCATCGCTCTCCCTCCTGTACCTCCGCCACCGGGATGCCGGCCGACGCAAATAGGCGCAGGGCGCCCTCCAGCGGGCCAATTACCCGCACGCCATAGCCGCAGCCCTGGCGGCTGTTGGGGCGGGCCAGCCGCTCGATATAGGCGGTATAGCCATACCGCTCCAGCAGCTTCTGCCCCTTCATCGCATAGGTGATCGACCGCACGACCACCAGGTGCGTCTCCCGATTTGGCATGAAAAGGTCCCCTTACATCAATAAAATACAGCGGCGGCGTGGGAGGTTCCCACAGCTGCCGCTGTACCAAACTATGCATAGGGGCGCCCCGCCGTTCCGGCGCTCAGGGGATCCGCTCCAATAGGCAGACCGCATGGGCGGCAATCCCTTCCCCCCGGCCGGTGAAGCCCAGGTGCTCCTCGGTGGTGGCCTTCACACTCACCGCCTCCACCGGCGCGCCGCAGGCGGCCGCCAGCCGCTGGCGCATGGCGGGCAGATAGCCCGCCAGCTTGGGGGCCTGGGCGATGACGGTGGCATCCAGGTTACCCAGCCGCCAGCCGGCGGCGGCCACCCGCCGGGCCACCTGTTCCAGCAGGGCGATGGAGTCCGCCCCGGCGTAGGCGGGGTCGCTGTCCGGGAACATGCCGCCGATATCCCCCATCGCCAGCGCCCCCAACAGGGCGTCCATCACCGCGTGGGTCAGGACATCCGCATCCGAGTGGCCCAAAAGCCCCCGCTCCCAGGGGATCAGAACGCCCCCCAGGATCAGTTTGCGCCCCGCCTCCAGGCGGTGGACGTCGTATCCGTGGCCAATACGCAGGTTCATAGGACCGGCTCCTCCTGTTCCAAAATTGCCCGGGCCACCGCCAGATCCTCCGGGGTGGTGATCTTTAGGTTCCGAGGGTCCCCCGTCGAGAGCTTGACCCGCTCCCCCACCGCCTCCAGCATCTGGCAGTCGTCGGTGTAGTCCAAGCCCTGGGAGAGGGCCTGGCGGGCGGCGGACAGGTACCTGCCCAGGGCGAACACCTGGGGGGTCTGCACCGCGAACAGCCGGCTGCGGTCCACCGTCCGGCAGATGCACCCCTCCCCGTCCGCCAGCTTCAGGGTGTCCACCACCGGCACCGCCGCTGCGGCCGCCCCGCAGCCGAGGGCGTCCAGCACCGCCCGGGCGATCACCTGCTGGCTCACCAGCGGGCGGGCCCCGTCGTGGATGGCCACATAGGCCGCCTGGGGGCTCACCGCCTCCAGCCCCCGCAGCACCGACTGCTGGCGGGTTTCCCCGCCGGCCACCACGCTGCGCAGCTTGGCCACCCCCCACTGCCGGGCCAGGGCCAGCACGTCCGCCGTGTCCTCCCGGCGGGCCACCACCACCAGCTCGTCGATCCAATCGTTCTGGGCCAGCGCCAGCATCGTCCGGGCCAGCACCGGGACCCCGCAGAGCTCCTCAAACTGTTTATCCAGCCCCCGCATCCGGGTGGAAAGCCCCGCCGCCGGGACCACCGCAGCCACATACGGCCGCCGCTCCCCTATGTGTTCCATCCCCATCCCCCTTTCGATGCTCCCACCCCAGTCTTATGACCCGGGCGGGGCAAAAAGACGCCTGTAGGACGACAAAAGGCCCCCGTGGGGGCCTTTTGGGCATCGCTTAAATGGAAATCGCGTCGGCGATCTCATACAGCCGATGGTTGAACTGCTTTTGCATATTCAGGGCCTCCAGGATGTCGTAGTCCACAATCCGGTCGTTGTGGTTGACCACCACCCGGTTGCCGATCCCCTGCTCCAGCAGCTCCACCGCCCGGTAGCCCATCTCGCTGGCCAGCACCCGCTCCCGGGCGGTGGGGGCGCCGCCCCGCTGCACATGGCCCAGCACGGTGGCCCGGCTTTCCACACCGGTGCGGCGCTCCAGCTCGGCGGCAAAGGTGTGGACATCCGGCAGGCCGCCGTTTTTCATGACCCCCTCGGCCACAATGATGATGAAGTGCTTTTTGCCGGTGCGCAGCGTCCGCCGCATCTTCTCCACGATCCCGTCCACCGAGAAGGGCATCTCCGGCAGCAGGATGGCCACCGCGCCGCAGGCCACCCCGGCGTGCAGGGCGATATCCCCGCAGCGGCGGCCCATCACCTCCACCACCGAACAGCGGTCGTGGGATTGGGAGGTATCCCGCAGCTTATCCACCATATCCATCACCGTGTTCACGGCGGTGTCGAACCCCACCGTGTAGTCGCTGGAGGCGATGTCGTTGTCGATGGTGCCGGGGATGCCGATGCAGGGCACCCCCCGCAGGGACAGGTCCCGGGCGCCCCGGAAGGAGCCGTCGCCGCCGATGACCACCAGGCCGTCGATCCCCATCTCCCGGCAGATCTGGCGGGCCCGCTGCATCCCCTCCTCCTGCTTAAATTCGGGGCAGCGGGCGGTATACAGGATGGTACCCCCCCGGTGCAGCGTATCGCTGACGCTGCGCAGGTTCATTTCGATCATATCCGGCTGTAGAAGGCCGGAATAGCCCCGGCGGATGCCCAGCACCCGGATGTTCCGGTTGAGCGCCGTACGCACCACGGCGCGGATGGCCGCATTCATGCCCGGGGCGTCGCCGCCGCTGGTCAGAACGCCGATGGTCAGCTGTTTGTTCTCCATCTTACACACCCTCCAAGATAGAAATCCCCGGGGGACCCCCCGTACATCCCATGTCCCCCCGTCGGTCCGCAACCATTATAGCGGTTTTTCCGGGCTGCCGCAAGGGATTCCACCGGTTTTTCCCATTTTTCTCCGTTCCATGGAAAAAATGCGCCCCGGCGGCTTTGGTTATGGTTTAAATACCACATTTTCCTCCCCCAGCAGCTTTTTCAGCTCCCGCTCCAGCACCGGGTTCCACAGCACCCACAGCTCCCGGGGGGCCGGGTGGTATTTCTTGCTGTCCCGGAAGTAGAAGAACACCCGCTCGGGCAGGTAGCCGGCGTTGTCCGGGCAGAAGATCCCCAGCAGGTTCTGCACCGCGGGCAGCGCCGGGTCCTGCCCGCTCTCCAGCCGCAGGTAGATGCCGTGGTTTTTGCTGGGGGCGGCCGGGCGCTGCCCGGCGGGGGGCGGCGCAGCGGGAGCGGCGGCCGGGCGGCGGGGGGCCGGGCGGGCGGCGGCGGGCTCGGCGCTCTCCGGCGTCCAAACCGCGTCGGCGATCAATTTCGCGTCCTCCTCCTCCCGCATGGATACCTTCCCCCGGATGAGCACCACCGAGCCCTCGGTGAGCAGCGGGCCATACTGGTCCAGCACCCGGGGGAACACCAGCATCTCCATGCCGCCGCTCTGGTCCTCCAGGCGCACAAAGGCCATCGTCTGGCCGCCCCGGGTGGCCTTGAGCTTGCGGCTGTTGACAATCGCCGCCACCCGCACGGCGGCCCCGTCCTGGATGCCGCTGCCCCGCTCCTCGGCGGAGACGATATCTGCAATGGCGGTACACTGGTGCTGGGCGATCATCTGGGCAAAGCGGGCCATGGGGTGGCCGCTGATATAGAGTCCGGTAGTCTCCTTCTCCATGGCCAGCAGCTCCTGGGGCGGGAACTCCTCCACCGCGGGCAGCTGGCGCTGGGTCTTGGGGGCCAGGCCGGGGGTATCGAAAAAGCTGGTCTGGCCGGAGAGGGCCTGCTTTTGGGCGGCCTCCACATCCGCCAGGATCCGCTCGTACCCCTCCAGCATCTGGCGGCGGTTTTTGCAGACACAGTCCAGCGCCCCCGCCTTGATAAGGCTCTCCAGGGCGCGCTTATTCATCTCCCGGCCGTACATCCGCTCACAGAAGTCGGAGAAGCTCTCATAGGGGCCCTCCGCCTCCCGGTGGGCAATCAGCTCCCGGATCAGCCCCCGGCCGATGTTCTTCACCGCCAAAAGGCCAAACCGGATATGCTCCCCCTCCACCGTGAACCCCTCCTGGCTGGCGTTCACATCCGGGGGCAGCACCTGGATGCCCAGGCGGCTGCACTCCCCGATATATTCGATCACCTTGTCGGTATTTTCCAAAACGCTGGTGAGCAGGGCCGCCATAAACGCCCGGGGGTAGTGGCACTTCAGATAGGCGGTCTGGTAGGAGACAAAGGCATAGGCGGCGGCGTGGGATTTATTGAAGGCGTAGGAGGCGAAGGAGGACATCTCGTCGAAGATCTCATTGGCCACCCGCTGGGGCACGCCGTTTTGCACCGCCCCGGCCACAAACGCCTCCCGCTCCTTCTCCATGACGTCGTGCTTTTTCTTGGACATCGCCCGGCGCACCAGGTCCGCCCGGCCGTAGGAGTAGCCCCCCAGCTGGCGGCAGATCTGCATCACCTGCTCCTGGTAGACGATGCAGCCGTAGGTCACCTCCAAGATCGGCTTTAAAAGCGGGTGCTTATAGGTGACCAGCTCCGGGTGGTGGCGGTTGCGGATGTAGGTGGGGATCGACTCCATCGGCCCCGGCCGGTAGAGGGAGATGACGGCGATCAGATCCTCGATGGAGGTGGGGCCCAGCTGGGCGATCACATTGCGCATCCCCGAGGACTCGAACTGGAACACCCCCACGCACTGGCCCTTGGTGAGCATGGCGAACGTCTCCGGGTCGTCCAGGGGGGCAGCGGCGGCAGAAAAGCCCGGCTGTTGCTTTTGCACCTCCTGCTCGGCATAGCGGATGACCGTCAGGGTACGCAGCCCCAGAAAGTCCATCTTCAACAGGCCCAGTTCCTCCAGGGTGGTCATGGTGAACTGGGTGACCGGCATGGTCTCCTCCGCCTTGTAGAGGGGCACATAGTCGTCCACCGGGTCCCGGGTGATCACCACGCCGGCCGCATGGGTGGAGGCATGGCGGGGCATCCCCTCGATCTTCCGGGCCATATCCAGAAGCTCCCGCACCTGGGGCTCCCCCTCATACCGCTCCCGCAGCTGGGGGGAGACCTCCAGCGCCCGGTCCAAGGTCATCTTCAGCTCGTTGGGCACCAGCTTGGCGATGGCGTCCACCTGCTGGTACCCCATCCCCAGCACCCGGCCCACATCCCGGATGGCCATCTTGGCGGCCATGGTGCCGAAGGTGATGATCTGGGCCACATGGTCGGCGCCATATTTGCGCACCACATAGTCGATCACCTCCTGCCGCCGCTCGTAGCAGAAGTCCACATCGAAGTCGGGCATGCTCACCCGCTCGGGGTTCAAAAACCGCTCGAACAGAAGGTTATACCGGATGGGGTCGATGCCGGTGATGCCGATGCAGTAGGCGGCCAGGCTCCCGGCCCCCGAGCCCCGCCCCGGCCCCACCGGGATCCCCTGGCTTTTGGCGTAGTGGATAAAGTCGGAGACGATCAGGTAGTAGTCCACATACCCCATCTTCTCCACAATCCCCAATTCATATTCCAGACGGTCCACCACCGCCTGGTCGGGGTGTTCCCCATACCGCTGGCGCAGCCCCTCGTAGCACAGCCGCCGGAAGTAGGCGGCGTTCTCCTCCCCCGCCGGGGCCCGGAAATAGGGGAGCTTGGTGTGGCCGAACTCGAACTCCACATTGCACCGCTGGGCGATGCGGCAGGTGTTGTCCAGCGCCTGGGGATAGCCGCCGAAGAGGGCCTCCATCTCCTGGCGGCTCTTGATATAGAACTCCTCGGTCTCAAATTCCAGGTCCCCCGGCTGGTCCACGGTGGTGTTGGTCTGGATGCAGATGAGCACGCTCTGCATCCGGGCGTCCTCCCGGCGGATGTAGTGGGCGTCGTTGGTGGCCACCAGGCCGATGCCCGTCTCCTGGGACAGGCGGATCAGCCCCGGTAGCACCTGGCGCTGGAGGGCGATGCCGTGGTCCTGGATCTCGATGAAATAGTTGTCCGGGCCGAACAGGTCCCGGTACCACAGGGCGGTCTGTTTGGCCTGCTCGTAGTCCCCCTGGGCCAGCATCCGGGGCAGCTCCCCGGCCAGGCAGGCGGACAGGCAGATCAGCCCCTCGTGGTACTGCTCCAGCAGGGCGTGGTCCACCCGGGGTTTGCCGTAAAACCCCTCGGTAAAGGCCAGGGAGACCAATTTGATCAGGTTCTGGTAGCCCTGGTTGTTTTCGCAGAGGAGCACCAGGTGGTAGGGGGAGGAGTCCACCTTGTACTGTTTGTCCAGCCGGGTACGGGGGGCCACATACACCTCGCAGCCGATGACCGGCTTGATCCCCGCCTGGCGGGCGGCCTTGTAGAAATCCACCGCCCCGAACATCACCCCGTGGTCGGTGATGGCCACCGCCTGCTGGCCCAGCTCCTTCACCCGCTCCACCAGCTTCTGGATCCGGCAGGCGCCGTCCAAGAGGCTGTATTCGGTATGTACGTGCAGATGTACAAAGTCGTTCATGCCCATTGCCCTCCCCGCGGCCCCGCCGCCTGTCAAAACCCCGCTGTCCGGCCTCCGGTCAGCCCAGCCGCACCGCCGTGCCCGAAACGGTGACCATCAGCATCCCGTTGCCGCTGCCCAGCACCTCGTAGTCCACGTCGATGCCCACCACGGCGTCCGCGCCCAGGGCGGCCGCCCGCTGCTCCAGCTCCTCCAGGGCCTCCTGGCGGGCCTGCTGCAGCTCGTCCTCGTAGCTGCGGCTGCGGCCGCCGAAAATATCCCGGAAGCTGGCAGCCATATCCCGCACAAAGTCCACGCCGCTGACCACCTCGCCAAACACGATGCCCAGGTAGTCCAGGATCACCCGTCCCTCCACCGAGGGGGTTGTTGTCAAAATCATTGCGTTTCCCTTCCTTTCTGTTCCAGCCGGCTGGCAAATTCCAGGATCCGGCGCATCCGGTGGTTGACCCCCGACCGGGAGATGGGGGTGCGCAGCTGGCCGCCCAGCTCCCGCAGGGAGAGCTCCGGGTGGTCCAGCCGCAGCTGGGCCAGCTCCCGCAGCTCCTCCTCCAAAAGGTTCAGCCCGCCGGCGGCCTGGATCGCCTGGATCGCCTGTACCTGGGCCACCCCGGCGGCCACCGTCTTGGAGAGGTTGGCGGTCTCGCAGTTGGTGGCCCGGTTGACCTTGTTGCGCAGCTCCTTGACCATCTTCACCTCCATCAGCTCCATCGAGCATTTGGGGGCGCCGATGAGGGTGAGCAGGTCCTCGATCTGCTCGCTCTCCTTGTAGTAGACCAGGTAGCTGTTCCGGCGGGTGGTGACCTTGGGGGGGGCCAGCACCCGGCCCAAAAACGCCTCCAGGTCCTGGCAGAGCCGCCGCCCGCCCACCGAGAACTCCGCCCGGTAGTCCTTCTCCGGGTCGCTGACCCCGCCGCAGGCCAAAAATACCCCGCTCAAAAAGGCCCCCTCCTCCCCGGGGGGGATCTGTTCTTCCAGCAGGCCGGCCTGGCCGCCGCCCTGGGGGGAGCAGAAGGTCTCCAGCACCGCCAGCCGGTCGGCGAGGCTGTCCACCGTGGCCACATAGACGCTCTTGCCCTCCTGGCGGCGCACCTCCCGCAGGGTGATGCTGCCGCTCAGGCCCGCCAGGTCGGCGATGCTGTCGGCATACAGCCGCGCCACCCGCCGGTGTTCGGTGTGCAGGCAGATGCTCTCGGGGGTAAAGCTGCGGCCGTAGAGCAAAAGGCCATAGGCCAGCGCCCGGCGGTGGCGCTGGCAGAAGGAGCGGTTCCCGCAGATCTCCGATTTGATCCGCTGGGCAAACGACACCGGCCCCCTCATCCCTTTGCGATGTCCCGGTGGGTGACGGTACACCGCAGCTGCCGCTCCTGCAGGTGCTCCGCCATCAGCTGGGCGAACACCACCGACCGGTGGTGCCCCCCGGTGCAGCCCATGGCGATGGTCAGCTGGGTCTTGCCCTCCTGCTGATAGAGGGGCAGCAGGTAGTCCACCAGGTCCAGCAGCTTGTCCGCCAGCTTTTGGGACTGCTCCCACTGCATCACATACTCCCGCACCGGCCGGTCCAGGCCGGTGCGCTGTTTGAGCTCCGGCAGGTAGAAGGGGTTGGGCAGGCAGCGCACATCGAACACCAGGTCGGCCTCCTTGGGGATGCCGTACTTAAAGCCGAAGGACATGCAGCTGATCAGCATCCCCTGGCCCTTGTCCCGCAGGAAGATGTCCACCACCTTCTCCCGCAGCTGGCGCACCGAAAGGTAGCTGGTATCGATCAGGTAGTCGGCGGAATCCCGCAGGCGGCTGAGGATCTGCCGCTCCTGGGCCACCGCCTGCTCCACCGAGGTGGTCTGCTCGTCCATCAGCGGGTGGCGGCGGCGGGTCTCCTTGTACCGCTGGATCAGCACCCCGTCGTCGCAGTCCAAAAACAGGGTGCGAAACCGGCCGGGCCCCTCCAAAAACCCCCGCACCCCCTCGTAGATGTCCCCAAATACCTCCCGGCTGCGGGCGTCCATGACCACCGCCACCCGGTCCAGCTTCCCCTCCGCCTGGCGGCAGAGGGCGGTGAAGGAGGGCAGCATCTTGGGCGGGAGGTTATCCACGCAGTAGTAGCCGATGTCCTCCATGGCGGCGATCGCCCGGGATTTGCCCGCCCCGGACATGCCTGTGATGATGACGAATTCCATATGGACCCCCTCCGGTCTCCCTTTAGACAAACTTGATTTCACACTCCAGCAGGTAGCCGGTGCGGGCCTGGACGGCCGCCCGCACCTGTTCCACCAGCTCCCGCACATCGGCGCAGGTGGCGCGGCCGCAGTTGACGATAAAGCCCGCGTGCTTCTCGCTGACCATGGCGTCCCCCACCCGCAGCCCCTTGAGGCCGCAGGAGTCGATCAGCTGGGCGGCATACGCCCCCGCCGGGCGCTTGAAGGCGCTGCCCGCGCTGGGGTAGTCCAGCGGCTGTTTCTCCCGCCGGGCCCGCAGGTGCTCCTCCATTTTGGCAGCAATCTCCGCCGGGTCCCCGGGGCAAAGGGCCAGCCGCGCCCCGGCGATCAGGCAACCGGGGTGTCCGGCAAACCAGCTGTGGCGGTAGGAAAAACCCAGCGCCGCCCCCGCCAGCGTGTGGGGCCGGCCCTCCTCGTCCCAGAAATCCACCTGCTCCACCACCTGGCCCAGCTCCCCGCCATAGGCCCCGGCGTTCATAAAGACGCCGCCCCCCAGGCTGCCGGGGATGCCATAGGCGAATTCCAGCCCGGAGAGCCCCTGGGCGGCGGCAAATTTACACAGGGCAGCCAGGTTCACCCCCGCCGGGCAGTCCACCAGGCCGTCCGCCGCAAGCCGGGGGCCCTCCCCCGCGACCTCCTCCAGGGTGACCACCGCCCCCCGGAACCCCTCGTCCGCCACCACCAGGTTGGAGCCCCGGCCCAAAAACAGCACCGGCACCCCCAGCGCCCGGGCCTGGGCGGCCAGCGCAGCCGCCTGGGCCGCCGACCGGGGGCGCAAAAACAGATCCGCCGGGCCGCCGATGCGGAAGGTGGTGTGGCGGCCCATGGGCTCCCCCTCCGCCGCCGGGCAGCCCGCCCGGCGGCAGGCGGCCGCCAGCGCCGCCAGGCCGGTCACTGGTACTGGCGGCCCAAAAGCGCCGCGCCGATGATCCCGGCGTCGTTGCCCAGCTGGGCGGGCAGGATCCGGGTGCAGTTCTGGGGGTCGTAGTTGAAGGTCATGGGCAGCGCCCGCTGGCGCACCGGCCCGAAGAGGGTCTCCCCCTCCTTGCTGATGCCGCCGCCGATCACCACCGCCTGGGGCTGGAAGCCGTTGATCAGGCCGCTGACCGCATAGGCGAGGTAGTCGATATACTGCTCCACCACCTGGGTGCCCGCCGGGTCCCCCGCCCGCATGGCGTCAAAGGCGGTGCGGCCGTTCACCCGGTCCAGGCTGCCCTGGGCCAGCTCCCACATCTTGGAGGTGGCGTTGAGCTGCATCGCCTCCCGGGTGATCCGGATGAGGGCGGTCACCGCGCAATAGGCCTCGATACAGCCCCGGCGGCCGCAGGTGCAGGGCACCCCCTGGTAGACCATGGGCATATGCCCCAGCTCGCCCCCCTTGCAGTTGAAGCCGGAGTAGATGCGGCCATCCACAATGATGCCGCCCCCCACGCCGGTGCCCAGGGTGATCATCACCACCGAGTCCAGCCCCCGGGCGGCCCCCGCCAGCATCTCCCCATAGGTGGCGGCGTTGGCGTCGTTTTCCAGGTAGATTTTTCCCGGCAGCCGCTGGCCCAGCAGCGCCGCCAGGGGGGTATCGTGGAACCCCAGGTTGGCCGCCAGCCCCACCACGCCGGTGCGGGGGTTGGCAGTGCCGGGGCTGCAAACCCCCACCCACCGGGCCCCCTCCAGGGGCAGGCCCGCCTGGTCCAGGGCCTGGCGGGCGGCGGCGGCCAGGTCGTCGGCAATCTCCTGCGCCGGGTGGAACGCCCGGGTGGGCAGCTGGGCCCGGCCGATGATCCGGTACTGGTCGTCCACCACCCCGGCAGCGATCTTGGTGCCGCCCAGGTCGATTCCCACATAGTATTCCATGGTCAGTTTTCCTCCATTCGGGCCAGCGGGCGGCCGCTCTTTTGGCGGGCCACCTGCAAAAACCGGTCGTAATCCAGGTTCAGGATCCATTCCTGGGGGTAATCGATCTCCCGCAGCAGGGCCAGGGAGGCCTCCACCTGCCCCACCTGGGCGGAGAAGTGGGCGTCCGAGCTGCAGACCACCGGCACCCGCCACCGCTTGCAGGCCAGGGCGATGCGGCGGCAGTTTTCCGCGGAACCGGGGCGGCAGACGAAGGAGTGGGCGTTGATCTCCACAATCTTGCCGTTTTGGGCGAAGGCGGGGATCACCGTATCCAGGTCGAAGGGGTAGCGGCCGTCCCCGCAGTGGCCGATCACATCCACCAGGGGGTTCTGGGCCACCGCCAGCCAGCCCTGGGTGTGCTCTGCCACCCCGGAGGGCCGGATGCACACCGGGTGGTAGGAGGCGATCACCCAGTCCAGCTTCCCCAACACCCGCTCGGGCAGGTCCAGGCGGCCCTGATAGTCTAGGATATTCACCTCGGCCCCCTTTAAGACGGTGACCCCTTCCACCCGGTCGGGGAGCACCTCGGAGATGCTGTCAAAATAGACCTCCTGGGCGGTCCCCGGCATGGCAGGGGCGTGGTCGGTGGCGCACAAAAAGCCCAGCCCCGCCTGGGCGGCCGCCCGGGCGTTCTCCTGGATGGTGCTGTAGGCGTGGCCGCTGGCCACGCTGTGGCTGTGGGTTTCCGCGATCACTGGCATTTTCCGTCGCTTCCTTTCCGCCGGTCAAAAGTCGTTCCAATCCACGCCGCTTTCCTGCCCCGGCTCCACCATCCCCAGCTTCTCCAAAAGCTCCTGGGCGGCGTTGTAGCCCATGCGTTTCTGGCGGCTGTTCATGGCGGCCACCTCGATGATCACCGCCAGGTTGCGCCCCGGCTTCACCGGGATGGTCAGGGAGGGGATCTGGATGCCCAGCACGTCGGTGTACTCGTCCTCCATGCCCATGCGGTCGTAGACCTTAGAGGAGTCCCACTGCTCCAGCTGGACGATCATGTTGATCTTTTCGGTCATCTTCACCGCGCCGATGCCGAACAGCCGCCGGGCGTTGATGATGCCCACCCCCCGCAGCTCCATGAAGTGGCGGATGTTCTCCGGGGAGGAGCCCACCAGCGTCCGGTTGGAGACCTTTCGGATCTCCACCGCGTCGTCGGCGATCAACCGGTGGCCCCGCTTGACCAGCTCGATGGCGGTCTCGCTCTTGCCCACGCCGCTCTCCCCCAGCAGCAGGATGCCCTCGCCGTAGACCTCCACCAGCACCCCGTGGCGGGTGACCCGGGGGGCCAATTCCACATTGAGCTGGGCGATCAGTCCGGCCATGAACTGGGAGGTGGGCTCCACCGTGCGCAGCAGGGCCACCTGGTAGGTGCGGGCGGCATGGAGGATCTGGGGCCAGACCTCCAGATTGCGGGTGATCACCACCGCCGAGGGGCGGGTGGCGAAATAGGTGTTGATCCGGTGGAGCCGGTCCTCGTCCGAAAACTGGCGCAGGAAGGCAAATTCGCTCTTGCCCATGATCTGGATGCGCTGGTTGTCGTAGTAGTCGAAAAAGCCGGCCAGCTCCAGCCCCGGCCGGTTGACCTCCATGGAGGAGATGTCGATCTCCCCCGGCTCCTCCGGCAGGTGCAGGGTCTCCAGGCTGAAGTCGTGGATCAGCTTGCGCAGGGGCACGATGTACTTGGTCGTCATGCGGCACCTTCCTTGTCCGCCCCGGGGCGTACATGCCGCCCGGAGCCAAAGTATCTGTTGGTACAGAGGTTTTGCAGTTTGCTCCATTATACCACATTTCCCCCGGCTTTCAAAGGGTTTCCCGCCAGCTTTCCGAAAGCCGCCGCGCCCCTTAGTCTCCCCCAAAAGCCGCCGGCGGCAGGTGGAAATTTTCGGGCAACCCTCCAGTATTTCCCAAATTCGAGGGGGAACGGGCGCATTTGGCGGGCAATTTTTTCCTCTCCGGCCCCCGGCGGTTGCAATCCGGGCGGGAATGGGGTATACTGAAACTCCAAGAACAGCCGCCCGGGGCCGCCGCCCCGGCTTTGGAAAGGGGGAGAGGGCTTGCATAGACGGTTTGCCGCCGCCGCGCTGGGGCTGGTGCTGCTGGCCACCCCGGCGGCCGCCTTCGCCCAGGGGCCCCAGCCCCCCGCCGGCCCCTGGGCCGCCAGCTGGGACTACCTGGCCCAGCAGCCCCCCGGCAGCCAGAGCATCCTGGTCCATGCCCTGGGCGGCCAGCCCCAGCTGCCCGCCGCCCTGGACCAGCTGGAGCAGACGCTGGACCGGGGGACCGGCCAGGGGTTCTCCTCCGCCCAGGAGCTGGCGGAAGGGGTGGTGGCCCTGGCCAAGCTGGAGCAGGAGCCCACCGCCTACCGCCGCCAAAACCTGGTGGCCGCCCTCGCCTCCTACGGGGATATCTATGGGGAGGGGCTGGCGGGGCCCTGCGCCGTTCTGGCCGCCTACCACACCGCCGGGGCTGTGGTGGACGCCTCCGCCCGCAACGACGAATCGGCGGTGATCGACTACCTGGTCTCCTCCCAGCAGCGGGAGGGGGGCTTCGCCCCTTCGGCCGGGCGGGACCCCAGTATCCAGACCACCGCCCAGGCACTGATCGCCCTGGCCCCCTATGCCGGCGTGCCCTATGTGGGCAGCGCGGTGGAGCGGGGGCTGGATTGGCTGGGCCGCCAGCAGAATGACGACGGCAGCTTTTCCGCCGGGAACACCCCCAGCTGTGCTGCCACCGCCGCCGTCTGGACGGCGGTACGCACCTGCGGGCTGCCCGCCGGGGACCCCCGGTTTGTAAAGGAGGGGGGCGGGCTTCCCCAGGCGCTGGCCCGGTTTGCCCAGGGGGGCGGGGGCTACGGCGAGCAGGCGGAGGGCCCCGCCCAGGTGGCCGCCACCGAGGCGGCGCTGATCGCCCTGATCACCGATGCCTCCGGGCTCTCCCCCTACCTGCCCCCCGCCGCCTACCCCGGATATGTCCCCCCTGTGCCGGAGCCGGAGGGGCCTCCCCTCTGGCAGAGGGCGCTGGCGGGCTCAGGGATCCTGCTGGCGGCCGTCCTGGGGACGGCCCTGCTGGTCCGCCGGCGCCACAAACGCCCGCCCCAGCCCCCCATGGACGGCACCCAGACGATGGATTTCCAGATCCCCATGAAGGCCCAGATGCCCGATTTCGGCCAGATCCCCCCCACCCAGGACCCGCCCTCCTCCGGGCAGGCCCCCTGAGCCCCCGCCGCAGGCGGCCGCCCCACCGGGCGGCTGCCTTTTTAGGCAAAAGCGCCTTGACTTTTCGGCAAAATCTGCTATGATAACAGACATCCGCCTGCCGCCGGGTAGGCAGAAGCACTTATGGCTGCATCGTTAGGCCTTGGAAGATGCAGCCATAGGCGCTTTTTTATTTTTTGTGGAAAGGATGAGGGAAATGGCGTGGTTCTATTTGGGCATTGCGGGGCTGATGGAGGTGGTCTGGTCCACCTGTATGAAGTACTCCAACGGCTTTTCCGACCTGAAATTCTCGGCCCTTACAATCGCGGGCATGGTGGTGAGCTTCTTTTTCCTCTCCCAGGCCACCAAGGTGCTCCCCCTGGGCACCGCCTACGCGGTCTGGACGGGGATTGGGGCGCTGGGGGCGCTGGCCGCCGGCATCCTGCTCTTTAAGGAGCCGGTTTCCGCCCCCCGGCTGCTGTTCGCCGGGCTACTGCTGGCGGGCATCCTGGGGCTCAAGGCCACCTCGGGGCACTGAGGGGTGCAAAAAAGAGGGGGCCTTCCCGGCGGGAAGGCCCCCTCGCTGTGTGGTCAGCGGTTCAGATAGGTCAGGTTGCTGTCGCTGGCGAAGTTCATAAAGCTGTAGAGGATCAGCAGGTCGTCAAACTGGGTGGAGGAGACCAGCTCGGTCATGCTCTGGGTCAAAAACCGCAGGTCCACCACGTAGATCTCGTCGTAGCTGTAGGTCAAAAACGGGATCAGGCTGTTGCCGTAGCTGTCCTTCACCACCAGGATGCGGGAGGTCTCCCCCGCCCTGTGGTTCAGGTTGTTGTCCGACCGGATCACCATCAGGTCGTTGTTGCCCCAGAGGAAGGCGGCGTATTTATCCCGCACCGGCCACTTGGAGGCATCGTAGAGGCCCTCCCGGGGTTCCCCCGCCACGGTGACCGAGGTGGTGGGGATGTCAAAGTAGGTGATGGTATCCGGCTGGGCGGAGAACAGCTTGCATTTGCTGTAGTAGGTGCCGTAGAAGTCCTCCACCTGCCGCTCTAGAGGGGCCAGATCCTCCCAGGAGACCGCCTGCAGCCCCCGGGACTCCACAAACGCCCGGTAGGTCTGGTAGGCCCCCCAGGTGGTCCAGTGGTGGTCGGTCTTGTAGTAGAGGTCCTCCCCCTCCGCCTGGCCCTCCAGCATGGGCAGCAGGTCCAGGGTATTCACCCGGCTGGAAAACTGGCTGTAGATCCCCTGGATGGCCGCCTGCTGGTCCAGGTTGGGCAGCCCGGCGGGCAGATCATCCACATAGACCATATAGGAGCTGGGAACCAAAGCCACTGTCAGCGGAATTCGGTCCTGCCAGGTCTCTGTGAACCGGGTGAGAAACTCCACATTCATATCCAGACGCTGTTGATCGGTGGAGGGGTAGTACTCAAACATCCGATGCTCGTCCCCATAGACGATGCCGTTGTTCTCAATCTTCCCCAGGGCCGACTCGCTCACGGATTTTAAGGTGATCCAGGCGTCCCGTCCCACAAACTGGTCATTCACATATTGCTCATAGCGGTAGCTGTATTTCTGGTTCTCCTCCCGGGCCAATAGGCTCTGGAGGGTCATCTGGGGGCGCTGGGCCAGTTTCCTGTTCTCCATTTCGCTCTCCACGCGGGAGGAAAAGAGAGGATCGACCACACTGAGCACCACCATAAATACGGTGAATAGGAGGAGCAACGGGTATTTTTTGAAAACTGCCACTGCGATCCCTCCTCAAAATCTAAAGTACAAAAACGGGTTGTAGGTGGAGTCCACCAGATAGGCCACCGAAAGCACCAGTACCAGCATCAAAAATGGTGTGGCCAAAGCTTTGGTGAATTTGGGGAACCGCTCCAGCAGCCGGTTGAGCACCGGCACCGAAAATACCATTCCCAGAAGCAGCACCACCGCGTAATTGCGCAGATAGAACATCCAATCGCTTCCGCCAGTGCCATTGAACAACTGGCAGAACAGTGACCCCATCTGCCCCAAATCGGTGATAGCGAACAGCACCCAGCCAATCAACACCGCAAACAGCGCATATACATGGGAGATGACCCGGTGCTTGTCCAAAAATCGCTTTAAAAACAGCCGCTCCAGGGCGATGAGCGCAAAGGAGTAGAGGCCCCAGAAGACAAAATTCCAGCTTGCCCCGTGCCACAGCCCTGTCAGTGCCCACACCACCAGCATATTCCGGTATTTTAGCAGCGGTTTCACCCGGTTCCCCCCCAAGGGGATGTATACATACTCCCGGAACCAGCCGCCCAAGGTCATATGCCAACGGCGCCAAAACTCGGTAATGCTCCGGGAAATATAGGGATAATCGAAGTTTTTGGGGAAGGTGAATCCCAAGGCCTTGCCCATGCCGATGGCCATGAGGGAATAACCAGAGAAATCAAAATAAATCTGTAGGGCATAGGCCAACAGCGCCAGCCAGGCTAGGGCAGTGGAAACGCTGCCAAATCCCAAAGCCTCCACCTGGCTCCAAAGAGCGCCCACATTGTTGGCCAACAGCACTTTGCTGCCCAATCCCAGGATAAACAGAGCGATCCCCTCCTGGATCCCCGCTAGGGTCACCGTCCTGCGTTTGAGTTCCTGGCTGATGTCAGAATATTTTACAATCGGCCCAGCGATCAACTGGGGGAAGAGCACCACAAAGGTGCCGAAATCAATGATGCTGTGTTCCGCGGTCACCTTCCGGGCATAGACATCCACCGTATAAGTCATGATCTGGAAGGTATAAAAGCTGATACCCAGCGGCAGCGTCAATTGCAGATAGGGCAACGACAGCCCGAACAGTCCATTGAGATTGGAGAGGAAAAAATTTGTATACTTAAAAAACGCCAGCCAGCCGATGCTGAACACCAGGGCCGCCACTACAATCGCCCGGCGGGCGGGCTGATTTTGGTCAAACCGTTCAATGGCCAATCCGGCGAAAAAGTTTACCAGGATCACCGCCAGCATCACCGGAAAATAGCGGACCTCCCCCCAGGAGTAAAACACCAGGCTCGCGATGAGCAACACCAGGTTCTTCAGCCGTTTGGGGGCCAGATAGTAGGCCGCAAATGTGATGGGCAGAAATCGAAATAGAAATAGCAAACTGCTAAAGACCAACGGGGCCTCACCTCTCTCCTAATTTCCAGATGGGCGGAGCCCCCTCCTTTTCAAAATGGAGGATATGGAACTCCGCCACCAGTACACTTTACCAAATCATCCCACATTATGCAAGGGGGCATGATCCTTTTTGGGAGAAATACTCTCAAAAGGCATCGTCAATGATTTGGATAGCCCGTTCCATATCGCTGTCATAGGTATCCGAGCTCTCCCCCAGGATCAGCAGGAACACATAGTCCCCCCGGCGGACCACCTGGCCCTTCTGGGCCTTCTCGCTCTGGTCGGGCAGGTACTGGGCAAAGGCGTTCTGCACATCCGCCAGCCGCTGCTCCAGCGCCTCCTGGGCCGCGTCCGCCTGGCCGGATTTGGCCTGCACCGCCAGGACGTTGTCCGCGCTGGTCATGGTCATGGCCATCTTGCCCGCGTAAGCCTCCACCTCGTTGGCGTCCAGATAGAACATGTCCTTGAGGATGGTGTCGTCCACATCCGCCGGCATCTGGATGCCGATCTCGTCGGCGATCTGGTCCACCACCGTCTGGACGCTCTGCCCCTCCTTCATGGTCTCGCCGCCGGCGGCCTCCCCCTGCTGGGCGCAGCCCGCCAAAAGCCCCAGGCAGCAGGCCGCCGCCAAAATTTTCTTCATCAAACCAGTCATGATCACAGTCTCCTTTATCCAATATGCTGCCGGCCCGGCCTTGCCCGGGCCTCCTATAAAGTATGCGCAGAGCGGCGTTTTACTTCATCCAAACTAAAAAAAATCCACGTTTTGGGGCGGTATGCCACCCCAAAAACGTGGAGTGCAAAGGAGAGCCTTAGTTTTTGCCTGCGGCAGCCCCCAAAAAGGCCGCCACCCGGGGGTCCCGGGGGTGCAGGAACAGCTGCTGGGGGGCGGCCGCCTCGGCGATGCCGCCGTCGCAGACGAACAGCACCTTGTTGGCCGCCTCCCGGGCGAAGGACATCTCGTGGGTGACCACCACCATGGTCACATGGTCGGCGGCCAGCTGGCGCATCACTCCCAGCACCTCAGCGGTGAGCTGTGGGTCCAGGGCGGAGGTGGGCTCATCGAACAGCAGGATGTCCGGGCTGAGCATCAGCGCCCGGGCGATGGCCACCCGCTGCTTCTGCCCGCCCGAAAGGGTGGAGGGCATCGCCTCCAGCTTGTCCCCCAAGCCCACCTTCTCCAAAAGCTCCCGGGCCCGCTGGTCCGCCTGCTGCTGGGGGACCTTCTTCACCATGACCAGGGGCATGGTCAGGTTCCGGCGCACGCTCAGGTGGGGGAAGAGGTTAAACGACTGGAACACCATCCCCATTTTGGCGGTGATCTGCCGGGCCTTCTGGGCGGGGGCGTAGGTCCCATCCCGGACCAGCGCCTCCCCCTCCACCAGGATGGTGCCCCCATCCGCCTTTTCCAGGTCGATCAGGCACCGCAGGATGGTGCTCTTGCCCGCGCCGGAGGGGCCGATGATGGCGATCACATCCCCCCGGTCCACGGTGAAGCTCACATCCTTGAGCACCTCCAGCCTGCCAAACCGTTTGCGCAGGCCTTCCACGCGCATCAATTCTTCCATCCTTTGCCCTCCTTAGTAGGCCAGCCGCTTTTCCAGCCAGTTGAAGAAGATCTGCAGCACCGTATTCAGCGCCAGGTAGATCACAAAGGCGATGGCGTAGGGCATGATGCTGCCCGTGCGGCTCACTGCCACCTTGGCGTAGTGCAGGATCTCCGGAATGGCGATGGAAAATACCAGCGAGGTGTCCTTGATCAGGGTGATCGACTCGTTGGTGATGGAGGGCAGCGCCACCCGCACCATCTGGGGCAGGATCACCCGGGTGGTGGTCTGCCAGCGGTTGAGGCCCAGCACCTTGCAGGCCTCATACTGGCCAGCATCGATGGAGAGCAGGCCCCCCCGGAAGATTTCCGCAAAATAGGCGGCATAGTTGAGGGTGAAGCCCACCAGCGCGCAGGTGATGGCGTCGAAAAACAGTGTCCGGAACGGCTCCCCCAAGAGCGGCAGCCCAAAATAGATGAAAAACAGCTGCAGCATCAGCGGGGTGCCCCGCATCACATAGATGTAGGCGTTCACCACCCAGCAGAGGGGCTTAAACCGGGAACGGGTACACAGGGTGAGCAAAAAGCCCAGCGGCATGGAGGCCGCCAGCACCACAAAGAACAGCAGCACCACCACGCCCAGCCCCTGCATCAGGGAGGAGGCGGTGGTCAAAATTTCGCTCCAGCTCATATCGTCAGCCTCCAGGTTGGGGTTTGCGGGCTGTTTTCTGGGGCGGGGAGCGGTTCCCGGCCCACAAAACAGCCCGCATGTCCGCCCAAATGGGCGGACATGCGGCTATGCGTGCAAAAAATCTGCCTCAGTAGGTGATGATCATGTCCTCCCGGCCGAACCACTTCTGGGAGATCTCGGCCACGGTGCCGTCGGCGGCCAGCTCGGACAGGGCGTTCTCCACCGCCTCCATGAGGGCGGTATCCCCCTTCTTAAAGCCGATGCCGTACTCCTCGGCGGCCATCTTGTCCTCCAGGACCTTCATGTCCTTCTGGTTGGCGGTGATGTAGTAGTCGGCCACGATCGAGTCCATGACGATGGCGTCGCACCGGCCCAGCTCCAGGTCGCCCATGGCGGTGACATAGTCGGCGTACTCCTTGGGGGTGCCGTCCTGGATGGAGGCGCAGATCTCATCCGCCATCAGGGCTTCCAGGCCGGAGGAGTCCTTCTGGGCGGCCACGATCTTGCCCGCCAGGTCGGCTTTGGAGGCGATATCCGAGCCGTTCATCACCACGATGACCTGCTCGTTCTTCATGTAGGGGCGGCTCATCTCATAGGTCTCCACCCGCTCGTCGGTGATGGTGAGCCCGTTCCAGATGCAGGTGATCTTGCCGGTGGACAGCTCCATGTCCTTGGCATCCCAGTCGATGGGCTTGGCCTCAAAGGTCATGCCCAGCTTTTCGCAGACCGCCTTGGCCAGGTCGATGTCCACGCCGATGATCTCGTTGTTCTCATCGGTGAAGCCCATGGGCGGGAAGGAGGCGTCCAGCCCCAGGATAAACGTCTCGGGCAGGGCGGCGTCCCCGGCGGGGGCGGCCTCGGAAGCCGCCTGGGAGGAGGCATCCCCAGCGGGAGCGGCCTCGGAGGCAGCCTCGGAGGAGGCAGCGGGGGCGGAGGAGGCGGGGGCCTCGGAGGTGGCGGCGGTGGAACCGCCGCAGCCGGCAAACAGCGTGGCGCCCATCACCAGGGCGGCCAGCAGCGCAATCGTCTTTTTCATGGTCTTTCTCCTAATCCTAATATTACAATCTTTGCGGTGGAAAACCGCCCTTCTATTTTACAATTTATTAAGGTAAAATACTACTCCTTTAATAGACCGTTTTATGAAAATACCGGGGGAATCCTTGGGATTCCTCCGGTATTTAAAGGTTTTCACAGTTTTTCCCACAAATCAGCCCCACTCCCCCGCCAGCCGGACCTCCCCGGCGCAGAGGGTGTGCAGCCGCCCGTCCGGGGTTTCCACCACCAGCCGGGCCCGGCTGTCGATCTGCCGGGCCACCGCCTCGTAGCCCCCGCCGGCCCCCGGCTGCACGGTTACCCGCCGGCCCAGCACGCAGGACCGGGCCCGGTACTCCTCCAAAAACACCTCCGGCCGCTGGGCACACACCCATTCCAGCCGGTCCAGCAGGGCGGCGGCCAGCCGGTTGGGGTCGCAGGGGGCCCCCTCCTGGGCCAGGGAGGTGGCCCGCCCGGCCAGCTCCGGCGGGAACCCGGCGTCCAAAAGGTTCACCCCGATGCCCACCACCGCGTAATCCGGGGCGGCATCCGGCCCCAGGGCGGCCTCGGTGAGGATGCCGCAGAGCTTTTTGCCCCGGCGGTAGAGGTCGTTCACCCATTTGATCTGTACCGAAAGGCCGCAGGCGTCCTCCACCGCCGCCGCGGCGGCCACCGCCGCGGCGGCGGTGAGCAGCTCCAGCTGGGGGGCGGTGGGCCGGACCACCACCGTCAGATAGAGGCCCGCCCCTGGAGGGGAGAAGAACGCCCGCCCCTGGCGGCCCCGCCCGGCGGTCTGCCCACGGGCCAGCACCGCCGTCCCCTGGGGGGCGCCGCACCGGGCCAGCAGCTTGGCGGTGTCGTTGGTGGAGGGCAGGCGGTCGTAGACCGCAAGCTGGCGCCCAAAGCCCCCCTGCAGGTTCCGGCGGATGGCCGCCGGCTCCAGGCGGGGGGTCACGCCGTCCCCTCCCGGCCCAGGATGAACCGCTCCACAATCTCCGCCACCGCGTCCTCCAGGTTGGTGCGGGCGGTGACATAGTCCGCCTGGGCCTGCAGGTCGGCGGGGGCGTTGCGCACCGCCACGCCGGTGCCCGCCCCCAAAATCAGCTCCAGGTCGTTGTAGTAGTTGCCCGCACCGATCACCCGCTCCCGGGGGATCCCCTCCAGCTGGGCCACCCGCCAGGCGCCGTACCACTTGTTCACCTGGCCGGGCATCACATCCATCGTCAGCGGGTCGGAGACCATGCAGTGCAGGTCCAGCCCCTCCCGGCGGACAAACTCCTGCACCAGGTCGCTGTGGCCGGTGGTGACAAAGCCGTCCACCGTCTCAAAGGGCAGGTCGTCGGCGGAGCGGTAGAGCACCGGCCGGTTCTGGTAGCGGCGTTCCAGCTGGGGCAGCTCGGGGCGCACCAGGTTGATCCCCCAGTAGCCGTCCCGGATCATGTGGAGCATCACATCGTGGCTGTTGCAGAACGCCAACAGCCGCTCCAGGTCCCGGCGGCGCACCAGGGTGGTATACACCTGCTCCCGCTGGGGCATTTTCAGCAGGGTACCCCCGTTATTTAAAAGGATGTAGTCCGCCAGGCCGGTGATGTGCTCGATCCGGCGCAGGTTTTTGCGCCCCGAGACAAAACAGACCACCGCCCCCGCCCCCCGGGCGGCCTCCAGCGCCCGGCGGTTGCCGGGGGAGAGCACCCCATGCTCCCCGAAGGTGGTGCCGTCCAGGTCCAGGGCCAACAGTTTCTTTTCCATCCAACCCCCTCCTTCCCGGCTATTGTAGCACATGGGGGAGAGCCCGGTCAATTTCCGCCGGACTTTTTTGCGGAAAAAGGTGGTATACTTGAAGCTGAGGGGCGGGCTCGGTCGTTATAGGGGTGTAAGGCTTTGAAGGTGGTGAGTATGCGCCGGAGATGACAAATGAACAGTTCCAATGTCTAATTGAGCGGTATGAGCGGCTGGTATTCACCGTCTGCTACCAGCTGGTGCGGGATTACCACGAGGCGCAGAATCTCGCCCAGGACACCTTTGTTTCGGCCTACGCCCACCGGGAGCAGGTGGCCGAACAGAACCTCAAGGGGTGGCTCACACGGATCGCGGCCAACAAGGCCAAGGACTACCTCAAGAGCGCCTACAACCGGAAGGTCTGCCTCTCCCAGGATATGAGCGAGCTGGACCTGGTGCGGGCGGAGAGCTCCCCCGAACGCCTCTACATCCACGGAGAGGATGCCCAGCGCATCCGCCAGGAGATCCTCAATCTAAAAGAGCCTTACCACAAGGTCGCCGTCCTGTTTTTCCTGGAGGAAAAATCCATCGATGAGATTGCAGACGCCCTGCGCCGCCCCAAAAAGACGGTCCAGACACAGCTCTACCGGGCGCGGGGCAAGCTGCAGGAGCGATTGAGAGAGGAAGTGAAGAGATGAACGAGCTATTTGACCGGGAGGGGTGCCTCACCGATTTTGCCCTGCGCACGCTGATGGAGGACGGCCAGCTGGAGGAGCTGGAGCGGCTGGAGATTGCCGAGCATCTCTCCTTCTGCGACCGGTGTGTGGCCCGCTACGGCCAGCTGCTGGAGCAGGGGCCGCTGGAGGCCCCGCCGGAGCCGCTGGCCCCCACCGTCTGGCAGCGGATAAAGCGCCAGGCCCGGCGGCTTTTGCTGAACCGGTACGCCACCGCGGCGGCGGCCGCCTGTTTTGCCATCCTGTTTTGGAACCTGGGGGTGTTCACCTTCGACCTTCAGAAGGCCCGCCCCGTTGACCAGCTGCTCACCCAGAGCTCCATCCGCTTCCAGCAGCACAGCGCCGCCATCACCCAGGAGCTCACCGACACGTTAAACCAAATCTTCCAACGCTTTTCCATTGAGAGGGGTTTTGCCGCATATGAGAAAGAGTAAGCTATTGACCTTCCTGTTTGCCTTCATCCCCGGCTGCGGGGAGATGTACCTGGGCATGATGCGCAAGGGCGTCTTTTTGATGGTGCTCTTCTGGGGGGTGAACGCCCTGTCCCTCTTCTTCCAGATGGGGGTCCTGCTCTGCCTGCAGCCGGTGATCTGGTTCTATTCCTTCTTTGAGACGTTCAACATCCGTTATCTTGCCCCGGAGGTGATCCGGGAGAACGACCTGCTCTTTTTCCAAAAGCTCACCGGCAGCTTTAGCGCCGGGGAGCTGCCCCAGCTGCTGGGGCGCCGCCACCTGTGGGCCGGTGTGGCGCTGATCCTCTTCGGCGGCTGGGTGCTGTTCCGCAACTTCCTGATCCCCGCCCTGGAGGCCCTCTTCCCCACCCTGTCCGAAAGCTGGTATTTCCAATACTTCCTCAGCCAGATCCCCTCGGCGGCGGTGGCGGTGGCGGTGGTCCTGCTGGGGGTCCACCTGGTGCGGGGCAAGCGCAAGCCCAAGGAGGAGGAGTATGTGGAATACCGAGGTGAGCGCCATGACTGAACAGAACCAAGCGGCCTCCCAGGCAGCCCAAGCGCCCGCCCAGCCCCCGGCCCCGAAGCGCCCCTTCCGCCGGGTGGGCACCTTCACCATGGGGGTGGCGCTGGTGGCGGCGGGCCTGGTCGCCCTGGCGGCCATGTTCGTCCCCGGCTTCGATCCCACCCTGGCCTTCCGCCTCTCCCCCCTCCTCTTCCTGCTGCTGGGCGGGGAGCTGATCCTCTCCCACTTCCAGTTCCCCGCCGCCCGGCTGCGGTACGACTTTTTGAGCACGGTGGTCTGCTTTTTCCTGCTGGGCGCCGCCGCCTGCATGGCGGTGGTCCCCGCCCTGTGGAACTACCTGGGCCCCCCGGCCATGGAGGCCCGGGCCCAGCTGCAGGGCCAGCTGGAGGCCCAGCTGCGCCAGGAGCTGGCGGACCAGGCGCAGATCGCGGGCATGTACCTGCACACCGAGCTGCCCTACTATGAGCAATACACCGCCGCCGACTCCTATGAGGCGCTGCTGGATCAGGCGGACATCCGCCTGCACTTCGCCCTCTTTGGGCCCTACGGGGATGCCCAGGCGTTTTCCCAGGACTGCGCCCCCATCCTGGCAAAGCTGGAGGGGCTGGAGGAACAGCTGGTCTATGTGGAATTCTCCTGCCGCCAGGGGCCGGACTACCAGCTCTACCTCAATTCCCCCTTCCGGCTGGACTTTCCGCCGGAGCAGCTGGCCGCCCTGGTGGATTCCCCGGAAGCCGAGGCCCTGGAGCTGGCGTAACCCCTCTCTGGACAGCAAAAATCCCCCGCGGCGCGGGGGATTTTTCCGTTTATTTGTGGTATTTGCCGTGGGCGGCGATGGACAGCGCCCGGTAGAGCTGTTCCAGCACCAGCACCCGGGCCAGCTGGTGGGGGAAGGTCATGGGGGAGATGGACAGCCGCAGGTCCGCCGCCTGCTTTACCGCCGGGGAGAGGCCGTAGGACCCGCCGATCACAAAGCAGAGCTCCCCCCTCCCCGCCGAGGCCGCCCGCTGGATCCACTGGGAGAGCTGCTCGGAGGGCATCTGCCGCCCCTCAATACACAGCGCCACCACCGCCGCCCCTTTGGGCACCCGCTCCAGCAGGCGCTCCCCCTCCTTCTCCAGGCAGGCGGCGATCTGGGCGGCAGAGGGGTTTTCCGGCAGGCGGTACTCCTCCACCTCCACCACCTGGGGGCGGCTCCACAGCCGCAGCCGCTTTAAGTATTCCCCGCACCCCTCCCGCAGCCAGGGCTCCTTGAGCTTGCCCACCGCCAGCACCGTCAGCCCGATCACAGGGCCACCATCCGGGAGGGGCCGTGGCGGGGAGCCACCTCCAGCGTGTAGTCCAGCCCCTCCCGCAGGCCGTTCAGCTCCAGGGCGCAGGCGGAGGCCTGGTAGGCGTTTTCCGGGGTGTTGCTGTTCTCCGACAGGTGCCCCAGGATCAGCCGGGTGCTGCCGGTGCGCACCAGCCGCACCAGCTCCTGGGCGCAGCTGTCGTTGGAGAGGTGGCCGGTATTGGAGGCGATCCGGCGCTTGAGGTAGTAGGGGTAGTCACACAGGCTCAACAGGCTGGACTCGTAGTTGGACTCCAGCAGCACCAGGTCGCTGCCGGTGAGCACCTGGCGCACCTGCTCGCTGATGTAGCCCATATCGGTGGCCACCGCCAGCCGCAGCCCGTCGGGGGTGGTGATCCGGTAGCCCAGGCTGTGGACGCTGTCGTGGGGGGTGTCGAAGCACTCCACCCCCAGGGAGCCCACCGTAAACGGCTGGGCCGGGTCCACGGCGTGGGTCTCCTGCCCCTCCGGCAGGCGGCCGTCCCACCGCAGCTTCTCCAGCACCTCCGGGGAGGCATAGACCGGGATCTTCAGCTTTTTGAGCAGCACTTTCAGGCCGCTGACGTGGTCCACATGCTCGTGGGTGACCAGCACGGCCGCCAGCGAACGGGGGTCGATCTGGCGGGCCTCCATCGCCTGTAAAAGCTGCTTGCAGGAGCGGCCGGCGTCCACCAGGACCGCCGTGTCCGACCCGCTCAGATAGGTGCTGTTCCCGCTGGAACCGCTGAACAGGGTGCAAAATCGCGCCATGCTGTCAAAAACCCCTCCCAAGATGCAAAATCCGCCGGGCAAAAAGGATGGGCCGCCTTGCGGCGGCCCTACTGGCTACAGCCTCAGAGCGCCTCCCGGAAGGCCGCCCCGTCCGGGACGGTCCGCTTCTGGATGGCGGCGCCCAGCCCGCGGAGCTTCTCCACAATGTCCTCGTAGCCCCGCTCGATATACTCGATGTCCTCGATCTCGGTGACCCCGTCGGCGGTCATGGCGGCGATGAGCATGGCCGCGCCCC
>DXES01000164.1 GCA_019114825.1 Candidatus Anaerotruncus excrementipullorum
CCAAATCCTTTGTGGGCAACGACCCCTTCGCCGTGCTCTACGGGGACGATGTGATCATCTCCCAGAAGCCCGCCATCGGCCAGCTGATGGGGGTCTATGAGGAGTATGAAAAGAGCGTGGTGGGCATCAAATCGGTGGCCACCGAGCTGCTGCCCAGCTACTGCACCTTGGGGGTCAACCCGGTGCGGGATAACATCTACAGCGTCTTTGATATGATCGAAAAGCCCCTGCCCAGTGAGATCATTTCCAACTTCGCCATCCTGGGCCGGTGTGTGCTCACGCCGGACATCTTCTCCCTGCTGGAGAGCACGCCGCCCTCCCGCAATGGGGAGATCCAGCTCACCGATGCTATGCGCACGGTGGCCAAGCAGGGCAATATGATGGGGATCGAGTATGAAGGGGTCCGCTATGACATGGGCAGCAAGCTGGGGATTTTGCAGGCCATTGTGGAGGTGGGGCTGTCCCACCCGGAGGTGGGCGAAGGATTCCGCAGCTATTTGAAGGGGATCGCCGCCTCCCTGTGAGGCTGCCAAATACAATTGGGATTGGAGGGCGCGCCATGCCGGAAGAGATCAAGCTGCTTTGGAAGGACCGCAAACGGATCTGCGGCCTGCCCATCACCTTCACCAAGTACTCCCTTTCGGAGGACCGGCTGTTTGTGGAGGCGGGGCTGCTGAACATCAGGCAGGAGGACCTGCTCCTCTACCGGATCCAGGACATCTCCCTAAAGCTGTCCTTGGGCCAGCGGATCTTTGGGGTGGGGTCGGTGCTGCTCCAGTCCTCCGACCGGAGCTCCCCCGTTCTAGAGATCAAAAACATCCGCCAGCCCCGCCAGGTAAAGGAGCTGATCCACCAGCAGGTGGAAAAGATGAAGCTGGCCCGCCGGATGCGGGTGGGCGAGGTGCTGGAGGGGGCGGAGGCCTCCGACCTGGACTTTATGGAGGAGGTCTGAGGCGCCGGGCGCCTTTTCCAACTTTCCCCCTTGCATTTTGCCAGAGAATGTGCTAGGATGTTTACCAGTGAAACGCAGCGACCGGGAGAGTAGCGCCCCGGGAGCCCTCTCCAGAGAGGTTTGCCGCCGGCTGAAAGCAAACCGAGGCCTCCCCCGCGTGAAGTTCGCCCGTGAGCGGCCCCGCTGAACCAGCAGTAGGCGGGGACGGATTGCCACCGTTAACAGGCGTCGAGTGCCCGGAGGCTCTCCGGGAATGTGGGTGGTACCACGGATGTGCAGATGAGGCCGTTCGTCCCAGGTGGACGGGCGGCTTTTTTGCTGTCAGCAAAGAAAGGATGGGATCTATGATTCACGATCTGCAAAACATCAAGGAGCAGGCCGCAGAGGCCCTCTCCAAGGCGGCCGACTCCAAAACTTTGGAGGCGCTCCGCGTCAAATATCTGGGAAAGAAGGGGGAACTCACCGCCATCCTCAAGCAGATGGGGAAGCTCTCCGCTGAGGAACGCCCCAAGGTGGGCCAGCTGGCCAACGAGGTGCGGGCGGGCATCGAGCAGATGATCGAGGAGCGCTCCGCCGCCATCAAGCAGGCGGTGCTGGACGCCCGGCTGCAGGCCGAACGGGTGGATGTGACCATGCCCGGCAAGGCTGCCCCCATCGGCAAGGCCCACCCCCTGACCAAGGTGCTGGACGAGGTCAAGGAGATCTTTTTGGGCATGGGCTTTTCCATCTCCGAGGGGCCGGAGGTGGAGACCGACTACTACAACTTCGAGGCGCTGAACATCCCCAAGAACCATCCCGCCCGGGATACCCAAGACACCTTCTATATCAGTGACAATGTGCTGCTGCGCACCCAGACCTCCCCGGTGCAGGTGCGCACCATGGAGAAACAGAAGCCTCCCATCCGGGTCATCTCCCCCGGCCGGGTCTACCGTTCGGACGCGGTGGACGCCACCCACTCCCCTCTGTTCCACCAGATCGAAGGGCTGGTGGTGGACAAGGGGGTCACCATGGCCGACCTGAAGGGGACGCTGGAGCTATTCGTAAAGCGGCTGTATGGGGATGAGTCGGTGGTGCGGTTCCGCCCCCACCACTTCCCCTTCACCGAGCCCTCCGCCGAACTGGACGTCCAGTGCTTTGCCTGCCATGGCGAGGGCTGCCGCCTGTGCAAGGGCGAGGGGTGGATCGAGGTGCTGGGCTGCGGTATGGTACACCCCAAGGTGCTCTCCATCTGCGGCATCGACCCGGAGGTCTACAGCGGCTTCGCCTTCGGCATCGGCCTGGAGCGGATCGTCATGCGCCGCTACAACATCGACGACCTGCGGCTGTTCTACGAAAACGACCTGCGGTTCCTGGATCAGTTTTGACGGGAATTTCACATGAGATGAATCTTCAGACGCGGAGGAATCGAAAATGAATCTTTCTATGAAGTGGTTGGCCGACTATGTGGACATCGGCCCGGTGAGCCCTCGTGAATTCTCGGAGGCCATGACCATGTCCGGCTCCAAGGTGGAGGGCTACGAGCAGGAGGGCTCCGAGATCAAAAATGTCCTGGTGGGGCGCGTGGAGGAGATCGTCCGGCACCCCGACTCCGACCACATGTTTATCTGCCAGGTGAATGTGGGCAAACCGGAACTGATCCAGATCGTCACCGGCGCCCAAAACGTCCACCAGGGGGACTATGTACCGGTGGCAATGGACGACTCCTGGCTGCCCGGCGGCAAGCACATCCGCTGCGGCAAGCTGCGGGGGGAGGAGAGCAACGGGATGCTCTGCTCCCTGGCGGAGCTGGGCCTCACCGCCCACGACTTCCCCTACGCCCAGGAGGACGGCATCTTCATCCTCCAGGAGCCGGACATGCAGCTGGGGGAGGATATCCGCACCGCCATCGGGCTCAACGACACCTGCGTGGAGTTCGAGATCACCTCCAACCGTCCCGACTGCCTGTCGGTCACTGGCCTGGCCCGGGAGGCGGCGGCCACCTTTGATAAGCCCCTCAACCTCCCCGCCCCCCAGGTGGAGCATACGGTGGACGATATCCGCAACCACCTGAGCGTGGAGGTGCAGGCCCCCGACCTCTGCCTGCGGTACACCGCCCGGATGGTGAAAAACATCAAGATCGCCCCCTCCCCCCGCTGGATGCGGGAGCGGCTGCGGGCCAGCGGCGTGCGCCCCATCAACAATATCGTGGATATCACCAACTATGTGATGCTGGAGTATGGCCAGCCGATGCACGCCTTCGACCACAAGTATGTGGAGGGGGGCAAGATCGTGGTGCGCAACGCCAAAGCGGGCGAGACGATCGTCACCCTGGACGGAGTGGAGCGGCAGCTGACCCCCGATATGCTGGTGATCGCCGACGCGGTCAAGCCCTCGGCGGTGGCGGGCGTCATGGGTGGCGAATACAGCGGCATCATGGACGACACCAACATGGTGATCTTCGAATCCGCCTGCTTCAACGGGCCCTCGGTGCGGGTCACCGCCAAAAAGCTGGGGATGCGCACCGAATCCTCCAGCCGGTTTGAGAAGCAGCTGGACCCGGCCATTACAATCCCCGCTGTGGAGCGGGCCTGCCAGCTGGTGGAGCTGTTGGGCGCCGGCGAAGTGGTGGGCGGCATGATCGACGTGGACAACGCCGACCATACGCCCCGCCGGATCCCCCTGGAGCCCGACTGGATCAACCAATTCCTGGGCATCCAGGTGCCGGTGGAGGAGATGCGCCGGATCCTGACCAAGCTGGAGTGCAAATTTGACGGGGACGACGTGCTGCCGCCCTCCTTCCGAGGTGACCTGGAGCACAAGGCGGACATCGCCGAGGAGATCGCCCGGTTCTATGGTTACAACCGGATCCCCTCCACCGCCATCCGCGGGGTGGCGGACGGCCGCTATACCCCCAAGCAGCAGTTTGAGCAGCTGGCCAACCAGGTGCTGCTGGCCCAGGGGCTCTATGAGGTGGCCACCTATTCCTTCATCAGCCCCAAGTATTATGACAAGATCCGCCTGCCCCAGGGGGATTGGCACCGCAACTGCGTGACCATCCTGAATCCTTTGGGGGAGGACACCAGCGTCATGCGCACCACCACCGTCCCCTCCATGCTGGAGGTGCTCTCCCGCAACTACAACAACCGCAACAAGTCCGCCGCCCTCTACGAGATCGGCTGCGTCTATCTGCCGGTGGAGGGGCAGGAGCTGCCCGACGAGCGCCAGAAGGTCACCATCGGTATGTATGGCGAGGGGTACGACTTCTTCTCCCTGAAGGGGATCGTGGAGACGCTGCTGGAGCAGATGCGGGTGGAAGGGGTGGAATACACCGCCGCCAGCGACTTGCCCACCTACCACCCTGGCCGCTGCGCCCGCCTGACGGTGGGGGATACCGAGCTGGGTATCATCGCCGAGGTACACCCTGCCGTCTGTGAGAACTACCAGATCGGTACCCGGGCGTATGTGGCCTATCTGGACCTGCCCACCCTCTTCGCCCACGTGGCGCCGGAGAAGGGCTACCGCCCGCTGCCCAAGTTCCCGCCGGTCTCCCGGGACCTGGCGCTGCTCTGTGATGAGGAGCTGCCGGTGGCCGCGATGGAAAAGGCCATCCGCAATGCAGTGGGCGGCACGCTGGAGACGCTGGCCCTCTTCGACGTCTACCGGGGCGCCCAGGTGGCCCAGGGCAAGAAGAGCGTGGCCTTCAGCCTGACCATGCGGGCTGCCGACCGGACCCTCACCGACGAGGAGGCGGATGCCGCCATCCAGCGCGCCCTCCAGGCGTTGGCCGCTCTGGGCGCACAGCTGCGCAGCTGAAAAGAAACCTCTCCGTGACCGAAATGAGGCCCGGCGTTCAGACGAACGCCGGGCCTCATTTGTGTTCCATATCGGATACTATCCCTGCCAACCGGCGGCGGTGGGGTGCGCCAGTTGGCGCTGGAACGCTTCCCCGCAGGCCAGGTCATCCACCGCCACCATCCGCCAGGTGACCGTCCGCTGGGGCAGCCGGTCCCGCAGCTCCTCATAGCGGTATTCCTCCAGATAGCCGCTGGCGGGGTTCAGCAGATACTTACAGCAGATTTCCTCCGCCGTCTCCCCCACACCCGGGCGCTTGAGCGCCCTGCCGCCGTAATAGATCTCGTAATACCAGCGGCCGTCGGGCAGCTCCGACCAGTTGAAGCGGCTGATCTCCCCCGGCAGAAAGAGTACCGCAGGATGCAGGTAGACCCCAGCGTTCACCGCCTCCTGCCATTCCCCCTCCTGGTAGAGGTAGTCCTGGGGGGACTCCCCGTAGAAGTCCCGGCGAAGGGCCGCCTTGGTCACCTGGGAGCCCTCCGGAAGGTTTGCGTCGTAATAGATCTGCAGGCCGTCCCCCTCCCAGAGGTAGGAATAGAACTGGATCAGCGCCGGTTCTCCCCCATTGGCCCAGTCCTCCACCGTGTAGACGGCGCTGGTGGGCTCCTGCTCCAACGCCACCGACAGGAACTTGATCCGCGCATCGGTGATATGTAACCCCGGCTGGCCGAAATTGGGCCCCAGCAGCAGCCCCACCCCTGCGGCCAATGCCGCCAGCAGCCCTACCAGAGCGGTAAACTGGGCCACCCGGGAGGCGGGAGGCGCCTCCCCCTGCACACGGAGGGCATGGTTGTGGGCGCAGTCCATCAGCAGATAGACCGCCAGCATCACCAGCAGAGCGGCCACCAGCCCATCCCGCAGGCTCCAACCCAGGGCATAGGCCTCCAAACCGGCAAACACCCCCCAGAGGGCAAGCTCACCGGCGATGGTCAAATTGGCCCCCAAGCGGGAGATGGAAGCCAGCTTGCGCTGGGGCACCCGCAGCAGCCCATGCCACAGCTGCCACAGCTGGTCCGCCAGCGTACTGAGCAGGATGACCCCCCAAAGCCCCGGCGCCAAAATGCGCATGGGCTCTACCCGCTCCCAGCCCCAGGCCAGCAGCAGCAAAAACAGCAGGAGGCCGGCCGCATAGGCCTGGTAGTGCAGGCTCTGCCCCCGGGCCCGCAGCCCCTCAATGCGCTCATCCAGATGGGTCTCCATGTGGCGGGTCTCGTCAAACAGGTTCCATCTCCAGCTCATTCGCTCCCCTCCTCGCGCCAAAACAGTTCATCCAGGGTCTTGCCCAACGCCCAGCAGATTTGCAGGCAGAGGCGCAGGCTGGGGTTGTAGTCCCCCCGCTCGATCAGGTGGACGGTCTGGCGGGAGATGCCCACCCGCTCGGCCAGCGCCTCCTGGGAGAGGTCCAGCTGCACCCGCGCCGCCTTGAGTTTCAGATTTTTGGCCATGTGCTCCCCCTCCCTCTGTTTTCAGTATAAGATATACGCTTAAAAAAGTCAATTATAAATTACATTTTTACGAATTTTACCACCTCATACATAATAGCCAAAATAAAAGCATATCCTAAAGCGATGGATTTTCTAACCAGGCACTTGCATCAGGGAAAAATATGTTGTAAAATGGAGAAAATTGAGCTTGAACGAGGTGATGTAATGCACGAGCCAACCATCTCTTTTTCTATCCATGAGGACAAGGAGCAGCAGATGCGGGAGATCCTGACCCAGGTATATGACGCGCTGCGCCAGAAGGGTTACAACCCCATCAACCAGATCGTGGGTTACATCCTGTCGGAGGACCCCACCTACATTACCACCCACAACAACGCCCGCAGCCTGATCCGCAAGATTGACCGGGACGAACTGCTGCAGACGTTGGTGAAAAACTACCTCAACGACTGACGCAAAGGCGCCCGCTTTTGGCGGGCGCCTTTTTGCGGGGAAAGGAGCGATTCCGATGAAAACCGTCCTGATCACCGGGGCTTCCCAGGGGATCGGCCGGGCCTCCGCCCTGGCCTTTGCCCGGGCGGGCTATGCCGTGGCCGCCGGATACCACACCGGCGCCTCCGAGGCCGCCCAGCTGCTCTCCCAGCTGCGGGAATTGGGGGCGGACGCGGAGACCTTCCAGGCGGATGTGGCCGACCGCATCCAGGTGGAGGCGGCGGTATCCCGGATGACCGCCCGGTTTGGGCATATTGATGTATTGGTCAACAACGCCGGGATCGCCGCGCCGCAAAAGCTGTTGGGGGATTTTAGCCCCCAGGAGTGGGAGCGACTGCTGGCGGTGAACGTCACGGGGCTATTTTACACCTGCAGGGCTGTGCTCCCCCAGATGATCGCCCGCAAAAGCGGCCGGATCATCAACCTCTCCTCCATCTGGGGGATCTGCGGCGGCTCCTGCGAGGTCCCCTACTCCACCGCCAAGGCCGCCGCCATCGGTTTTACCAAGGCGCTGGCCAAGGAGGTGGGGCCCAGCGGCATCACCGTCAACTG
Source organism: Candidatus Anaerotruncus excrementipullorum (assembly GCA_019114825.1). Lineage (GTDB taxonomy): Bacteria > Bacillota > Clostridia > Oscillospirales > Ruminococcaceae > Anaerotruncus > Anaerotruncus excrementipullorum. The sequence continues at coordinate 7,270 of DXES01000164.1, forward strand.
CGTGGCCCCCGGCGTCATCGACACCCAGATGAACGCCGCCCTTCCCCCCCAGGCGCTGGAAGCCCTGGCGGAGGAGACCCCCCTGGGGCGGTTGGGGACCCCGGAGGAGGTGGCAGCCTGCATCCTATTTTTGGCCGGGGAGCAGGGCGCCTTCCTCACCGGGCAGGTGCTCAGCCCCAACGGCGGCCTTGTGATCTGACAGGCCAAATTGCGCAGGCCCCGCGCCGTAAAAACGGCGCGGGGCCTGCGCTTGTCAAAAAGAATCCTGGGAAGGGAATCCTTTTTACCTGGAATTTTGCGCGTTCTGCCGGTCCTTGGCCCGGATCTCGGTGCGGCGGATCTTGCCAGAGATGGTCTTGGGCAGCTCGGTGACGAACTCCACAATCCGGGGGTATTTATAGGGCGCGGTCTGTTTTTTCACAAACGTCTGGATCTCCTTTTTCAGCTCCTCGGAGGGCTGGTAGCTGCTGGTGAGCACGATGGTAGCTTTGACCACAATGCCCCGCACCGGGTCGGGGGCGCCGGTCACCGCACACTCCAGCACCGCCGGATGCTCCATCAGGACGCTCTCGATCTCGAACGGCCCGATCCGGTAGCCGGAGGACTTGATCACATCGTCGGTGCGGCCCACATACCACAGGTAGCCGTCCTCATCCCGCCAGGCGGTGTCGCCGGTGTGGTAATAGCCATCGTGCCAGGCGGCGTCGGTGGCCTCCTGGTTGCGGAAATAGCCGCCAAACAGGCCGGGATGGGGCTTTTCGGTGTTGATAACGATCTCGCCGGTGACGCCGGTGGGCACATCGTAGCCATCCTCGTCCACCAGATGGATGTCATAGAGGGGGCTGGGCTTGCCCATGGAGCCGGGCTTCGGCTGCATCCCCACCAGGTTTGCCACCTGCATCACCGTCTCGGTCTGGCCGTAGCACTCCATCAGCCGCAGGCCGGTGTACTCAAACCAGCGGTTGTAAACCTCCGGGTTCAACGCCTCGCCGGCGGTGGTGGAGTAGCGCAGGGAGGAGAGGTTGTAGCCCTCCATCCCCTCCTTGATGAAGAACCGGTAGATGGTGGGCGGGGCGCAGAAGGTGGTCACCTTGTACTTCTCCATCATATGCAGCAGGTCGCCGGGCACAAATTTGTCGAAGTCGTAGACAAAGATAGAGGCGCAGGCCAGCCACTGGCCGTACAGCTTGCCCCACACCGCCTTCATCCAGCCGGTCTCCGAGACAGTCAGGTGCAGGTCGTTCTCGTGGACGTTGTGCCAATAGCGGGCGGTGATGATATGGGCCAACGGATAGGCCATGCTGTGGACCGCCATCTTGGGCATCCCGGTGGTGCCGGAGGTGAAGTAGAGGAGCATGGGGTCATCCTTGGAGGTGGGGACCCGCTCCCAACGGCCGTCGAACTTTTTCAGCTCCTCCGTATAGTTGAGCCAACCCTCCCGCTGGCCGCGGACAATGAACTTGGTGTGGATATCGGGGTACTCCCGGATCGCCTCGTCCACATACTCCGGCACCTTGCAGTGCTCCCCCGAGCAGATGCAGGCGGTGATCCCGGCGGCCTTGAACCGGTAGACCAGGTCGTGGGTGGTGAGCAGGTTGGTGGCGGGCACCCCTACCGCGCCGATCTTGTGCAGGGCCAGCACAGTGAACCAGAATTCATAGTGGCGCTTGAGCACCAGCAGCACCATATCCCCCTTTTTGATCCCGTGGGCGGTGAGCATCTGGGCGCAGCAGTCGGAGTAGTATTTCATCTCCCGGAAGGTGAACACCCGCTCCTCCCCCGCCACATTGCACCAAACCAGCGCCCGGCGGTTGGGGTCCAGGCGGGCGATCTCGTCCACCACATCGTAGGCGAAGTTGAAGTTGTCCGCCGGCAGGGGCTCAAAGTAGTTGAGCACCCCATTCTCGTCAAAGCCCTCCTTACAGAAGCGCTGGTAAAAGTTTTCCATTTCCATCAGTCCGCAACCTCCTTGCTGTCCCCCTTGATGACGATCGCCAAAAACACACAGTCCTCTCCGCCGGTGGCAATCATGCCGTGGGCGTGGCCGGAGTCATAGTAGATGGCGTCCCCAGGGCCCATATATTCGGTGTGACTCTCCATCTGCACCTTCAGCTGGCCGGAGAGGATGAAGTCGAACTCCTGGCCGTCGTGCTGGGAGAGGTGGATCGGCTGGTCCTGCTCCTCTTCATGGTAGGGGGCGGTGACCAGGAAGGGCTCGGCAATCTTGCCGGAGAAGCGGTAGGCCATGTGGTTGTAGGTAAAGCCCTTGCGGCGGTTGATCTTGAGCCCCTCCCCCTTGCGCACAATGGAATAGAAGGAGAGGTGGGGCGCCTCGCCGGTGAGCAGCTCCACAATGTCCATGCCGAACGCCTTGGCGCAGTTGTAGAGGAAGGTGAAGGAGAAATCGCTCTCCCCCGACTCATTTTTCAAGTATTCCTCCGCAGAAAGCCCTGTCTGCTGGGCCATCTCCGCCACCGGGATCTCCAAAATCTCCCGCATGGTTTGAATTCTCTGGGCAATCTCCTGTAGTTTTTCACCTTGCATCGTAACTGACCTCCCTAATCTCTTTTCCGAAAGACAGACAACAAAAAGGCCCGTCCCCCAACTTCTGAGGGACGGGCCTGCAACTACAAACCCGCGGTACCACCCGCATTGCGCCAAAAGGGCGCCACTCAATAGGACTCCAATAAGCCCCCGGCCTTTAACGCTGCCCAGCGGAGGAACCTATGGCAAAAGCCGTTCGGCTCTCAACTCGAGGGTGATCTGCAAAAGACTGCCCGCCGCTGATTTTCACCAACCATCAGCTCTCTGTGGGCGTAGCACCGTCCTCGCCGTCCCTGTCACTGTCTTTTGGAAGTATGGAAGTATTTTAGCGCATGGAAAACGGTTTGTCAAGGGCAGCAAAGGAAAAAAATTTGTAAAAAGCCCTCTTACAGGTAGTCCAGCAGCTCGGTGGGGCGCCGGAGCAGGGCGTCCGCGCCGTTTTCCAAAAGCTCCGGGGCGTCCCGGAAGCCCCAGAGGGCCCCCAGGGCGAAGATCTCGCCGTTGCGGGCGGTCTGCATATCCACCCCGGAATCCCCCAAATAGAGGGCCTCCTCGGAGGGGACCCCCGCCTCCTCCAGCACCTGGCGGGGCAGCAGCGGGTCCGGCTTGATGGGGAACCCCTCCCGCTGGCCGTGGACGATCTGGAAGCAGCCGGGGAACCACCGGCTGCACAGCGCCTTCGTAAACGGGTCGGGCTTATTGGAGAGGACCGCCATAGCCACCCCCCTGCCCTTCAGCTGCGCCAATAGGTCCGGTACCTCCGGATAGGGGCGGGTTTGCTCCTCCTTGTGGGCCTGGTAGTAGGCGTTAAATTCGTCCCGCAGGGCGGCCACCCGGGCGGCGTCCCCCCGCTGGTCCTCGGGCAAAATCCGTTCCACCAGCTTGAGCACCCCGTTGCCCACAAAATGGCGGTAGCTGTCCACCGGGTGGATGGGATAGCCGTGGGCCGCCAGCAGATGGTTGCCCGCATTGGCCAGATCCTCCAGCGTGTTCAGCAGCGTGCCATCCAGGTCAAACAACACCAGCCGCTTCATACCCTGCCGCCCTTCCGGTCCGCCTTCTCCTGGAAGCGGGCAGCATCCACCAGGAAGCGGCTATGGGTCCCATGGCCCACGTTGCCCACAGCGTCCCTGGCCTCCACAGTGAAATCGATCCGGCGGCCCTCCACAGCGGTAATGGTGGCGGTCACCTCCACCTCCATCCCCAGGGGGGTGGGAGCGGTGTGCTCAATCTGCAGCGCGGTGCCCACCGAGGTCTGCCCCTCCTGCAGGAAGGGCGCCAGCGCCCCGCAGGCCGCCTGCTCCATGGCGGCGATCATGGCGGGGGTGGCAAACACCCGCAGCAGGCCGCTGCCCACGGTGGAGGCCAGCTTGTCCTCGGTGACGGTTAAACGGTGGGTATAGGTGTTTCCGATCAAGAAAATTCCTCCTCTCCTGTTCCTATCCAGTATACCACACCCCAACAAAAAAGCAAACCTGGAAAATCAGGTTTGCTCTTTGTCCCACCGCAGGGTGGTCACTGGAAGATAAATTGATCATTTTTCCAGGCGCAGGTGATGGTATCCCCCGGTTTTACGGTTCCCTGGAGCAGTTCATCCGCCAAGCGGTCCTCGATCCGGGATTGGATCGCCCGCCGCAAGGGCCGGGCCCCATAGAGAGGATCAAAGCCGTCGTTGGAGAGCTGCTCCGCCGCTGAGGCGTCAAAGCAAATCCGGATGGACATCCGCTCCAAGCGGGCGCGCAGGGCCTCCAGCATATTCTCTGCAATCCGGCGCACCTGGGCACGGGTCAGCTTTTGAAAGACAATGACCTCATCCACCCGGTTGAGGAACTCCGGCTTAAAGCACCGTTTCAATTCGGAAAGCACCGTCTTTTGGATGCGCTCCTGCTGGGCCTCCCCCTCCCCGCCGGGCGAAAAGCCCAGCTGGCCCTGTTCGCAGATCTGGCGGGCGCCGATGTTGGAGGTCATGATGATGATGGTATTTTGAAAGCTCACCTTCCGCCCCTGGGCATCGGTCAGCACCCCATCCTCCAAAATCTGCAGCAGCAGGTTGAAAAAATCCGGATGGGCCTTTTCAATCTCATCCAGCAGCAGCACCGAATAGGGCCGCCGGCGCACCCGCTCGGTGAGCTGGCCGCCCTCCTCGTAGCCCACATAGCCGGGAGGCGCTCCCACCAGCTTGGAGACCGCGTGCCGCTCCATATACTCCGACATATCCAAACGGATCAGCGCACGGGGATCCCCAAACAGGCAGCGGGCCAGTGCTTTGGAGAGCTCGGTCTTCCCCACCCCTGTGGGGCCCAGAAACAGGAAGGAGCCCAACGGGCGCCCAGGGTCCTGTAGGCCTACCCGGGAACGGCGGATGGCGGAGGCCACCGCATGGACCGCCTGGTCCTGGCCAATGATCTGCCGGTGCAGGTCCTCCTCCAGATGGAGCAGCCGTTCACTCTGCGCCTGGGTCAGGCGGGTGACATCGATGCCGGTAATATCCGACACCAGCTGGGCCACCTCCGGCGTGTCCAGTACCGGCAGCGCGGGGGGCTCCTCCTCCCAGTCCTCCCGCGTTTCGGCTTCCTGCAGCTGGAGGAGCAGACCATTCTCCCGCTCCCGCAGCTGGGCAGCAAAGGCGAAATCCTGAGCCACCAGGGCGGCAGGCTTCTCCTCCTGAAGGCTCTCCAGCTTCTCCTCCAGCTCCTGGATGCCGCCGGCGGTCTCCATCTGGTGCATCCGCAGCCGGGCGCCCGCCTCATCGATCAGGTCAATGGCCTTGTCCGGAAGCTTACGGTCCGGCAGATAGCGCACCGAGAGGCGGACCGCCGCTTCGATCGCCCCATCGGTGATGTGCAGCTCGTGGTAGGATTCATAGCGTTCCCGCAGCCCCTTGAGGATGGCAATGCAGGTCTCCTCCGAGGGTTCCTCCACCAGCACGCTCTGGAAACGGCGCTCCAGGGCGCTGTCCTTTTCGATGAACTTGCGGTACTCCTCCACGGTAGTGGCGCCAATCAGCTGCAGCTCCCCCCGGGCCAGCTGCGGCTTTAGGATGTTGGCGGCGTCCACCGCCCCCTCCGCCGCCCCGGTGCCAATAATCGTGTGCAGCTCGTCGATAAAGACAATGATATTCCCGGCGGATACCACCTCCTCGATGGTGTTTTTGATCCGCTCCTCAAAATCCCCCCGGTATTTGGTACCCGCCACCAGGTTGGTGAGATTCAGTTCCACCAGGCGCTTGCCCCGCAGCTTTTCCGGCACCTCCTGGTCGGCAATCCGCTGGGCGATGGCCTCCGCCACCGCAGTTTTCCCCACCCCCGCCTCCCCAATGAGGCAGGGGTTATTCTTGGTGCGCCGGGTGAGGATCTGAAGCACCCGCTCCACCTCCTTGTCCCGGCCGATCACCGGGTCCAGTTTGCCCTGGCGGGCCATCTCGGTCAGGTCCCGGCTGTATTTGTCCACCAGCGGGGTCCTCTGGCCCGTACGGCCCCGGGGCGGCAGCCGTTTGGCCCCAATTAGCTCCGCCCCCGCCCCCTGGGAGAACTCCCCGATCTGGCGGGCCAGCTGCTCCGGGTCCACCGACATCTGGCGCAGGAAACGGACGCCGTAGCTCTCGGGCTCCTTGAGCAGGTTGGCCAAAATCTGCTCGGTACCCGCCAGCGCCACCCCATTCATCCGGGATTGGATCAGCGACAGCTCCAGAATCCGGCGGCAGCGGGGGGTGATATCCGCTGGGCTCAGCACCGAACGCATCCCCCTGCCCACCGCTTTGATCAAGAGTTCCCGCAGCCGCTGGGCGGTGACCTCGTACTTTTGCAATACGGCATAGGCGATGCCGCTGCCCTCCACCAAAAGCCCCAGCAGCAGGTGCTCGCTGCCAATATAGGTATGCCCCAGCGCAGAGGCCTCCTCAATGGCGCAGTTGATGGCCAGATTCGCTTTTGCGGTAAAGCCGTTGAACTTAAACAAATGCATCCCCCCGAATTATCTTATGCGCGCCGCCCTTTCAATACTACGGCGGACCGGCTGCCATGGCCTGTAACCAGATTTCCTGTCCCAACATATTGATAATATTGTCAGATGCTTCGGAAGATATTCTTCCCCCGGGAATCTCCCGGAACCGAAGCGTTCCCACTGACATAGTATATCCTGAATCCAATTTTAGGAGGTCATTTTACATGGGATGCAACAACAACTTCGGCGGCAACTACTTCTGGATCATCATCCTGATCATCATCATCCTCGGTTGGGGCGGCGGATTCGGGGGCTGCGGCTGCAACAACTATGTCTCTGACTGCAACAACGACTGCGGCTGCTGCTGATCCGCACGGACAAAAACCCCGGATGCCTAGGCATCCGGGGTTTTTGCCGCATCAAAAGCGGGTTTTACAGGCGTTTTCCAGGGGACATCGACTCGTAAATCGCCTTCTCCCTGCGCCGGCGGAACGCCCGGCCCACGTTGATGGCAATCGAGGCCAGAATGGCCAGCAGCATCAGGATGGGGATCAGCCAGCGGTTATACTCCTCATCCGAGGAGAGCAGGTCGGTCCAGGCCTTGTCTACCGCCAGATTCATCTCATCCGAGAGGTTGATCCACGCCTCGGTCTTGGCGATCACCTCGTCCGGGGGGTAGGCCACCGGGTTCTCGGTCACCTCCGGGGGCAGCAGCTCCAGCGCTGCCCAGTTGGGGGAGGAATAGCCGATATACTCGATGTTGGCGGCAGCCACCTCCGGCTCCATCAAGAAGTTCATGAACATCTCGGCGCATTCCTGCTCCTTGCTGCAGCTGGGCACCACCACATAGTCGATAAACCGGTTGGTCCCCTCCTCGGGCACAAAGCAGGACAGGTCGGGGTTGTCCGCCATCATAGTCAGCGCGTCGCCGGCATAGTAGGGGGCGATAGAGGCCTCCCCGCCGATCATCTTGTCGAAGATCTCGTCCATGACGTACGCCTGGGTCAGGGGCTTCTGGTCCTTCAGCGACTCCAGCGCCTCATCCAGCTGCTCCTGGTTCTCCGGGTTCATGGGATACCCCAGCCGCTTGAGGGCGATGCCGAAGGTGTCCCGGGAGTTGCCGATCATGAGGATCTCGCCCAAATACTTCTCGTTCCACAGGATATCCCAGCTGCCCAGATCCATCTCGTCCACCATGGTGGTGTTGTAGATGACCACCACAGTGCCCCAGGTGTAGGGGGTGGAGTCGAGGTTCTCCGGGTCGGAGGCGGTATTGCGGAAGCTCTCGTCGATATACTTATAGTTGGGCAGGTTATCGAA
>DXES01000165.1 GCA_019114825.1 Candidatus Anaerotruncus excrementipullorum
GGGAGGCCACAGCCGCAAAGGTGGTGCAAAAAAGGGAGGCCCTGGGGGGATTTTCTCTTGCAAAATCCCCCCAGACCCCCCAAATGCGCCTGAAGCATGGGGCGTTCCGCCATCTGCGGATGGCGGCCAAAGGCGCTGCCTTTGGAATCCGCCACCTTTTGGAAAAGGTGGACGAAAACTTTGCTAACGCAGCGCCGCGGGCGGGTGCGCCGCTATGGACAAAATTAGAAAAATTTACCAGCTCATTGTTTCATGTGAAACATAGAAAAAGGAGGGGTCCGCTATGGATCTACAGACAATCGCCGCCATCTCCACCCCCCTGGGGGTGGGCGGCCTGGGCGTGGTGCGCCTCTCCGGCCCCCAGGCCCTGGAGGTGGCCGGGCGGGTGGCCCGCCTGGCGGACGGCCGCCCGGTGACCCAGTTGCCCGGCTATACCTGCGCCTTCGGCCATGTGTTCGACCAGCAGGGGGAGATCGATGAGGTGGTGGTTACCGTCTTTCGCGCCCCCAAAAGCTCTACCGGCGAACCGGTGGCCGAGCTGTCCATCCATGGGGGCCCCTACCTGTTGGAACGGCTGCTGCGGGCCTGCTATGCCGCCGGGGCCCGCCCCGCCCAGCCGGGGGAGTTCACCAAACGGGCGTTTTTACATGGGAAATTGGACCTCACCCGGGCGGAGGCGGTGGCGGATCTGATTGCCGCCCAGGGAAGGCAGGCCGCCCAGGCCGCCCTGGCCGCCAAGGAGGGGGCCCTCTACCGCCGGGCCCGCCAGGTGACCGGGCAGCTGTTGGAGCTGGCCGCCCACCTGGCCGCCTGGATCGACTACCCGGAGGAGGACCTGCCCCAGGTGGAGCCCCAGGCGCTGGAGGGCAGCTTGGCCCAGGCGGCCGGGGCGCTGGAGCAGCTGCTGGCCACCTATGATACCGGACGGGTGATCCGGGAGGGGGTGGAGACCGCGATTGTGGGCCGGCCCAATGCGGGCAAATCCACCCTGATGAACCTTCTGGCCGGGGCGCCCCGGAGCATTGTCACCCAGCAGGCGGGCACCACCCGGGATGTGGTCACCGAGACGGTGCGCCTGGGGGAGGTGGTGCTGCGGCTGGCGGATACCGCAGGGATTCGGGAGAGCGGCGACCTGGTGGAACAGATGGGGGTGGCCCTGGCGGAGGAACGGCTGCGCCAGGCCCAGCTGGTGCTGGCGGTGTTTGACGGCTCCCAGCCGCTGAGCGAGGATGACCGGCGGGTGATCGAGGCCTGCCAGGGGTGCTGTTGTATTGGATTGGTGAATAAAAACGACCTGCCCCAACAGGTGGAGCTGGAGCAGCTGCGGGAGAAGTTCCCCCGGCTGTTGGTGCTCTCCGCCCAGGAGCCGGAGAGCCGGGAGCTGTTGGCCCGGGAGATTGGGGAAGTGTTCCGGCTGGAGGGGTTCGACCCGGGGGCGGCGGTGGTGGCCAACGAGCGGCAGTATGCGGCGGTGGCCCAGGCGCTGGGGGAGACCAGGGAGGCGTTGGCAGCCGCCCGGGCGGGGGTGTCCTACGATGCCGTCTGCGTCTGCATCCAGGGGGCGGCGGACGCCCTGCTGGAGCTGACGGGGGAGAAGGCCTCCCAGGCGGTGGTGGACCAGGTCTTTTCCCGCTTTTGCGTGGGCAAATGACCGCCGGAGTGTACAGTTTTCTTAGGAGGTGCTGCTATGGATTATCTGGCAGGTAGTTATGAGGTGGCGGTCATTGGCGGCGGCCATGCAGGGATTGAAGCGGCTTTGGCGGCAGCCCGGCTGGGCTGTTCCACCATCCTATTTTCCATCTCCATGGATGCCATTGGCAATATGCCCTGCAATCCCTCCATCGGCGGCACCGCCAAAGGCCACCTGGTGCGGGAGATCGACGCCCTGGGCGGGGAGATGGGCCGGGCGGCGGATGCCACCTTTTTGCAGAGCCGGATGCTCAACCGGGGGAAGGGCCCCGCCGTCCACAGCCTGCGGGTGCAGTCCGACCGGAAGCAATACCATCTCTATATGAAACAGGTGTTGGAGACCCAGCCCGGCCTGGATGTGAAGCAGGCGGAGATTGTGGAACTGCGCACCGAAGACGGCCGGGTGTCCGCAGTGGTCACCGAATTGGGGGCGGTTTTTTTGGTGAAAACCGCTATTTTAGCCACCGGTACCTTTTTGCGGGGCAAAATCTTTGTGGGGGAATACCAGGCGGAGAGCGGCCCGGATGGCCTGCATCCCGCCAACCGGCTCTCCGGCTGTTTAGAGGGGTTGGGGATCCCCCTGCGCCGGTTTAAAACCGGCACCCCTGCCCGGGTGGACCGGCGGTCGATTGATTTTTCCCAGCTGGAGCCCCAGCCGGGGGAGGAGCCCATCACCCCCTTCTCCTTTGAGACCGACCCCACCGGATTAAAAAACCGGGAGCTGTGTTACAGCACCTATACCAATGAGGCCACCCACCAGGTGATCCGGGAAAATCTCCACCGTTCCCCCCTCTATGGGGGCGCCATCCAGGGGATTGGCCCCCGGTATTGCCCCAGCATTGAGGACAAGGTGGTACGTTTTCCGGAAAAGACCCGGCATCAGCTGTTTGTGGAGCCCATGGGGCTGGGGACCAATGAGATGTATCTGCAAGGGATGTCCTCCTCCCTGCCGGAGGAGGTGCAGCTGGCCCTCTACCGCACCATCCCGGGGTTTGAGGGGTTGAAGATCATCCGCAACGCCTATGCCATCGAGTATGACTGCATCGACCCCACCTGTTTAAAGGCCAGCTTGGAGTTTAAGCAGGTGGCGGGGCTGTATGGGGCGGGGCAGTTCAACGGCACCTCCGGCTATGAGGAGGCGGCGGCCCAGGGGCTGATTGCCGGCATCAATGCCGCCCGGCAGGTGCAGGGGAATTCCCCCTTGATTTTGGACCGGGCCAGCTCCTATATTGGCACCTTGATCGACGACCTGGTGATTAAGGGGTGCAACGACCCCTACCGGATGATGACCAGCCGGTCGGAATACCGGCTGCTGCTGCGCCAGGACAATGCGGACGCCCGCCTCACCCCCATTGGCCATGAGATCGGTTTGATTGGGGAGGGGAGATGGGCAAAGTTCCAGGAAAAACAGCGGCTGATTGCACAGGAGCTGGACCGGGTACAGAGGACAACGGTGCCCCCCAGCGCGGGGTTGAACCAGCTTTTGCAGGAGCGGGGGACCGCCCCCCTGGCCACCGGGGCAAAGCTGGCGGAATTGATCCGCCGCCCCCAGCTGGGGTATGAGATGCTGGCCCCCTTTGACCCCCAGCGGCCGGAGCTGCCCCGGCCGGTATGGGAACAGGTGGAGATCACGCTGAAATACGAGGGATATATTCAAAAGCAGCTGGCCCAGGTGGCCCAGATGCGCAAGCTGGAGGGGCGGGGCCTGCCGGAGGATCTGGATTACAGCGGGATAGGGGGGCTGCGGCTGGAGGCGGCGGAGAAGCTAAACCGGCTGCATCCGGCCAACATTGGCCAGGCCTCCCGGATCAGCGGGGTCAGCCCGGCGGATATCTCGGTACTACTCATCTGGTTGGAACAGCGCGGCGCGCAGCCCCAGTGAGGGCTTCCCCCGCCTTTTGCGGCAACGCACCCGCCCGCGGGGCTTCGCCCAAGTAAAGTTTTCGTCCACCTTTTCCAAAAGGTGGCGGATTCCAAAGGCAGCGCCTTTGGCCGCCATCCGCAGATGGCGGAACT
>DXES01000004.1 GCA_019114825.1 Candidatus Anaerotruncus excrementipullorum
GCAGGGACAGGCGCAGCGCGGGCGCCCTCCCGGATGGGAGGGCTCCCGCACCAGTAAGCGAGGTTTTTTTGCCGGGCCTTAGCCCATGGAGACCGCGATCCCCACGCTGACAAAGGCGATGGCGAAGAAGATGATCATCAGGGGCACGAAGAACTTCCACCACTTCTGGATGGAGACCTTGCCGTAGCCCAGGAAGATCAGCAGGGTGCCATAGCTGAACCAGAACATGTTGGTGATACCGTCGCCGAACTGGTAGGCCAGCACGGTGTTCTCCACCGACAGGCCCAGCTCCAGGCCGATGGGCACCAGGATGGGGGCCAGCAGGGCGCCCTTGCCGGAACCGGAGGGGATCAGGCCGTTGATCAGGGAGACGATCAGGACGATGCCGATGGCCGCCACCAGCGGGGAGGTGCCCCGGAGCAGCTCGGTGAGGTTGTAGATGACGGTGGCGTTGATGTTGGCCGCGTTCATGACCCAGTAGACGCCCCGGGCGAAGCCCACGATCAGCGCGCCGCCGATGGAGCCCTTGGCGCCGTCGATGAAGGCGTCGGCGATCTCGTGGCCCTTCATCTTGCCCACCAGGCCGGAGATCAGCGCGGAGCACAGGAAGATACCGGACACGTCGTCCACCGCCCAGACCACGCCGTTGAAGCCGCGGGTCATGCCGATGACGGTCATGATGATGGCGCCCACCACGGTGATCAGCACGATCACCTGGCGGCCGGTCAGCTTGTTGGCGGCGATGTCACCGGTCTCCATGCGGATATCCGAGACATCCAGGCCAGCCACCAGGCTCTTGGTGGGGTCCTTGCGGACCCGGTTGGCGTAGGCCACGATGTACACGATGCTCACCAGGGTGATGACCGCCCACAGCACCAGCCGGAAGTTGAGGCCGGTGAGCACGTCATAGTCGGCGGGCACAAAGCCCAGGTCGATGGCGGCCTGGTTGCAGACGGCCACCGTATACAGGTTGGTGGGGCCGGCCATAAAGCCCGCCATGGGGCCCACAACGCAGATGGCCACCGCTGTCATGCTGTCGTAGCCCAGCGCCAGCAGCACCGCCACCACCAGGGGCACGAAGGGGATCAGCACCTCGATCCAGCCCAAAAAGCCGCCCAGCACCGAGAAGACGACGATGAACGCCACCAGCATCAGGGTGTTGGAACGCTGGCCGAAATGGGCCACCAGGGAGGCGATGCCGTTGTCCACAGCGCCGGTCTTTTTATAGATGCCCAAAGCGCCGCCCACGATCAGGATCAGGATCATGATGTTGGCGGAGTCCTTCAGGCCGTAGGGCACGGCGCGGAAGATGTTGAAGAAGTTGTTGAAGTTCAGCTCGTTGCGGGGCAGCTCGGTGTAGACGCCGTCCACCAGGGTGCCGGGCGTGATCACAAAGGTGAGCAGGCCCATGACGAAGACCACACAGAAGACCAGCACAAACGGGTTGATGGATAGGCTTCTCTTTTCTTTCTTATCTTTACTCACTGGGGATTCCCTCCTTCAATGGGTTGGATGCACAAAACACCTCGAAAACTCATTTCTCCTTGTTGGCCAGCAGGTCCAGCAGCGCCAGATGGCCGGCCACGCTCTCCTCCATCGCCTTCAGCTCCACCTGGTCCAGGGTGGTGTGGCAGAAGCGGATCTCCGCCGGGGAGTAGCCCAGGCACTTGACCCCCTTGGAGGCGTAGTGGCCCGCATCGGTGGCAAACGCCCAGGGATAGGTCTTGATCTCGTGGCCGGTGAGCTCCTCCAGCACCTGGCGGCACTCGGCCACATACGGCTCGTCGGGGCTGACGGCGAAGGGCGCCTCGCCCTGGTAGCCCTCCCCCTCAAAGCCGGTGTAGGTGGTCAGCGGGAAGTAGAGGGCCCGCAGGTCCACCGTGTACCCCTCCAGGGGGACGCTGTCGATGGCGGCCTGGATCTTGCCCAGGGCCACCTCCTCGGTGTCGGTGGAGCAGGAGCGGAAGTCCACATAGACGACCACGTCGTTGGGGATCACGTTGGTGCCCGGCTCGGAGGAGACGATCTTGGTCACCGACATGGTGGAGGAGCCAAACAGCTCGTCGCTGCCCAGTTCCACCTGCTTGAGGCGGGGCAGCAGCTCTGCCAGGAAGTCGAAGGGGTTCTTGCCCTCGTGGGGGATGGAGGCGTGGCAGGCCTTGCCGTGGATGGTGATGACGGCGCAGAACCGGCCGCGGCTGCCGATGGCCAGGTTGTTCTCGCTGGCCTCGCCGAACAGGGCGTAGTCGGTGATGTAGGCCCCGTCCCGGGTGTGCATCATCGAACCGAAGCCGGCGTTCTCCTCACACACCACGCAGGCGCAGACCATATCCCCCTTGGGGGTGAGGCCCGCCCGCTTGAGGATGATGGGGGCGTAGATCTGGATGGCCATGGTGCCCTTGGTGTCGGAGGCGCCGCGGCCCCAGATCCTGCCCTCGGCCATCACGCCGCCGAAGGGCGGATACTTCCATTTGGCGGGGTCGCCCTCGTCCACCACGTCCATATGGCAGTTGAGCAGCACCGAGCTGCCGCCGCCGGTCCCCTTCACGGTGCCGAATACGTTGCCGTACCGGTCCACCTCCACCTTGTCGTAGCCCAAGTCCCGCATCTTCTGCTCCACGTACTTGGCCATGTCCTGTTCATGGGTGGAGTGGGAGGGGAGCTGGATCAGCTCGCTGGCGCAGCGGGCGATCTCCTCCTGGTAGGGTTGTGCTATGGCTGCGAAATCTCTCATCGCGGCCCCTCCTTTCTATTTGCTGGTACAGGGGCAGGGGGCGGCCCTTCGAGCCGTCCCCTGCGCCCCCTTCCATATTAAACCTTCTTCAGGGCGTTGTCAAACTCTTCCAGGACGTCGTCGATATTCTCCAGGCCGATGGAGAACCGCAGCTGGCCCATGGAGATGCCCACCGCCTTCATCTCCTCGGGGGTGTAGGCCCGGTGGGAGGTCTTGGCGGGGTAGGAGATGGTGGTGGAGACGCCCGCCAGGCTGGGGACGAACTTCACCGTCTGGCACTCCCGGATAAAGGTGGAGGCGCCCTTCTCGCCGCCGGCGATATCGGCGGAGAGCATGCCGCCACAGCGGCCTTCGATGAACAGCTCCTGGGTGCGCTTCTTATAGGGGGAGGACTCCAGGCCGGGGTAGTAGACCCGCTCGATCTTCGGGTGCTTCTCGAAGAACTCGGCCACCTTCATGGCGTTGGCGGAGTGGCGCTCCATGCGCATCTCCAGCGTCCGCATGCTGCGGGTGAGCAGCCAGGCGTCGAACGGCCCCATGATGCCGCCGTAGAGGGTGAAGTAGTGGCGGATGTGGTCGATGTTCTCCTTGTTGGCGCAGACGGCGCCGCCCACGATATCGCTGTGGCCGCCCAGGTACTTGGTGGCGCTGTAGACCACGATATCCGCGCCCATATCCAGCGGACGGGCCACGGCGGCGGTGGCAAAGGTGTTGTCCACGATCAGCTTGCAGCCGTGCTCATGGGCGATCTTGGCCACCTTGGGCAGGTCCTCCACCTCCATCAGCGGGTTGGAGATGGTCTCGGTGTAGAGCACCTTGGTGTTGGGGCGGATCAGGGAGGCGATGTCCTCCTTCTCGAAGTTGGCAAAGGTCACCTCGATGCCGAACCGGGGGCACTCGTACTTGAGGAACTCATAGACGCCGCCGTAGAGCACCGGGGAGGAGAGGATGTGGTCGCCCTTCTGGACCTGGGAGAGCAGGGTGGTGATGATGGCCGCCATACCGGAGGCGAACACCAGCGCGCCGTCGCAGCCCTCGGCAGTGGCCAGCACCTCTTCCACGCAGTCGGTGCCGGGGTTGCCGTTGCGGGAGTAGATGTAGCCGTCCGCCTGGCCGGCATACACCGCGTCCAGCGACTCCACATCGTCAAAGGAGAAGACGCTGCTCATGTAGATGGGCACGACCTTGGGCACCGACACCGAATGGGCGATCTTTTTCGCCATCGCGTTCTCGCCGGCATGGGTCAGCCGTGTCATCATGCCTTTTTCTTTCATCACAAATTCCTCCTTTTGTCATTAGAGACATGTGATTCGCCCCGCGGGGGGCAGTTTTCCGGGGCGGGGAAATTGACATTTTCCCGCTTTCCGTTATAATAATAGCATACTAAGTGAGATTTGAAAAATACCCATTTTTTCACAATATCCATAGCCTTACGCTATGGATGGAAAGGGGGGACCGCCTGTGACCCTACAGCAGCTGCGGTATGTGGTGGAGGTTTTCCACTGCAGCTCGATCACCGCCGCCGCCCAGAAGCTGTTCATCTCCCAGCCCAGCCTGAGCAAGGCGGTGCGGGAGCTGGAGGAGGAATTGGGGATCACCATCTTTGAGCGCAGCCGCACCGGCGCCTCCTTCACCGCCGAGGGCATCGAGCTGCTCACCTACGCCCAGTCGATCCTGGAGCAGGCGGCCAGCATGACCGCCCACTTCGCCAAAAAGGAGGCGGACGAGGCCCTGCGCCTGTCCATCTCCTCCCAGCACTACATCTTTTTGATCGACGCCATGATCGACTTCCTCAACCAGCAGCTGGCCCAGGCCCCCCGCTACACGGTGAACATCCGGGAGGGCAAGACCTCCCAGGTGATCAGCGACGTGCTGGAGCAGCGCAGCCAGCTGGGGGTGCTGTATGTCTCCAACTCCACCCGCCACTTTATGCGCCAGCTGCTCTTAAAGCACGGCCTGGAGTTCCACCCGCTGGGGGAGTTCTCCTCCCATGTCTACCTGCGGGCCAGCCACCCCCTGGCCGCCGAGCAGATGCTCTCTGCCGCCCAGCTGACCCCCTACCCCTGCGTCTGCTACGACCAGGGGGGCGACTCCCTGAACTTTTCGGAGGAGGTGGACCTGCCGGACATGGCCAAGTCGATCTATGTCACCGACCGGTCCACCATGCTCAGCATCATCCGCAACACCGACGCCTACACCACCGGCTCCGGCTGCCTGCTGCCCCATATCATCAGCCCCGGCATCGTCACCATCCCCCTGCGGGGCGGGGACGACCGGATGCAGGTGGGGTGGATCCGCCAGAAGGGGGCCGCCTCGCCCCCCGAACTGGAGCAGTTCATCCGGCTGATGGAGGGCTCGCTGGAGAAGGTGCTCCACCAGAACGGCTTCACCGGCGGGCGGCGGCTGCCCGCCGGGCCGGACCCCGCCGCCGAAACCGGGCGGCAGTTTCGCCCGCCCTTTGGCGGCGAGGGCAACCCGCCCACCCGCCCCTGGCCGCCCGCCCGGCCGGGGGCCCACTGCCCGGCCGCCTTCTGGCCGCCGCCGCCCTGACAAAAGGAGGTGCCCATCATGTTCTGGAACTGCCTTGCGGTGGGGGTGGGGGGCTTCTTGGGCTCGGTCTGCCGCTACCTGGTGAGCCTGATCCCCCTGGGCAAGGGGGCCCCTTCCCCTTCCACACCCTGGCCATCAACCTGGCGGGGGCGCTGGCCATCGGCCTGATCGCCTCCGCGGCCCTGCGGGGGAGCTGCCTGAACCCCCGGCTGGTCCTCTTCCTCAAGACCGGCATCTGCGGCGGGTTCACCACCTTCTCCACCTTCGCCCTGGAGACGGGGGACCTCTTGCGGGCCGGGCGGCCGGGGCTGGCCGCCCTCTATGCCGCCCTGAGCCTGGGGCTGGGGGTGGCGGCGGTGGTGTGGGTCCAGTGACCCCCCCCTGCCACCCCATTTTACCCGGCCCGCCGGGAAAAAAATGCCGGAACCCGCCGGAAAAAGGCCGCAGGGGCGGCCTTTTTGCTTGCATTCTGCCGCCTTTTCGCTTATACTGTGACTGTTGCGCCTTTTTCAGGTCGGATGTCTTATGATTGGAGGAACCGCGTCCATGCTCACAATCCTATTAAATATCATGGGGAAGATCGCTATTTTGGTGGCGCTGGGGTATTTCCTGCGCAAAAAGGAGATCATCAACCAGCAGCTCCAGGACGGGCTCACCAGCTTTATGATGAAGGTGGCCCTGCCCGCCAACGTGCTCACCAGCGCCAACAACGTCTTCTCCCTGGAGCTCTCCCGGAACCTGTTGATCGTGGTGGCGGTGGCGGTCTGCTACTATGTGGCCGCCCTGGTGTTCACCCGGGCGGTGGGGCGGCTGCTGCCCCTGAGCGAAAAGAGGCGGACCCTCTTTTCGCTGATGGCGGTATTCGCCAACACCGCCTTCATCGGCTTCCCCCTGGCGGAGGAGCTGATGGGGTCGGAGGGGCTTTTGTACGCGGTGGTGTTCAATATGGTGTGGATCCTCTTCTTCTTCACCATCGGCGTGGCGATGATCAGCGGGCAGAAAAAATTCCAGCTCAAGTCGATCTTCCAGGTGCCGGTCTCGGTGGCCTCCATCATCGCCATCCTCCTCTATGTCTCCCCCTTCCGGTTCCCCTATTTCATCCAGGACACCCTCTCCACCCTGGGGAACATGGTGGTGCCGCTGTCCATGCTGCTGATCGGCTGCTCGCTGGTGCAGGTGCGGCTGGGGCAGATCCTCCTGGACCCCTACTCCTATTTCATCTCCGCCCTGCGGCTGGCGGTCTTCCCCCTAATTGTGCTGGGGGCGCTGTGGCTGATCCCCGGGGTGCCCAACCTGGTGGCCCTCACCTGCTGCCTGGCGGCCTGCCTGCCCAGCGCGTCGCTGTGCGTGGTGTTCGCCCAGCAGTATAACTGCGAGCCGGCCTACGCCTCCCGGGCGGTGGTCCAGGGGATGCTGCTGATGATTGGGACGGTGCCCCTCTTTATGTCCCTGGCCATCGCCGCCTTCCCGATGTAGCGGGGGCACTCACAAAAAGTAGAGCGGCTCAAAAATTGGCCGGTCACTTCCATAAACAGGGAATTTGCGATAGGATAAAGGCGGGGGAATCCCCGGAAAACGACTTGGCCCCTGGGGCGGAAATGAGGTAAAGGATGGCGCAGCTGCAGCTGGTAAAACTCGCGGTGGTCTTTTTGGTGATTGTGGTGCTGCTGGCATTGCGCCGGCCGCTGTGGCTCTCCCTCTCCGGAGGGGTGCTGGCCACCGCCCTGCTGTTCGGGGTCTCCCCGGTGGCCTGGCCGGGGCTGGTGGCCCGGGTGTTCACCGACTGGAACTCCTTTTCGGTCCTGGTCTCCCTCTATCTGATCACCTACCTCCAGCGGATGCTGGAGGCCCGCCAGCAGATCAAGCTGGCCCAGCAGGACCTGAACGGCCTGTTCCACAACCGGCGGGTGAACGCCGGGGTGGCGCCGCTGTTCATCGGGCTGCTGCCCTCCGCCGCGGCCATGATCCTCTGCGGGGACATTGTGAAGGACGCCTCCGACGGCTACCTCACCCCCCGGGAGCAGGCGTTCGTCACCAGCTGGATGCGCCACATCCCCGAGAGCACCCTGCCCACCTATTCGGGGGTGCTCCTGATGGTCACCCTCTCGGGGGTGCCGCTGCCCTCCTTCATGGCGGGGATGGTGATCCCCATGATCGTGCTGGCGCTGCTGGGGTATTTCCCCTTCCTGCGGCGGCTGCCCCGGGACCCGGGCACGCCCCCCAGCCAGGACCGGCGGGCGGACGCGCTGCACCTGTTCCAGCACCTGTGGTCGCTGCTGCTGATCCTGGTGCTGATCCTGGCGCTGGGCCTGCAGGTGGTTTCGGCGGTGCTGGTGTCCATCCTGGCGGTGGCGGTGGTCCACCGGTTTAAGCCCCGGGAGCTGCTGCCCATGGTGGCCACCGCCTTTGAGAAAAAGCTGTTGGGCAACACCTTTTTGGTGCTGGTGCTCAAGGAGTTCTTGGCCTACACGGGGGTGCTGGAGCAGCTGCCCCAGACCCTCTCCGGCCTGCCCATCCCCCCCTACCTGATCTTTACGCTGCTGTTCTTCCTGGGCGGGATCATCAGCGGCGCCAGCGGGATCATCGCCCTGGGCACCCCGCTGGCCTTCGCCGCCCTGCCGGACGGGGGGATGCCGCTGATGGTGCTGCTCATGTGCGCCTGCCATGCGGCCAGCCAGATCTCCCCCACCCACGTCTGCCTGGTGGTGGCCTCCGACTACTACAAGGTCACCCTGGGGGAGCTGGTACGCCAGACGCTGCCCCGGGCGCTGCTCTTCTGCGTGCTGATGGTGGGGTACTACTGGGTTTTGGCGGCCCTCTTTTAATTGGAAAACACCCTTTGGGGCCGGGGGACGGCGCATAGCCGTCCCCCGGCCCGTTTTTGCGCCTGCGGCGGCGGCCAGCGGGCGCGCTGGCCGCTCAGGGCGCCCCAGGGCGCGCCAAAGCCCCAGGCGCGCCCGCCCGCCGCTTGACAAACCGGCTGGGCGTCCTTTAAAATAGGGAATGCAACTGCTTATGAAAGGACGGTATCCCCATGGACACTGCCGACGACGGCGACGCTGCCGGCGACAACGCCGGCTACGCCCCCGCCATCCGCCCCCAGCCCGACGCCTTTTTCCCCTTCCGGGAGGCCTCCGGACCGGGCATCCGCCCGCCTATCCGCCCGCCACACCCTGAGAAACGAAAAAGGAGTCCGCTATGAACCATTTACCCCAACAGCTCGCCATCCAGGTGGCGCTGATTTTGCTCAACGCCTTCTTCGCCATGACTGAGATCGCGGTCATCTCCCTGACCCCCGCCAAGCTGAAAAAACAGGCGGAGGAGGGGGACGCCACCGCCCGGCGGCTCTTAAAGCTGGTGGAGGAGCCCTCCGGCTTCCTCTCCACCATCCAGATCGGCATCACCCTGGCCGGCCTTTTGGGCAGCGCCTTCGCCGCCGACAGCTTTTCCGAGCCGCTGACCAACTGGGTGTACAACACCCTGGGCTTCCAGGTGCTGCCCATGGCGGTGCTGGAGCCCCTGTCGCTGATTTTGATCACCTGTATCCTCTCCTACTTCATGCTGATCTTCGGGGAGCTGGTGCCCAAGCGGATCGCCATGCAGAAGACCTATGCGGTGGCCCGGATCGCCAGCGGCCCGGTGCTCTTTTTGATGAAGGTGGCCCGGCCGGTGGTGGCCTTCCTCTCCTTCTCCACCAACACCATGCTCCGGCTGCTGCGGCTGAAGGCCGAGGCCGAGGAGGAGGAGGTCACCGAGGAGGAGATCCGCCTGATGGTGGACATGGGCGAGGAGCGGGGCACCATCCAGCCGGAGGAGAAGCAGTGGATCGAAAACGTCTTCGACTTCGGCGACTGTGTGGCCAGCGACACCATGACCCACGTCTCCGAGATGCGGGGGCTGCAGGCGGATACCCCGCCGGAGGAGATCTCCCGGATCATCGCCCAGACCGGCCTGTCCCGCTTCCCGGTGTATGAGACCGACATCAACCACATCACCGGCGTGCTGGCCGCCCGGGACTTCCTGCTGGAGCAGGGCCGCCCCAACCCCCGCCCGGTGCGGGAGCTTTTGCGCGCCCCCTACTTTGTCCCCGAGAGCGTGCGCTGCTCGGTGCTCTTCCACGATATGCAGCAGAAGAAGATCCACCTGTGCATCGTGCTGGATGAATACGGCGAGACCGCCGGCCTGATCACCATGGAGGACCTGCTGGAGGAGATCGTGGGCAACATCTACGACGAATTCGACCCCCAGGAGCCGGAGGAGATCGAGCGGCTGGGGGAGAACCTCTGGCGGGTGAGCGGCGCGGTGGATATCGACACCCTCTCCGAGGCGCTGGGGGTGGCGCTGCCGGAGGACGAGGACTACGAGACGCTGGGCGGCATGGTCTTTAGCCGCCTGCACACCATCCCCCAGGACGGCTCCACCTTTGAATTGGAGGTCAACGGCCTGCATATCTGGGTGGACCTGGTGCAGAAACACCGGATTGTCCAGGCCCGGGTGGCCAAACTGGCCCCCCAGCCCCAGCCGGTTGAGGAAAATTGAACAACGGCCCGCCAATCCCTTTGGGCAATTTGGCGGGCCGCTTTTTTTGTGAAACAATTGACTTTCCGCCCAAAAAGGGATATCCTATAGGTAGTAGGACATCAGTTCCCCTATGGGCTGGGAAAAATAAAAAACGGAGGATGCATCTATGAAATTGGTTGTTGTGGGCGGCGTGGCCGGCGGGGCCTCCGCGGCCGCCCGGGTGCGGAGGCTGGATGCCAAAGCCCAGATCGTCATGTTCGAGCGGGGGGAGCATGTCTCCTTCTCCAACTGCTGCCTGCCCTATTACCTGAGCGGCACGGTGGCCACCAGCGACGCGCTGGTGCTCATGACCCCCGAAAAGTTCCACGCCCAGCACGACATCGACGCCCGGGTGAACACCGAGGTCATCGAGATCAAGCGGGCGGAGAAAAAGGTGGTGGCCCGCAACCTGGCCACCGGCGAGACCTATGAGGAATCCTATGACAAGCTGGTGCTCGCCCCCGGCGCCAACCCCATCCTGCCCCGGAGCATCGCCGGCATCGACCGGGCCAACGTGTTTGCGGTGCGCAATGTCACCGACATCGTCAAGCTCAAGGAGTATGTCTCCGCCGCCGGCATCGAGAAGGTCGCCGTGGTGGGCGGCGGCTTCATCGGCATCGAGACCGCCGAAAACCTCAAGGAGGCGGGCAAGCAGGTCTGCGTCATCGAGGGCACCAACCAGATCATGGCCCCCTTTGATTACGATATGGTCCAGATCCTCCACAAGGAGCTGGATGACCACGGGGTGCAGCTCTACCTGTCCACCACCCTCACCGCCGTGGAGGACGGCTGTGTGAAGGTCCAGCGGGAGGGCAAGGAGGAATCCATCCCCGCCGACGCGGTGGTCATGGCCATCGGCGTGGCCCCCGAGACCACCCTGGCCAAGGCCGCCGGGCTGGAGATCGGCGAGACCCGGGGGATCAAGGTGAACCACAACTTCCAGACCAGCGACCCGGATATCTACGCGGTGGGGGACGCCATCGAGTACTATAATGCCCTCACCCATCAGCCCGGGCGGCTGGCCCTGGCCGGCCCGGCCCAGCGCCAGGCCCGCGCCGCCGCCAACCATATGTACGGCATCCCCAGCAACAACAACGGCTTCATCGGCTCCTCCTGCATCCGGGTGTTCGGCCAGAATGCCGCCTGCACCGGCCTCAACGAGAAGGCGGCCGCCAAGGCGGGCTACTCCTTCGACTCGGTGCTGGTCTTCCCGCCCGACAAGGTGGGCCTCATGCCCGGCAGCCACTACATGGCCTTTAAGCTGGTGTTCGAGGTGCCCACCGGCAGGATCCTGGGCGCCCAGGCCATCGGCCAGGGGGCCGCGGACAAGCGGGCGGATGTGCTGGCCGCGATGATCACCATGGGGGCCACCCTGGAGGACCTGAAGGAGCTGGAGCTCTGCTACTCCCCCGTCTTTGGCACCGCCAAGGATGTGGTGAACCAGGCCGCCCTGGTGGGGCTCAATGTGCTCTATGGCACCTTCCGCCAGGTCCATGTGGACCAGGTGCGGGGGCTGGTGGAATCCGGCGCCTTTATCGTGGATGTGCGGGAGCCCAATGAGTTCGCCGCCGGCCACCTGAACGGCGCCCACAACATCCCCCTCTCCCAGCTGCGCCAGCGGATGGACGAGATCCCCCAGGATGTGCCCGTCTACCTGCACTGCCGTTCCAGCCAGCGCAGCTACTACGCCCTGTGCTGCCTGGCGGGCAACGGCTACAAGAACCTCTACAACATCAGCGGCTCCTACCTGGGCATCAGCCTGTATGAGTATTTCAACGACAAGACCCAGGGCCGCCAGCCGATTATGGACAAGTACAACTTTAACTGAGCCTTTCAAGGGACGCCGTCCCCGGGCCGGGGGCGGCCCCTTTCCAAGGGATAAATTTTGGCAGCATTTAAGGAGGAAATCTACCATGGCAGAGAAAATGACAGTTGAAAAAGCGGCCGACTTTATGCTGGGCCAGGGCTTCCACTGCTCCCAGTGCGTCCTCTCCCACACCGCCGAGATGGTGGGCCTGGACAAGGACCTGATGCTCAAGCTGAGCGCCGGCCTGGGCGGCGGCTGCTTCCATGGCGATACCTGCGGCACCATCAGCGCTGCGGTGATCACCCTGTGCGCGGTCTATGGCTACAACCAGCCCCATTCCGGCGAGCAGAACGCCAAGATGGTGGAGAAGATCAACGAGTTCGAGCAGCGGTTCATTGCCAAGCACGGCTCCCTGCTCTGCCGTGACCTGCTGGGCGGCTATGACTTCTCCAAGCCCGGCGACTCCGAGAAGATCATGGGCGGCGGCGCCACTGGCCCCCTGAAGAACTGCCCCACCTACTGCACCGACGTCTGCGACATCCTGGACGACATGCTCAAGGACGTGGCGAAATAAGTTTTCCCCCTACGGGCGGAAACGAAACGCAGCAAAACGCCCCGGGGAACCCCCGGGGCGTTTTTTTGCCCCTGGGCGGGGCAATCTTGATGAAAAGGAGTGCTTTTTCCCATGGTGTTCCGCAAAGCGGCTGCCGCCGACCTGGATGGGGTGGAGGACAGCTACGGGGAATTTTTTGACCACGAGGAGACCCACCACCCCTGGACGGTGTGGAAACGGGGGGTCTACCCCACCCGCCAGACCGCCCAGCAGAGCCTGGAGGCGGGTTCCCTCTATGTGCTGGAGGAGGACGGCCGGATCCTGGCCAGCGTCATCCTCAACCGGGACCAGCCCCCCGAATATGCCCAGATCCCCTGGAGCTGCCCGGCCGGGCCGGGGGAGGCCCTGGTGATCCATACCCTCTGCGTCCGCCCCTCCCTGGCGGGGCAGGGGCTGGGCACCCTGATCGTCCACCGGGCGATGGAGGAGGCCCGGCAGCTGGGCTGCAAGGCCATCCGGCTGGATACCGGCGGCCAGAATCAGCCCGCCGTGGGCCTCTATACCAAGCTGGGGTTCCGGCTGGTGAGCGCCGGGGAGATCCTGTTGGATGGGCAGATCGCCCACCCGGGGCATGTGTTTATGGA
>DXES01000166.1 GCA_019114825.1 Candidatus Anaerotruncus excrementipullorum
TTGCCCCCTCCCGCCGCCGGTGACCAAATGTCCCCCGGCGGAATACCATAGGGTAACGATCAAATTGGGAGGAGCGACTATGACCAATACCGCGCAACCACTTCACTTTTTTCTAGGCGCCAACACCCCCCAGGGGTTTGTCTCCCGCTTCGACCAGCTGGCCGATTGGCGGGAGGGCTGGCGGGAATATGTGCTCAAGGGCGGGCCGGGCACCGGCAAATCCACCCTGATGGGGCGGGTGGCCCAGCTGGCCCAGGGCCGGTGCGGCCGGATCGAGCTGATCCACTGTTCCTCCGATGCGGACAGCCTGGACGGGGTGATCCTCCACGACCTGAAGGCCGCCATTGCGGACGGCACCGCCCCCCATGCCATCGAGCCCAGGTTCCCCGGGGCGTTTGAGCAGCTGGTGGACCTGTCCGGCTGCTGGGATGGGGAGCAGCTCTACGCCCAGCGGGGGCAGCTGATCCCCCTGTCCCAGCGGATCAGCCGCTGCCATGAGCACTGCTGCCGCCTGTTGGCCGCGGCCGCCAGCTTCACCGGCGACAGCTTCCGCATCGCCCAGGAGGCCACCGACCGGGACAAGGCCCTGGGGGCCGCCGGCCGGATCGCCCGCCAGCAGTTCCCCCGGGGGCCCCA
The DNA here is from genome assembly GCA_019114825.1 of Candidatus Anaerotruncus excrementipullorum. Taxonomy (GTDB): domain Bacteria; phylum Bacillota; class Clostridia; order Oscillospirales; family Ruminococcaceae; genus Anaerotruncus; species Anaerotruncus excrementipullorum. The sequence continues at coordinate 637 of DXES01000166.1, forward strand.
GCCCCGGGGCCGGGAGGCGGTGCGGTTCCTCTCCTGTGTCACCAACCGGGGCCCGGTCTTTTTCCAGGAGACCGTCCAGGCCCTCTGCCGCCGGGTGTACCTATTGGAGGACGACTACGGCGCCTCCTCCCGGCTGATCCTGGGGGCCCTGCGCCAGGCGGCGCTGGAGGCTGGATGGGATGTGATCAGCTGCTACTGCCCGTTGGCCCCCTATGAGAAGCTGGAGCACCTGTTTGTGCCGGGGCTGGAGCTGGGCTTTTTCACCGCCAATGCCGCCCACCGCCCCACCCTGGCCGCCGACCGGGTGGTCCGGGCCCGGCGGTTTACCGACCCGGACGGGCTGCGCCGCCAGAAAAAGCGCCTGGCCGCCAACCGCAAGGCGGCCGCCCAGCTGGTGGAGGCCGCCGGGCGGCTGCTGGGGGAGGCCAAGCAGCTCCATGACCAGCTGGAGGGGTACTATCTCCAGGCGATGGACTTCGCCCAGGCGGACCAGGTGGCCGGGCGGACGCTGGCAGCCTTTGAAGAGCTGCTGGCGGAGCGGGGACTCTAAAAAAGGGCCGCAGAAGGGCGCCCCGGGGCCATCCGGCCCCGGGGCGCCCGCTTTGGGGATCCGGGTTAGTTTTCCGCCGCCTGCAGGGCCTGGATCTCAGCCAGCCACAGGGCAGCCTGGGCGTCGCTGGGCATCCGCCAATCCCCCCGGGGGGAGAGGGAGACCGGCCCCACCTTGGGGCCGTCCGGCAGGCAGGAGCGTTTATACTGCTGGGAGAAAAACCGGCGGCAGAACACCTCCATCCAGTGGAGCACCGTCCGGCGGCTGTAGGTTTCGCCAAAGGCGCAGAGGGCCAGCCGCAGCAGCTTTCTGGGGGGGCATCCCCCGCGGACCAGGTGGTAGAGGAAGAAATCATGGAGCGCATACGGCCCCACCAGGTCCTCGGTCCGCTGCTGGATCTCCCCCTGGCTGGCGGGGAGCAGCTCGGGGCTCACCGGGGTGTCCAGGATATCCAGGAGCACCTGCCCCAGGGCGGGGTCGGCGGCGTGCCGGGCCTCGTAGTCCACCAGCTGGCGGACCAGCGTCTTGGGAATGGAGGCATTTACCCCATACATGGACATGTGGTCCCCGCTGTAGGTGGCCCACCCCAGGGCCAGCTCGGACAGGTCCCCCGTGCCCACCACCAGGCCGCCGCAGTCGTTGGCCAGATCCATGAGCACCTGGGTGCGCTCCCGGGCCTGGGCATTTTCATAGGTCACATCCCGTACCGCCGGGTCGTGGCCGATATCCCGGAAGTGCAGGTCCACCGAGGCCTTGATATCCACCTGCCGCAGGGTGGCCCCCAGCCGCTCGGCCAACAGCTCGGCATTGCCCTTTGTGCGGGCGGTGGTGCCAAAGCAGGGCATGGTCACCGCCAACAGGTCGCTGCGGGGCCTGCCCATCAGGTCGGTTGCCCGGGCGGCTACCAGCAGGGCCAGGGCCGAATCCAGCCCGCCGGAGACCCCGATGAGCGCCTTTTTGGACTGGGTGTGCTCCAGCCGGCGGCAGAGCCCCCAGGCCTGGAGCTGCAGAATCTCCTGGCAGCAGGCCTCCCGCTGGGCGGGGTCCTGGGGGAGGAAGGGGGTGGGGGAGACCGGGCGGCTCAAGGGGGTCTCGGACACCGGCAGGGAGAAGGAGACCAGCAGATAGCCCTGGGCCAGATGGGGCGGGAAGGCGTTTGCCCGCCGGCGCTCATAGGCCAGCTGCCCCACATCCAGCTCGGTGATGGTGAGCCCTTCGGTATAGCGGGGGCTCTCGGCCAGCAGCACCCCATTTTCAGCGATCAGATTGTGGCCGGCAAATACCAGGTCGGTGGTGGATTCCCCGGTGCCTGCGCCGGCATAGAGGTAGCCGCAGGTCAGCCGGGCGGATTGACCGGTGACCAGCGCCCGGCGGCGGCTGGCTGCGCCCGCCGTCTCGTTGGAGGCGGACAGGTTGACCACCACGGTGGCCCCGGCAACCGCATGCCCTGCCGAGGGGGGATTGGGGGCCTGCAGGTCCTCGCCCAGCTCCGCCGCAATCATCAGGTCGGGCAGCTCGTTGCAGCAAAAGAGCAGATCCTTGCCAAAGGGTACCATCCGGTCGAAGCAACCGTCCCAATAGTTGGTTTTCTGGGGGGAAGCGGTGAACCACCGGCGCCCGCAGGATACCCCATAGTCATCTAGGCGGGTCTTGGAGACCAGCCCCAGCAGCTGCCCGCCGCAGAGGGCTGCTGCACAGTTGTAGAGCTTGCCCGCATGGCGCACCGGCAGCCCCACAAACAACAGGATCCCCAGCTCCGCCGTCTGGCGGCGCACCTGTTCCAGTGCCTGCCAGGCCCCATCCAACAGCGTGGGCTGTAAAAATAGGTCGCCACAGGTGGCGCCGGTGAGCCCCAATTCTGGGAAGACCAGCACCCGCACCTGCTTTTCCGCCGCCTGTCGGGCCAATTCCACCGTTGCCTGGGCGTTGAAAGCGCAGTCCGCCACCCGCAACCGAGGGGTTGCAACCGCCACCCGTATCAAACCATCCCGCATGAGAACGCCTCCATTCTAGATCAACTTTTGGGGGCCGCTGCCCCAGCTTTTCCTATTATTATAATACTCGGCCCCAAAAGCTGCAACCCTGCATGCGGGAGAATGTCTGGAATTGGCTTAGGAGGACCGCCGGAACCCCAGATAGCGGGTCCCCTGGAAGGTGAGGCGTCCCAAATCCCCCTGGGCCAGCTGGCCATAGTCCCGGCCCTCCATTGCAAATTCCAAACGGTCCCCGCTCTCCACCTGAAAGGTGGCATAGTAGCGGACAAACGAGTGGGGGAGCGCATCCCCATCCATCCGGTGGGAGACCTCCATCCGTTTGTCCACCACCCGGCACTGGACGGTGAGCACTGGGGCGGCGTTGTTTTTCCGGTAGGTTTGGATCCCCCGCACCAGGCTTAGGATAAAGATCCCTAGCACCAGGCTGAAAGCCATGAAAAATAGGATGGGAAAGATGGTTTCCAACAGCGAAAATCCCCAGAACATGTGATCTCCCTCCTTTTTTTAGATTTTGATCGGGGCATTGCGGTTCCCGGCTCTGTATATCGTTGAGCAGGCCCTTGCGCCAATGGGCAGCTCCATGCTATAATACAGACCGGCTACAGAGAAAACCGCCCAGCGCACCGAATGGGGACAGGGTGGAGTTCTGGGACTGTAAAAAGGAGTGGTATCCCATGTCCAAGCTGGTCTGGAAACCCGGCGCCCTGCTCTCCCCGGTGCCGCCTGCGCTGGTCACCTGCGGCACCCTGGAGGCCCCCAATCTGCTTACCATCGCCTGGACCGGTATTGTGAACACCCGTCCGGCCATGACCTATATCTCGGTGCGGCCGGGGCGGTTTTCCTATCCGCTCATCCGCCAGTCGGGGGAGTTTGTCCTCAATCTGACCACCCAGGAGCTGGTGCCTGCGGCGGATTTTTGCGGGGTGCGCTCCGGCCGGGAGGTGGATAAATTTGCCGCCTGCGGCCTCACCCCCCAGGCCGCTTCGGCGGTATCCGCGCCCCTGCTGGCCGAAAGCCCGCTTTCCATCGAGTGCCGGGTGCGCCAGGTATTGGAGCTGGGCAGCCACCACATGTTTTTGGCGGATGTGGTGGCGGTGGATGTGGAGGAGCGGCTGGTGGACCGCCAGGGCAAGCTGCATTTGGAGCGGGCGGGTTTGGCCGCCTATGCCCACGGCGCCTATTTTGCCCTGGGCGCCCCGCTGGGGACCTTTGGCTTTTCGGTGCGCAAAAAACCCCGCCGCCGGTAAATTTCCCCCAAAAAGGCGGGGTTTTTTCCGGTTCCCTCTTGCATTTTGTGGGGCGCTATGCTATAATAATTTCCGTTACGCTGGACGGAGAGATGTCCGAGCGGTTTAAGGAGCTGGTCTTGAAAACCAGTGACTCGAAAGAGCCGTGGGTTCGAATCCCACTCTCTCCGCCAAATCTCTCACAATCGCAGCCAACTTGGAGATGTACCCAAGTGGTGAAGGGGCTCCCCTGCTAAGGGAGTAGGTCGGGAAACCGGCGCAAGGGTTCAAATCCCTTCATCTCCGCCAAAGAAAAAGCCTGGAAACATGCGTGTTTCCAGGCTTTTTTGTGTGTTTTTTGGGGGTGTTTTCCCTTACTTTTTCCCTTTACAGGTTCAAAACGTCCTTGATATAGGTTTCCATGCGGGCGGCGCTGGCCTGTTTCCTCCGGTTGGCTGCCAGTGCTTCTGTTGTTTTATCGTATTGCGTAAAAGGCCCCAGTGCACCATTCCTTTTGGATATCCGGCGCGGTATCGTTGGGGGACCGGTGGCGTTTCCCGCTTTGGTGGGAGGCTTGCCCATCCGGCAGGCGGTTTCCGGCGGGATTTTTGCCGTTATTTACGAAATTTTTACATTTTTTTAGGCAAAGCGTTGTAACCGGCAGCCTTCCATGCTATGATAAGGAAGCCGGCAGACCGTATATGGGACGGCAGAAAGTTTTGGGAGGCAGGCAACGTGAGACGATCCTATGAGATGGACATGTGCAGCGGGCCGCTGTTTCGGAAGATTCTGGTATTTTCGCTGCCGCTGATGTGTTCCGGCATCCTGCAGCTGTTGTTCAATGCGGCAGATATCATTGTTGTGGGCCAATTTACTGGCAGTACCGCCCTGGCGGCAGTGGGGTCCACCACTTCGCTGATCAACCTGATGGTGAACCTGTTTATCGGGCTATCGGTGGGCGCCAATGTGGTCATTGCCCGCAGCTATGGCGCGGGGGATGAACATGCGGTACACCGGGGGGTACATACCGCCCTTTTGGCGGCAGGGGTCAGCGGTGTGGCGCTGATCTTCATTGGGTTGGCCCTCTCCCGGCCGGTGTTGGAATTGATGGGCACCGCCCCGGATGTGTTGGAACAGGCGGCCCTCTATATCCGCATCTATTTTATAGGGATGCCCGCTGTGCTGCTCTATAACTTTGGCGCCGCCATCCTGCGGGCGGTGGGGGATACCAAGCGCCCCATGTATTTTCTATTTATTGCCGGTGTAATCAATGTGATCTTCAATCTGATCTTTGTCATCCAGTTCCACCTGGGGGTGGCGGGGGTGGCCATTGCCACGGTGATCTCCCAGACGGTCTCCGCAGGGCTGGTGCTGCTCTGCCTCTACCACAGCCACGGCGCCTATCAGCTGATCCCCTCCCAGTTGAAGATCCACGGGGACCAGCTGCGGGCAATCCTGCGCATCGGCCTGCCCGCCGGGCTGCAGAGCGTGCTCTTCAATATCTCCAATGTAATTATCCAGTCCTCGGTGAATACCTTCGGCTGGATGGTGGTGGCGGGCAATACCGCAGCCAGCAACATCGAGGGCTTTGTCTATACCGCTATGAACGCGGTCTACCAGACCTCCCTGAGCTTTACCAGCCAGAATATGGGCGCCCGCAACTACCGCCGGGTGGACCGGGTACTGCTGGAGTGCCTGGGCCTGGTGGCAGTGGTGGGAATTGTGCTGGGCCAGGGGGCCTATCTGCTGGGGAACCAGCTGCTGGGGATCTATACCTCCGACCCGGAAGTCATCACCTATGGCATCTACCGGCTGGGGATCGTCAGCGCCACCTATTTCCTCTGCGGGCTGATGGATGTGTTGGCGGGATGCATCCGGGGACTGGGCTATTCAGTCACCCCTATGCTGGTCACGCTGGTGGGTTCCTGCCTGCTGCGGATCGTCTGGATCTTCACCGTCTTTCAGGCAATGCATACCCAGCAGATCCTCTATATCTCCTATCCGCTCTCCTGGCTGGTCACCGCTGTGACCCACGGGATCTGTTACCTGGTGCTGCGCCGGCGGGCATTCCGGGAGCAGCCCAGCCCGGAAACTACCTGACCGGCTGCCATAAAAATAGGGCCACCCCTAAAAAGGGGTGGCCCTATTTTGCTTCCATTTTTGCAGGCAGCTATCCTGCCTTGTAGCCCATCCGCCGGGAGATCAGCCGGGCGCACTGGACCAGGCTGGAGGCAATCTGCTGCATCCGCTGTTCATCCATGCGGTAGACCGGGCCGCAGACGCTCACCGCGGCGGACACCTGGCCCCGGAAATCCAGGATGGGGGCGCCGATGCACCGCAGCCCCAGCTCACTCTCCTGATTGTCCACCGCGTAGCCGCACCGGCGGGCCAGGGCCAGCTCCTCCGCCAGGGCCCCCGGATCGGTGATGGTATAGGGGGTGAGGGCCTTCAGCGGCCGGTTGAAGATATGCCGCCGCAGGTACTCCTCCGGCAGATAGGCGAGCATCGCCTTGCCCATCCCGCTGCAGTGCATGGGGAACCGCTGGCCGGCCTGGGTGGAGAGGGCGGCAGCGCCCAACAGAGGGAAGGTCTCCAAAAAGACCCCCTCCCCCTGGAAGTGGGCGGCCAGATGCACCGTCTCGTGGTAGGGGAGCAGCAGTTCTTTGATCAGCGGGGCGGCCTCCCCCCGCAGGTTCATCCGCTGCTGGGTACACCGCCCCAGCTCAAAATTGCGGATGCCCAGCCGGTATTTTTTGCTGGTAACCGACTGCTCCAAAAACCCCCGGCTCACCAGGGAATTTACCAACCCATAGGCGGTGCTCTTGCCCAGCCCCATCTCCCGGGCGATCTCCGAGATGCCCAGCTCCTCCGCCTGTTGGAACAGGCAGAGGATGTCCAGCGCCCGCACCACCGATTGGACCATTACGCCGTTTTCATCCTTCATGCTGCCGGTTCACCTTCCTCCTGCGGCGTCCTCTTCCCCCAGCATACCCTACCGGCGGGGGGCTTGTCAAGCCGGTGTCAATCCTGCCGGTCCAGCAGCTGGCGCAGGGCGATCAGATCCTCCAGCCCTTCCGGCTTTTGGCGGGGATTGCGCAGCAGGGCGGCGGGGTGGAAGGTGCCCATCATCAGAAAGCCATTCTTTTCATAGAAGATGCCATGCTGCCGGGTGACCTTGAAGGCCGGGTCGATCAGCGCGCAGGCGGCCACCCGCCCCAGGCAGACGATCACCTTTGGGCGGATCAGGTGGACCTGGTTGCGCAAAAAGCCGATACAGGCGGCCACCTCCTCCTTCTCCGGGTCCCGGTTTTGGGGCGGGCGGCATTTTACCATGTTGGTGATATAGAGGTTTTCCTGGCGGCTGAGCCCCACATGGGCCAGCATCTTATCCAAAAGCTGGCCCGCCCGGCCCACAAACGGCTCCCCCTGCAGGTCCTCGTTCTCCCCGGGGCCCTCCCCGATGAACATCACCTGGGACTGGGGGTTCCCGGCCCCGAACACCACGTTGTGGCGGGTCTGGCAGAGCTTGCAGCCCTGGCAGCCCAGGGCCGCCTGGCGCAGCGCCTCCATTGTCTCATACATGCTGTCGATTCCCCCTTGCGTTCGGTTGGTCTTACCCAGAGTATACCACATCCTACAGGGAAAAGAAATAGCGGGAAATTGCGTCCGCCCCCTTGCAAAAGCCGGGCGAATGCCTTACAATAGGAACGGGAAACCGCGATTTTCGCAGAAATGTTTTCAGGAGGATTGTGCTATGTCTGAAAAATTCATTGTGGAAACCTCTGCCCGCCATCTGCACCTGACCCAGCAGGACTTCGAGACCCTGTTCGGCGCCGGCGCCCAGCCCCATCCCAAAAAGAACCTCTCCCAGCCCGGCCAGTTCGCCTGCGAGGAGAAGATCACCGTGGTGGGCCCGAAGGGCTCCCTGAAGATGAGCCTGCTGGGGCCCTTCCGCTCCCAGAGCCAGGTGGAGGTCTCCTATACCGATGCCCGCGGCCTGGGGATCACCCCGCCCTGCCGGGAGTCCGGCGACCTGAAGGGCAGCAGCCCCTGCAAGCTGGTGGGCCCTGCCGGCGAGCTGGAGCTGTCCGAGGGTGTCATCGTGGCCAAGCGCCACATCCACCTGGATCCTGCCACCGCCGAGAAGATGGGCGTGCAGGACAAGCAGATCGTCAGCGTCCGGCTGGATACCCCTGAGCGCCCGCTGGTGTTCGGCGGCGTGGTGGTCCGCGTCAGCTCCAGCTACGCCCCCGCCATGCATATCGACACCGACGAGGCCAATGCCGCCGGCAGCTTCGGCGAGGTCTGGGGCACCATTGCCGAGTAATCTTTCCCCTGCGCCAAAGGCGTCCGGAGATCCCTCCGGGCGCCTTTTTGACGGCATTTTTTGGAAAGTTCAAACTTCCCACACAATTTCCACATAGAAATTTCGTAGGATAAAACCGACTAAACAGAGGGAGTGGATGGCGTGGACAGCAAGATCCTGATCGCGGAGGACGAGGCCAAGCTGCGCCAGCTGGTGGCCAGCTATCTGGTGCGGGAGGGCTACCGGGTGGTGGAGGCGGCGGACGGCCAGCAGGCGCTGGACCTGTTTGCACAAAACGAGGATGTGGTGCTGGTGATGCTGGACGTGATGATGCCTCGGGTGGACGGCTTCGAGGTCTGCCGGCGGATCCGCGCCCGGTCGGATGTGCCCATTTTGATGCTCACCGCCCGGGACAGCGAGCCGGATGAGCTCAACGGCTTTTCCATGGGGGCGGATGAGTATATCTCCAAACCCTTTTCCCCCACCATCCTGGTCACCCGGGTGAAAAACCTGCTCCGGCGCACCGGCGGCGGGGACCTGAGCGATGTGTCCGCCGGAGGGGTGCAGGTGCTCTACCGGGAGCGGACGGTGCTGGTGGACGGCAAACGGATCCTCACCACCCCCAAGGAGTTTGACCTGCTCTACTACCTGGTGAAAAACCAGAACATCGTCCTCACCCGGGACCAGATCCTCTGCACCGTGTGGGAGATGGACTACCAGGGGGACGACCGTACGGTGGATACCCACATCAAATGCCTGCGGGCCAAGCTGGGCCCCTACGCCAAGTGCATCGTCACCGTGCGGAAGGTGGGGTACAAGTTTGAGTGGATGGGGTAAGCTGAGCTTCCGGGGCAAGCTGTTCTCGCTGATCCTGCTGATTATGGCCGCCAATGTGGTGGTGCTGCTCTGCATGGGCTCCACCCTCTTTGAGGGGTTCTACCAGAGCCGCAAGACCGACGACCTGCGGGACGCCGCCCGCAGCATCCGCCAAGCCTACCTGGAGGACCAGGGGGTCCTCTATGATGAGATCTCCCAGATCGAGAACCAGAATGTGCTGGTGAGCCTCTTTGTCCGGGGGGAGGATGGACGGCTGGAGCTCACCTACCACTCCCGTTCCTCCCAGATGTTCCCCGACCGGGAGCCCCCTGCCTGGATGGATGTGCCCCCCCAGTTGAAGAAGGAGGCGGACCGCCGGTTCCAGCAGCTGCTGGAGCATCTGGAGCAGGCGGACGATACCCTGCAGGTGCGGCAGGTGGAGGACCAGGACCAGCGCCCGGAGCTGGCGCTGGCCACCCGGTTGGGGGAGGGGGCCTACCTCTACCTACAGACCCCCCGGGAGTATATCAAGTCGGTGGCCGACCTGGCGGTGCAGTACACCGCCTTCCTCTCGATCGCCATTTTGTTGGTGGGCAGCGTGCCCATCTACTTCCTGCTCAACCGGGTGACCAAGCCGGTGCGGGAGGTGCAGCGGGTGGCCCAGCGGGTGGCCCAGCTGGATTTCTCCCAGCAGTGCCAGGTGAAGGGGGAGGACGAGTTCGCCAAGCTGGGCCATTCGGTGAACGAGATGTCCCGCAGCCTCAAGGAGGCGGTGGGTAAGCTGATGGCGGCCAATGAGGTGCTCCAGAGCGACCTGGAGCGCCAGCAGCAGACCAACCGGATGCGCCAGCAGTTTGTGGCCAACGTCTCCCACGACTTCAAAACCCCCCTGGCCCTGATGGTCAGCTACGCGGAGGCGCTTTTGGAGCAGGAGCCGGCCGGCCAGCGCCAGGAGTACTGCGCCATCATCATCAATGAGGGCAACCGCCTGTCCCGGATGGTGGGGCGGCTGCTCTGTCTGAGCAAGCTGGAGAGCGGCATCGACCGGGTGGAGGAGTCGGTCTTCTGCCTGAGCGAGGTGGTGGACCAGGAGCTCAAGCGCCAGCGGATCCTGTTGGAGCGCCAGGGGCTGGCGGTCCAGCGGGAGCTGGACGACGGGCTGATCGTCCAGGCGGACTACCAGAAGATCGAATTGGTGGTCCAGAACCTGGTGGAGAATGCGGTGAAATACACCCCGGCGGGCGGGCAGCTACGGGTGCGCTCGTTTGCCCAGGGGGAGCGCTGCCGGGTGGAGGTGGAGAATACCGGCCGCCCCATCGCCCAGGAGGACCTGGGCAGCCTGTTCGACAGCTTCTACCGGGCGGACAAGGCCCGCACCGCCAGCGAGGGCTACGGCCTGGGGCTGGCGGTGGTGCGGGCGGTGCTGGAGGCCCACGGCCAGGACTACGGCGCCGAAAACCTGCCCGACGGGGTGCGGTTCTGGTTTACGCTGGAGCTGGCCCAGCTGGAGGAGCCGGAGGAGGACTGCGAAATACCATAGAGAGGGGAGGCGGACGCCTCCCCTCTTTGCTGCGTAATTTTTTGCCGCCCCGGGCGCTGTACAAATCCCCGGATTTGGTGTATACTGGGTTTACCAAGCTAAATTGGAAAGGGGAGACCATCATGGCGCAGAGAAGGATCGTCACCATCGGCAGAATGTTCGGCAGCGGCGGCCACGATATCGGCCAGCTGTTGGCCCAGCAGCTGGGCTTCGGCTTCTATGACAAGGAGCTGTTGGCCCTGGCGGCCAAAGAGAGCGGCCTGGCCCCGGAGGTCTTCGAGAGCAACGATGAGCGACCCACCAGCAGCCTGCTCTATACCCTTTCGGTGGGCACCCACGGCATCATCCCCGGCGCGGAGGTCATGCCCCTGGGCCACCAGGTGTTCCTGGCCCAGTTCGAGACCATCCGCAAGCTGGCCCAGAAGGAGAACTGTGTCATTGTGGGCCGGTGCGCCGACTATGCCCTGCGCTCGGTGCCCGGGGTGGTGAATGTGTTCATCCATGCCCCGCTGGAATACCGGCTGGCCCGGATTCAGCGCCGGTACGGCATCTCCGAGTCGGAGGCCCGGGACCGGATCGCCAAGACCGACAAGAAGCGCGCCGCCTACCACAACTCCTACTCCGACCACAAGTGGGGGGCGATGGAGACCTACCACCTGACGGTGGACAGCAGCGTGCTGGGCACCGAGGGCACTGCGGCCCTCATCCGCCAGTTTTTGGAGCTGCAAAAGGAAATCTGAGGGATGGGGATGCGGTATGTGATCGACCGCTTCGAGGGCCGGTTTGCGGTGCTGGAGGCGGAAAACGGGGAGTTCACCGGCGTGGAGCGGGCCCGCCTGCCCGACCAGGCCCAGGAGGGCTCGGTGGTGGTCCATGAGCTGGGCAGCTTCCGGCTGGACCAGCAGGCCACCCAGGAGCGCCGCGCCCAAATGCGGGAGAAGCTGGACGCCCTTTGGAAACGGGAATCCCCCTGAGGGGGAGGTATGGGGGAAGGGCCCTTTGGGGCCCTTCCTTTTGCGGATTTTTTGCGGGTAGGGAGGAGTCAACCATGCTAGAGCAGATGCTGCGGCGGTTTATCAAGGATGCGGACCGGGTCCAGGACCCAAAGGTGCGGGAACGGTACGGCACCTTCGCCGGCGGGGTGGGGATCTTCCTGAACCTCTGCCTGGCGGCGGCCAAGCTGCTGGCCGGGCTGCTCAGCGGCTCCATCGCCGTCACCGCCGACGCCTTCAACAACCTCTCGGACGCGGGCAGCTCGGTGGTGACCATCGTAGGGTTCCGCCTGGCCGCCTCCCCCAGCGACCGGGAACACCCCTTTGGCCACGGGCGGATTGAATATCTGGCGGGGCTGTTTATCTCGGCGGCCATCCTGGTGGTGGGGGTGGAGCTCTTAAAAAGCTCGGTGGAAAAGATCCTCCACCCCGAGGAGGTGGCCTTCTCCCTGGTGTCGGTGGGGATTTTGGCCGCCTCCATCCTGGTGAAGCTGTGGATGTCCTGGTTCAACCGCACCCTCTCCCGGCGGATCAACTCGGCGGCCATGAAGGCGGTTTCGGTGGACAGCCTCACCGACGCGGTGGCCACCACCGCCGTGCTGGTGAGCGCGGTGGCCGCCCACCTCACCGGGCTCAAGCTGGATGGGATTACCGGCCTGCTGGTGGCCGGGTTCATCCTCTACAGCGGCTTCAATACCGCCAAGGACAGCCTCTCCCCCCTGCTGGGGGAGGCCCCCGACTCCGCCCTGGTCCAGGAGATTGAACAGACGGTTTTGGACCACCCGCCGGTGGTGGGGGTCCATGATATGATCGTCCACGACTACGGCCCCGGCCGCCGGATCATCTCCCTGCACGCGGAGGTGCCCAGCACCAGGGACATCCTGGAGATGCACGATGTGATCGACCACATCGAGCTGGAGCTGCAGCAGAAATACAACTGCGTGGCCACCATCCACATGGACCCGGTGGCGGTGGATGACCCGGAGGTCCAGGCGATGAAGGAGCGGGTGACCGCCCTGGTCCAGGGGATCGACCCGGAGCTGGGGATCCACGACTTCCGGATGGTCAAGGGCCCCACCCACACCAACCTGATCTTCGATGTGACGGTGCCCTTCCGGTTCCGCCTGCCCGACCCGGTGGTGGGCCAGACCATCCGCGACCGGGTGCGCCAGATGGAGGGCAACTATTTCGCAGTGGTGCGGGTGGAGCATACGATGTACTGAACGCCCCTGGGGAAGGGCGCGGGGGGCTCCCGGCCAGCCGGCCGGGAGCCCCCCGTTTTTTCCCTCTATTTGGTGTCCTCCTCCTGGACCTGCTGGCAGGCCTGGGCCAGCTCCTCCAGGGTGAGGTCGGGGGCCTCCCCTGCCTCCAGGGCGGAGAGCCCCCGGTCGATCAGCTCCAACAGGGGGTTGTCCCCGTGGAGCGGTTCACTGTTCAGTCCCAAAATGGCAAGCCTCCCTTCCTATTTAGAGGAAGTGTACCACACTTGCCGCCAAAAGGCAACCGGGCAAATTCCCCGGCCGGATGGTTGCAAAGCGGGGGCAACTGGTATAAAATAGGAGGGAACGGAGGTGAACGGATGGCAGATTCCCAGATCACCAAACAGGCGTTGGCCCAGGCGCTGAAAAAGCTCATGTCCGCCCGGCCGCTGAACAAGATCTCGGTGGGGGATATTGCGGCGGCCAGCGGGCTCAACCGCCAGACCTTCTACTACCACTTCAAGGACAAATATGAGCTGGTCAACTGGATCTACTACACCGAAACGCTGCCCTATATGGGCAGCTTCTCCGACCGGGCCCACTGGACCGACGGGCTGAAGGCCCTCTGCCACTACCTCCAGGACAACCGCCGGTTCTATATCAACGCCCTGGACCTGCCCGGCCAAAACTCCTTCCAGGAGTACCTGACCCAGTTCGCCCACGCGCTGGTGCGCTCGCTGGCGGAGGACCTGATGGGCCAGCGGCGGATCCCCGAGGAGGAGCTGGAGTTCATCGCGGATTTTTACGCCTTCGCCTTTGTGGGGCTGATTATCAAATGGGCCCGTATGGGCATGAAACAGGAGCCGGACGGCTATATCGACCGGATCCGGGCGCTGGTGGACGGCAGCCTGCTCCGGGAGCTCATGCGGTTCCAATGACCCGGCCGCCGCCGGAGGAAAAAGGGAGGAATGGGGATGGCAATCACCTATCGCAGAGGGACCCTGGAGGATGTGGAGCTGCTGATCCGGCTGCGGGAACAGGGGGTCCGGGAGATGAACAATCTGGATGAGACGGCGGACCTGAGCCGCCTGGAGCGGGAAAACCGCCGCTACTACCGCCAGGCGCTGGCGGATGGCAGCTATGTCACCTTTTTGGCCATGGACGGCCAGCGGGCGGTGGGGGTGGGGGGCGTCTGCCTATCCCAGATGAGCCCCATCAGCGCCAACCCCACCGGGTTGACCGCCCTGCTGATCAGCATCTACACCCATCCCGACTACCGCCGCCGGGGGATCGGCCAGGCGCTGATCGACCGGCTGCTCCAGGCCGCCCGGGAGGCGGGGGCGGGGCTGGTGCTACTGGAATCCACCCCCATCGGCCGCCCCCTCTACGAGAAAAACGGCTTCCGTCCCCTCTCTACCTATATGGGCCGCCAGCTGTAAAGGGTTCCCCCCTTGTGGGCGCCCCACCTGCAAAACCGCTCCCGGAGCGGTTTTGTGTTCTCAGGGGCCTCCGCTCGGCAGCTCCTCCCGCTGGGAGACGCCGGACGGCAGCGTCCGGACAAAATTGGATCGCTGCCGGAATAGGCCGCTGCAAGGGCAGCGGCCTATTCCGGCAGCCAAAGGGCCGCCCCCGGCTTCTGCCGGGGGCGGCCCTTTGTGCGTGTCCTCCTTTTAGGGCGACTGCTCCAGCACCGCCCGACGGGCGGCCAGCGCCCGGCCCTTTAGCTGGGCCACCAGCGGCAGCTCGGGGCTGATCCGGGCCAGCGGCACCCCCGGGCTGACCGCCCGGGCGACCTGCCGCAGGTCCCAGCCGGGCAGCAGCGGCACCAGGCTGCATTTCCCCCGGGCCCGCTCCGCCAAAAGCCAGTCCTCCCCCGGCAGCTGGCCGCTCCCGGGCAGATAGGCCAAAAAGCAGCACCCCACATTGGCCAGCCGCTCCTGGAGGGCGTGCTCCTGGAGGGGGTTCAGCGGGCCGGACACCCGGTGCCCCCCAAACAGGCACCCCGCCTGGGCCAGCAGCCGGAAGGCCTCCGGCGGCTGGGCCCAGCCCTCCTCCACCTCCACCGAGACCGCCAGGTTGTAGGCCCCGGCCAGCCGCCGCACATGGCCGGGCCCCAGCTGCCGGGCCCTCACCGCTGCCGCAAAGAAGGCGTCGGGGGCGCTCTGGGCGGCGGCGCAGGCCTCCTGCACCGTCCAATCCCGCAGCAGGAAGATGGAACAGCCCAGCTCCTGGGCCTCCTCCAGAAGGTGGGAGGCGGGGGGGAGCGGCCGCTCCAGCAATAGGCACCAGGGCAGCCCCAGCCCCAGCCGGCGGCTGTGCTGGCTCAGCGCCTGGGCCCCATAGCCCAGGCTGGTGACCAGCGCCTGGGCCAATGCCTCCAGCCGGGGGCGGGCCACCTGC
>DXES01000167.1 GCA_019114825.1 Candidatus Anaerotruncus excrementipullorum
TGATGGACGCGGCGGGCTTCCCCTACAGCGTTTACAGCGAGATCAAGCCCAACCCACCATCCAGAACGTCCAGGACGGCGTGGCCGCCTTCAAGGCCTCCGGCGCCGACTGCATCGTGGCCATCGGCGGCGGCTCCTCCATGGATACCGCCAAGGCGGTGGGAATCATCATCGAGAACCCCGAGTTCGCCGACGTGCGCTCCCTGGAGGGCACCGCCGCCACCAAGCACCACGCGGTGTTCACCATCGCCGTGCCCACCACCGCCGGCACCGCCGCGGAGGTCACCATCAACTACGTGATCACCGACGTGGAGAAAAAGCGCAAGTTCGTCTGCGTGGACACCCACGACATCCCCGAGGTGGCGGTGATCGACCCGGATATGATGGCCACCATGCCCAAGGGCCTCACCGCCGCCACCGGCATGGACGCCCTGACCCACGCCATCGAGGGCTATATCACCAAGGGCGCCTGGGAGATGACCGACATGTTCCATCTGAAGGCCATCGAGCTGATCGCCCAGTCGCTGCGGGCGTCGGTGGCCGGCGACCCCCAGGGCCGGGAGACGATGGCCCTGGCCCAGTATGTGGCCGGCATGGGCTTCTCCAATGTGGGCCTGGGCATCGTCCATTCCATGGCCCACAGCCTGGGCGCGGTGTATGACACCCCCCACGGCGTGGCCAACGCCATCCTGCTGCCCACCGTCATGGAGTACAACGCCCCCTGCACCGGCGAGAAGTACCGCCAGATCGCCAAGGCCATGGGCGTGGAAGGGGTGGACGCCATGACCCTGGAGGAGGCCCGCAAGGCCGCCTGCGACGCGGTGCGCCAGCTGGGCCACGATGTGGGCATCCCCGCCGACCTGAAGGAGATCGTCAAGGAGGAGGACATCCAGTTCCTCTCCGAGTCGGCCTATGCCGACGCCTGCCGCCCCGGCAACCCCCGGGACACCAGCGTGGAGGAGATCGCCGCCCTCTACCGCAGCCTGCTCTAAGTGTTGCCCCCGCCGCCGCCCGGGAAATTTTCCCGGGCGGCGGTTTTTTTCAGCCCCGTTTCAGTATTTTGTGGTACACTAAGAAAAAAGCGGGAAAAAGGGGGGCGCGGCGTGAAGATCCTGGTGGTGGAGGACGAGCGGCGGCTGGCGGACTCCATTGTGGACCTGCTGCAGGTCCACGGCTTTGCCGCCCAGGCGGCCTACGACGGCCAGGCCGGCTACCGGCTGGCCCAGACCGGCGGATACGACCTGGTGGTTTTGGATGTGATGCTCCCCTGGATGGACGGCTTCACCCTGGCCCGGCGGCTGCGGGAGGAGCGGGTGCCCACCCCCATCCTCATGCTCACCGCCCGCTCGGAGGTGGAGGACCGGGTGCAGGGGCTCAACGAGGGGGCGGACTACTACCTGACCAAGCCGTTCGACACCCGGGAGCTGCTGGCCTGTGTCCAGGCGCTGCTGCGCCGCCAGGACCCCCAGGGCCGCGCTCCCCTCACCTACGGCAACACCGCCCTGGACCTGGCCACCGGGGTGCTCTCCGCGGCGGGGGGCTCCATCCGGCTGAGCGCCCGGGAGCTGGGGCTGATGGAGCAGCTGCTGCGGGCGCGGGACCGCAACCTCTCCAAGGAGGCGCTGCTCACCCGGGTGTGGGGCTACGACTCCAACGCCGACGAGAACCATGTGGAGGTGTACGTCTCCTTTTTGCGCAAAAAGCTCGCGAGCATCGGCTCTAACCTGCAGATCGAAGCGGTGCGCCGCCTGGGCTACCACCTGGAGGTACAACAGGATGATTAGACGGCTGAAGATCAAGTTTGTCTGTGTGAATATGGCCATCGTGGTGGTGATGCTGGGGGCAATCTTCGCCGCCCTGCTGTTTTCCACCCAGCGCAGCCTGGAGCGGGAGGGGGTGGAGTTTTTGCGCCAGGCGGCGGCCAGCCCCCTGCAGATGCTCTCCCCCGGGGAGCGGCAGCAGCTGGCCCAATCCCCCTACTTCTTTTTGGATGTCACCCCGGAGGGGGAGATCCTGGCCGTGGGCAGCAACTCCTACGACCTGGAGTACCGGGGGGCGCTCCTGCCGATTTTGACCATGGCCCGCCGCTCTGCCGACCAGGTGGGGGTGCTGGAGGACTACAACCTGCGGTTCTACCAGGTGCGCACCCCTACCAGCCACCGGATCCTGTTTGCGGACATCTCCTCCGAGCGCCACGCCATGGAGAGCCTGACCCGGGGCTGCCTGGCGGCGGGGGCGGCCAGCCTGGTGGTCTTTTTCCTCATCAGCCTGGGGCTGGCCCAGTGGGCGGTGCGCCCGGTGGAGGAGGCCTGGCGGCGGCAGAAACAGTTTGTGGCCGACGCCTCCCACGAGCTCAAAACCCCCCTCACGGTGATCCTGGCCAACGCCCAGCTGATCCGGGACAGCGGCTGCGACCTCGCCCAGCTGCCCCAGCGGGTGGAACGGATCGCCCAGGAGTCGGTGTCCATGCGGGGGCTGGTGGAGCAGCTGCTGGAGCTGGCCCGGGCGGACAGCGGCATCCCCGCCGGGCAGCGGGCCCAGGTGGACCTCTCCCGGCTGGTGAACGACCGGGTGATGGCCTTCGAGCCGGTGCTCTTTGAAAATGGCCACCTGCTGGGCAGCCGGGTGGAGGAGGGAATCGCCCTCTGGGGCAGCGCCCCCCGGCTGGAGCGGGTGCTGGAGGCCCTTCTGGACAACGCCAACAAGTATGCGGCCCCCGGCGGCGCGGTACATGTGGAGCTGCGGCGGCTGGGGCGGCGGCACTGCCTTTTGACGGTGGCCAGCCAGGGGGAGCCGATCCCCCCCCAGCTGCGCAAAAAGCTGTTCTATCGGTTCTACCGGGGGGACGGCGCCCGCCCCGCCCAGGGCAGCTACGGCCTGGGGCTCGCCATCGCCCGGCAGGCGGTGGCGGAGCACGGCGGGCGGATCTGGGTGGAGCCGGTGGCGGATACCAACCTATTCTGCGTGCGGCTGCCGCTGCGCTGGGCCCCTTGGCGGGGCCGCTGAACGCCAAAGGGCGGGGAGGGAGAGCCTCCCCGCCCTCTCATTTTTGCCCGGGTGTTCAAAAAAACTTTACAAATCCCCCGCCCTTTTTTTCAGGCTCATTTCAGCCTGGGGCGCTATGATGGTACCGTGACGGGGCGCAGCCCTGAAAAACACGGAAGGGGAGTTATCGGATGAACAAAACTCTGACAAAGCGGCTCCAGGGCTGGGCGCGGCGGCTGGGCGCAGCGGCGCTGGCCGGAGTGCTGGCCTGCACACTGGCGGTGGGGGCCTTCGCCGCCGGCGGCCTGGAGCTGAGCACCGATTACCCGGGCATCGCCGCCCGGGCGGGGGACAGCCTGACCTTTGACCTGGACCTGACCAACACCAGCGGGGCGGGGCTCTCTGCTGCCCTGTCGGTGGCCTCCATCCCCGAAGGGTGGACCGGCTACTTCACCGGGGACGGCAGCCGGATCAGCCGGGTATACGCCAAGAGCGGCCTCAACGACGGGGCGGCGGTCTTCAACCTGGAGATCCCGGCGGATGCCGCCAACGGCAGCTATACGGTGGCGCTGGCAGCCAGTGCCGCCGGGGCCAGCTCCACCCTGGAGCTGGAGCTGACGCTGGATGAGGAGCAGGTGGGGGGCAGCGCCCTGGCCACCGAATACGCCCAGCAGGAGGGGGATTCGGACACCACCTTCACCTTCAGCACCACCCTGACCAACAACACCCCCAATGAGCAGTCCTACAGCCTCTCCGCCAACCCGCCGGAGGGCTGGACGGTGGGCTTCCAGCCCTCCGGGGAGAGCACCCAGGTGGCGGCGGTGACGGTGGATGCCCGGGGCAGCCAGGGGCTCAGCATCCGGGTGAACCCGCCGGAGACGGTGGAGGCCGGGGAGTATACCATCCCTGTCTCGGCCATCTCCTCCGCCGAGACCCTCAGCGATGAATTGACGGTGGTGATCACCGGCACCCACGAGGTGGTGCTGGCCACCCCCAGCGGCCGCCTGAGCTTTGACGCCAAGGCCAACCAGGAGAGCGCCGTGACCCTGAGCATCACCAACACCGGCAATGTGGACCTGCAGAACCTGAACCTGACCTCCACGCCCCCCAGCGGGTGGTCGGTGACCTTCTCCGAATCCACCATCGACCTGCTGGAGGCGGGGGCCACCAAGGAGGTCACCGCCTATGTGAAACCGGCGGAGGACGCCCTGTCGGGGGACTATGCCCTGACGCTGAAGCTCTCCAACAGCGACGCCAGCGACCAGGCGGAGTTCCGGGTCACCGTTAAGACCGAGACCCTCTGGGGCGTGGTGGGGGTGCTGATCCTCCTGGCGGCCCTGGCCGGCCTGGCCTATGTCTTCCGCAAGTACGGGAGGAGATGACCATGGAGGACCGGATCATTCTGGAGACCCACGGCCTCACCAAAAAATACGGCCCGGTGACGGCGGTGGAGGAGCTGAACCTGTCGGTGCGCCAGGGGGAGGTGTTCGGCCTTTTGGGCCCCAACGGGGCGGGCAAGACCACCACCACCCTGATGCTGCTGGGCCTCACCGAACCCACCGCCGGCCGGGCGCTGATCCAGGGCTTCGACTGCACCCGCCAGCCCATCCAGGTAAAAAAGCTGGTGGGCTACCTGCCGGACAATGTGGGCTTCTATGGGGACCTGACCGGCCGGGAGAACCTGCGGTTTACCGGCCAGCTGTGCGGCCTGCCCGCCGCCCTCTGCGAGGAGCGGGCCCAGCAGCTGCTGGAGCGGGTGGGGATGGCCCAGGCGGCGGAGCGGAAGGTCTCCGCCTATTCCCGGGGCATGCGCCAGCGGCTGGGGATTGCGGATGTGCTGATGAAGGACCCCAGCGTCATCATCATGGATGAGCCCACCCTGGGCCTGGACCCGGAGGGGACCCGGGAGCTGATCGCCCTGATCCGCCAGCTCTCCACCCAGGATGGGCGCACCATCCTGATCTCCTCCCACCAGCTCTACCAGGTGCAGCGGATCTGCGACCGGGTGGGCATCTTCGTCCAGGGGCGGCTGATCGCCTGCGGCCCCATCCAGGAGCTGGGCCGCCAGCTGGAAAACGAGGGGCTCTACATCCTGGAATTTGCCGTCTCCCCGGCGGACGAGGCGCTGGAGCAGCGGCTGCAGGAGCTGGAGGGGGTCACCCTGGTCCAGCGGGACCAGGAGGGGGCCTACCATGTGGAGTCCCACCAGGACCTGCGGGGGCTGCTGCTGCCGCTGCTGGCCCAGGGGGGCTACACGCTGCTGAGCCTGCGCCAGCGGGGCGGCGATTTGGATGAGATCTACCGCAAATATTTTGAAAAGGCAGGTGAGCAAGGTGCGCACACAGAACCCCAGCAAAAGCGGGGCGGGCTTTTGGGCAAATTTGCAAAAAAACAGGGCTGAATGGCTGGCCCACGCCGAACCCCAGGGGGGCGGGCAGGCCGCCCTCTACCGCAAGGAGCTGGCCGACCATCTGGACAGCAAGCGGTTTTTCCTGATCCTGCTGCTGCTCTTTTTCGCCACCACCGCCAGCCTGGGGGGAGCCCTCTCCAACCTGCGGGAGGTGGCCCAGGAGAGTACCACCTTCCTCTTCTTGAAGCTGTTCACCACCGGCAGCAGCACCATCTACTCCTTTGCCACCTTTTTAAACTTTTTGGGGCCGCTGGCGGGCATCACCCTGGGGTTTGACGCCATCACCAGCGAGCGCAGCCAGGGCACCCTCAACCGGCTGGCCGCCCAGCCCATCTACCGGGATTCCATCATCAAGGCCAAATTTTTGGCCGGGGCGGCCGCCTTGGGGATCATTGTGGCCTGCCTGGGGGCGTATGTGAGCGCGGTGGGCCTGCTGCTGGCGGGGGTACACCCCAGCCTGGAGGAGGTGCTGCGGATGCTGGCCTTCTTGGGCATCGCCTGGGTGTATATCTGCTTCTGGCTGGCGCTGGCCATCCTCTTTTCGGTGGTCTGCCGCCATGCGGCCACCGCCGCCCTGGCCTGCATCTCCATCTGGCTGTTTTTGAGCCTGTTTATGGGCCTGGTGGCGGCGGGGGTGTCCAACATGCTCTTCCCGCTGGAGGGGATCCAGGGGCTTATGAACATGGAGAGCAACTACAACCTGGAGCTGGGGCTCAACCGCCTCTCCCCCTACTACCTGTTCAGCGAGGCGTCTACCACCATCCTGAACCCCAACGTCCGTTCCATCGGCGTGGTGACCATGTCCCAGGCGGTGGGGGCCATCGCGGGGCCCCTCTCCCTGGGGCAGAGCCTGCTGCTGGTCTGGCCCCACCTGGTGGTACTGATCGCCCTGGTGATCGTGGCGTTCGCGGTCTCCTATATCTGCTTTATGCGTCAGGAGATCCGGGCCTGACCTCTAAAAAAGACGCCCTCATCCGCTAAAAAGCAGATGAGGGCATCTTGCTGCATCACTGGGGAATGGGGTTGGTGAAGCAGAATTCCACCAGCCGGCCGTACAGCCCGGCATCGGGGACCACCAGCCACCCGGTGGTGGAAAAGAGGTCGTCCACCAGGGTGTCCTTGCAGTAGAGGACCCCGTCGCGGCCGGGGGCCTGCATGGTGTAGGCGTGCCGCTCCCCCGCCAGGTCCAGGTGGACGGTGACGGTGGGGCTCCCGGTCTTGGGAATCCGCTCTGCGGAAAGGGGGGTGAGGCCGGAGAAAGCCTTCGCCAGTTGGGCGGCGGCCCCCTCGTCCCGGATGTACTGGGAAATCTCGGTGTCCGGGCCCACATAGACGACGGCGGCGGAGGCGCCGCGCAGGGAAAATTCGGCGGCGGGGCTTGTGTCCCCGGCGGGGGGCAGGGTGACCTCCGGTTCCGGGGCTGTCGCCGGGAGGATCACCGGCGCAGGCTCGGCCGCGCGCTCCGAGACGGCGGCCTGCGTCCCCGGCCCGGCGGCGGGCGGCGCCTGTAAACCGGTTCCACTGACAAAACAGAACAGTGCAAGGACCAGCGTGGCAGCATCCATAAAATCAGCCCCTTTCCAGACGGGATTCGTTTGCCGCTACCCCTATTTTACAGGTTTTTTCCCAGGCCTGCAACCCGCCCGCGGCTGGAAAAGGGGGAAAAACTGTGGTATCATGGAGGGGAGAACCGGGCGCGGGCCCGAAAGCCAATGAAGGA
This sequence comes from Candidatus Anaerotruncus excrementipullorum, assembly GCA_019114825.1. Classification (GTDB taxonomy): domain Bacteria; phylum Bacillota; class Clostridia; order Oscillospirales; family Ruminococcaceae; genus Anaerotruncus; species Anaerotruncus excrementipullorum. The sequence continues at coordinate 7,115 of DXES01000167.1, forward strand.
GTGTTTTGCATGACCAGGGACTATGTGGAAAACTACTATCTGAACCAGAACTACAACTGCGCCGAGTCGCTGCTGCGGGCGGCCAACGATGCCTACCAGCTGGGGATCCCGGAGGAGTCGTTCAAGCTGGTGGGGGGCTTCGGGGCCGGCATGGGCTGCGGCACCTCCTGCGGGGCCCTCTGCGCGGGCATCTCCGCCATCGGGATGTCCTGCATCCGGACCAAGGCCCACGAGACCCCCGAACTGAAGGACCTGACCACCCGGTTTGTGGAGGGGTTCCGGGCCCAGATGGGCTCCGAGGCCTGCGACGAGATCGTCAAGACCTTCAAAAAGCCGGATGTGCGCTGCGTGGAGACGGTGCTGCGGGCGGCGGACCTGCTGGACCAGGTGCTGGGCGGCCAAAAGAACGGCTGACCCCCAAAACCGGCGCAGAAAGGCCAAATCGGAAAAACCGGCCCCAAGCGGCTTTGCTCCGCCTGGGGCCGGTTTTTTGCGGTATTTTGAGGGGGTGCAGCGGCCCCGGCTCGCTCACTGGGGGACTTCGATTTTCCCGAATTCCCTCTCGTATTCCAGGACCCGTTTTTTCAGATACTGTTCGATCTCCTTGTTGGCAGAGCGCCCCTCCGATGCCGCAATATAGCGGAACTTTTGGAACAGGGTACGGTCCACACGCAGCGTATAGCGCAAAAGCTTGCTGTCCATCTTCGCCTCTCCACCACCATTACAACAGTATTCTGACGTTATTATAGAGAAATACTTGCGCCAAAACAAAAATGGTGATAATATAACAGAAAAATGACGCATTCTTTTTTGGGACGGCGCAAGGAATGAAGATCGCGGTTGTGGGTTCCAGAGGTTTATCGGTCAAAGATTTGGCGCAGTATTTACCAGCTTATGCCACGGAACTGGTATCCGGTGGAGCAAAAGGGATTGATGCTTGCGCCAGAGAATATGCCTGTCAAACAGGGATGAAATTAACCGAGTTCCTGCCGGATTACCGAAGATATGGGCGGGCTGCTCCATTACATCGAAACTTAGAAATCATTGCCTATGCGGATGAGGTAATTGCTTTTTGGGATGGGCAATCACGAGGGACGAGGTTTGTTACAGGAGAGTGTGAAAGGCGGGGCAAAAAGGTTACGGTTTACCAGTGGCCGCCAAAAATAGATTGCGTCCAGGGGCGCTTGTGTACATAATTGAGAGAGATTGCAAAACCGTTCTTTCTCCGCTTTAGTAGTGTAAACTCTCCAAGATCTCCGCGGCGCTTTGGCGCAGCTGGGCCTCCGATTTAACCGGCCGGGGCTGGCGCTGGATCAGGTCCTGGACATAGCTGGGCAGGGAGCCGTAAAACCGCTGGGCCTCCGGGTCCCGGCGGAGCAGCTGCTCCAGCCCGCTATTTTGGCGGTGCAGCATGGGAAAATCCCTCCTCTATTATTTTTTGTGGGGCACCCCTAGTATAGGGGAAAAAACGCCCGTCTATACCGGCCGGTTGCGCCAGCCTCCCTTTTGGCATAGAATGCCAAAGAGGAGGCGATTTTTTTGACCATGCCAAACCGTTACCCGCCCCAGAGGGGCCTCCAGCCCCCTGCCCGCCGCCCCCAGCCGGGAGGGCCGCCCGGGCCCCGCCGCCCCATGCCCCAGGGCCGCCCCCGCCGTCCCCCTGCTCCTGCCGCCCCGGCCCATCCGCCCTATCCGCCCCGGCGCCTACCCGCCCCGCCTGCCCGCCCGGCCATGGCCCGGCCCCCCATGGGGTACCGCCCGCCCATGGGGCCTCCCGGCCTGCCGGGGCTGGGCAGCTTGGTGGGGGGCGTGCTCCGGGGCGGCGGAGGCCTGTTGGGCGGCCTGCTGGGCAACGACCCGCTGACCACTATCGGCAAGGTGGTGAACATCCTGAAAATTTTACGCTGAACCGGGCCGCCGCCCAGGGAAAACCGGTGGCGTTTTCCCACGCCCTGTGGTATACTCTCCCTAGGACGGCCCGCGGGCCGGGAGAGGAGGATTTGCCATGCCAAAGACGGCGAAAAAGCTGCTGCTTTTGGCGGCGCTGCTGCTGGCCTGGGGCCTGTGGGATCTCTACCGCTACGCCACCGTCGGCCGGGAGCTCCTGCAGCTCTATGCCGGGGTGGGGAGCGTGGAGCGCCTGGTGGAGGGCCAGCTGTTCCGGGGGCTGCTCAAGGCGGTGGCGGCCGCGGCGGTGGCGCTGTCCGCCTGGTGGATAGGCCGGCGGGGGAAGCCCGGGGCATAAGGAGTTTCCCCACCCTTGCCCTGGCGGGGAAACTGTGTTATAATATCCGCCGTACAGCCGGTTTCCCGGCAGTTTTTTTGAAAACGGAGGACAAACCATGAAACGAATTTTGACGGTATTGCTGGCCGCCGCCCTGGTGGGGGCGCTGGCTGGATGCGGCGGGGATTCCGCCGGGAGCAGTTCCGCCGGCAGCCAGGCGGCCTCCTCCCAGGCCTCCAGCGCCGCCTCCTCGATGACCGAGGAGGAGCAGGCGGCTGCCGAGGCTGCGGCGGAGGAATACTTGAAAAACTTCCCGGTGGGCAAGCCGGTGGAGCTGAGGGAGGACACCGCCCAGCGGATCACCGACGCCCTAAACGGCACCGGCGACTACGCCGACTGCCCGGTGGCGGTGCTGGAGACCAGCGAGGGGACCATCAAGCTGCGGCTTTTCCCCCAGGAGGCCCCCCGCACGGTGGAAAACTTCATCACCCACGCCAAGGAGGGCTACTATGACGGCCTCACCTTCCACCGGGTGATCGATGGGTTTATGATCCAGGGCGGCGACCCCAACGGCAACGGCACTGGCGGCGAGAGCATCTGGGGCGGCCAGTTTGAGGACGAGTTCTCGGATGTGCTCCACAACTTCCGGGGTGCCCTCTCTATGGCCAACAGCGGCAGCCCCAGCACCAACGGCAGCCAGTTCTTCATCGTCCAGAACCCGGACCCGCTGCCCACCGACCAGGAGGAGATGATCCTCTCCAGCATGTATGTGAACCGCCAGATGGCCAACGCCCAGTTCCAGGTGATCCAGGCCCAGAAGGACGGCATGGACGAGGAGGCGCTGGCCGAGCTGCTGACGCAGCTGAATGGGGAGATCGGCGCCCTGGTGGAGGAGCTCAACGCGGCCCTGGCCAGCGGCGAGCCGGCCGCTGCCCTGGCGGACTACCGGGCCCAGCTGGCCCCGGCCATGGAGCGGTATGAGGCCCAGGGGGGCTCCTACCATCTGGACTATGTCCACACGGTGTTCGGTTATGTGATCGAGGGGATGGAGGTGGTGGACGCCATCGCCGCCCTGGACAGCGGCGCGGCGGACAGCTCCGGCCAGCCCACCGGCCAGCCCAGCCGGACGGTGACCATCCAGTCGATCACCATTGAAGAATAATCCACGGGGCAGAGGGGAAGGCGGGACGCTGGTCCCGCCTTCCGTCCGCCCGGGCGGGGAAAGGACGGAGAAGCGATGCAGATTTTTGTAAAGGATAAGGCGTTCTACCACTCCCTATGGGTGATTGCCATCCCCATTGCCCTGCAAAACCTGATCACGGTGGCGGTGTCCATGATGGACACGCTGATGATCGGCCAGCTGGGGGAGGTGCAGCTTTCCGCCACCTCCATCGCCAACCAGCTGTGGTTTATGCTGATGGTGGTCTGCTTCGGGGTGGCCGGCGGCGCCAATGTGATGTTGGCCCAGTACTGGGGCAAGGGGGATACCCAGGTCATGCGCCGGGTGATGGCCATGACCTACAAGCTGGGCTTGCTGGCCGCATTGATCTTTTCGGCGGTGGCGCTGCTGCTGCCCGAGCAGTTTATGGGCATCTTCACGGTAGAGGAAGAGGTCATCCACTATGGGGCCCAGTACCTGCGGGTGATCGGCTGGTCCTATCCCCTCTACGCCCTGGGCAACATCACCATCATGATGCTGCGCTCGATCGGGGATGTGAACATCTCGGTGGTGGTCTACCTGACCTCCCTGGTGGTGAACACCTCCCTCAACTATGTCCTGATCTTCGGCAAGTTCGGCGCCCCCCGGCTGGAGGTGCGGGGCGGCGCCATGGCCACGGTGGTGGCCAGGTGCTTTGAATTTGCCATCGCCATCTACTACATCCTGCGCCGGGAGGGGCGGATCTGCTTTCGCCTGGGGGATCTGCGGCGCAGCAACCGGGACCTCTACGGCAAGTTTGCGGCCATCTCCCTGCCGGTGATCGGCAATGAGGTGATGTGGGGGCTGGGGTCCTCGGCGGTTTCGGTGGTGATCGGCCGCATGGGCACCAGCTTTGTGGCCGCCAACTCGATCTACAGCGTGCTCAACCAGTTTGTGTCGGTGGCCATCTTCGGGGTGGGCAATGCGGCGCTGACCATCGTGGGCAACACCATCGGCTCCGGGGAGCAGCAGCTGGCCCGCCAGCGGTCGGTGACCTTCCTGGGGCTGGGGGTGTTGGTGGGGGCCGGCTGCACGCTGGTCACCCTGGCGCTGGGCCCGGTGCTGCTGGGGTTCTACGGCAACCTCTCCCTGGAGACCATCCAGATCGCCCAGGGGATCATCCGGGTGGGCGCGGGGATCGTCTTTTTCCAGGCGTTTGCCACCATCTGTATGATGGGGGTGCTGCGGGCAGGGGGGGACGCCCGGTTTGTGCTGCTCTGCGAGATGGCCTTCCTGTGGGGGATCGCGGTGCCTCTGGGGTTTGTCACCGGGCTGGTGCTCCACTGGCCGGCGGCGGTAGTCTTCCTGTTCCTGCGGTGCGATGAGGTGCTCAAGGCGATCGTCTCCTTCTTCCGGGTGACCAGCTTCAAATGGCTGCGGGATGTCACCGGGTGACCAAAAAACTGTGGAAAAATTTGTCCAACTTCCTCAAATTTTGCCATTTTTAGGGATTCTACACAAAAATAGCTGCCCAATAAACAGCGATTTAAAAAGTCTTGACAAATGCGGAGAAGATGGGTATAATAACTAACGAATCCATCCGGCAAAAGCTGTGATGACCCAGTGTTGGGGGAGGCCCATGAGAGGGATAGACCGCGCCCAGACCCCGTCCGCGCCCCAGGAGGACGCCCAGCTGGCCCTGGCCGCCAAAAGCGGCGACGGGGCCGCCCTGGACCGCCTGCTGGAGCGGTATGCCCCCTTTGTGCGCCGGCGTACCCGGGTGTACGCCCGCCGGGCCCTGGAGGCGGAGGACCTATTCCAGGAGGGGATGCTGGCCCTATTGAAGGCGGTGCGGTGCTACCGCCCCGGCCGCTCCCCCAATTTCGGCGCCTTCGCCGCCGTCTGCGTCAATCACAAGCTGATCAGTGCCCTGCGCGCCCATATGCGCCAGAAGAACGCCCCCCTGCGGGAGGGGATCTCCTTGAGCGACCCCGGGCTGCCGGAGCCGGCCGCCCGCGACCCCAGCCACCAGGACCCCCAGGCCCTGGTGATCGCCCGGGAGGAGCAGGCCGACCGCGCCAGGCGGATGGAGGCGCTGCTCTCCCCGTTGGAGCGGCAGGTTCTGGCCCTCTACCTGGAGGGGCTGCGCTACGAGCAGATCGCCGGCAGGCTCTCCACCTCCCCCAAGGCGGTGGACAACGCCCTGCAGCGGGTCCGGCGCAAGCTGCGCGGCGCCTTCCCCCGGGAGTGAGCGCCCCGTTCCCTTTTGTGACAGTCCCCGGCAGGGGATTGCATAAATACCCTCTTTGGCGTCCTTGGCGAGCTTGGGTTTCCATTCTCGGTCCACGCAGGCCGGCGGGTAAATCAAATTTAAGCGAGGTTATCAAAATGTACCAAGACAAAACACTCACATGCAAAGAATGTGGAGCCGAGTTCGTCTTCACCGCCGGTGAACAGGAGTTCTATGCGGAGAGAGGCTTCGTCAACGAGCCCCAGCGCTGCAAGGCTTGCCGCGACGCCCGCAAGAACAACTCCCGCCCCCAGCGCGAGATGTACACCGCTGTCTGCGCCAACTGCGGCGGCGAGGCTCGGGTCCCCTTCCAGCCCCGTGAGGACCGCCCGGTCTATTGCTCCGAGTGCTTCGCCAAGATGAAGGAGCAGCAGAGATAAGCCCTTCCATCGTCCTTTCGCCGCCGTGCTGCCGCACGGCGGCTTTTCTGTGGCATTTTTGAAAAAAATTGCCCCAGCCCCTGTTTTTCCCCGGCGAAAGATGGTATACTTTGACTAAATCCCAGAATGGAGGAATGAAAAAATGACCTATACAAAAGATACGCTGATCGGCCAGGTGCTGGACCACGATATGACCACCGCCCAGTTCTTCCTGGAGATGGGGATGCACTGCCTGGGCTGCCCCTCCTCCCGGGGGGAGAGCCTGGAGGAGGCCTGCATGGTCCACGGGCTGCAGGTGGAGGAGCTGCTGGCCAAGCTCAACGCCCACGAGGCCGCCCGGAACGTGAGGGCCTGATGGAGCAGCTCCAGCTGCCCCGGCTGGACCCGCGCCTGGAGGCGCTGGCCCAGCTGGTGCGCCCGGGGGCCCGGTGCGCCGATGTGGGCTGCGACCATGGGCACCTGATCGCCTGGCTGTGCGCCAGCGGCCGGGTGCCCGGCGGCTACGCCTGCGACATCAACAGCAAGCCGCTGGAAAAGGCGGCTTTTGCTTTGTCCCAATACGGCCTCACCGGCCGGGTAAAGACGGTGCTCTGCGATGGGCTGGCCGGCATCGGCCCCGGCCAGGTGGAGGATGTGGTCATCGCGGGCATGGGGGGCGACCTGATCTGGCAGATCATCGCCGCCTGCCCCTGGAGCCGGGACCCGGCCCTGCGGTTTGTGCTCCAGCCGATGACCAAGGGCCACCGGCTGCGCCAGGCCCTCTATGCGGGCGGCTTTACGCTGCTCCAGGAGCGGGCGGCGGTGGCCGGGGGGTTCGCCTATACCGCCATGCAGGCGGCTTACACCGGCCAGCGCCGGGAGATCTCCCCCCTGTTTGCCTGGGGCGGCCTGCTGCTGGAGGACCCCAGCCCCGCCGCCCAGGCATATCTGGCCCGGGCGGCCCACCTGGTGGGGGAGCGGCTGGCAGGCCTGCGCCAGGCCGGCCGGCCGGAGGCCCAGCTGGCGGGGCTCATCGCCCTCCATGAACAACTGAAAGGCAGGTGTACACAGTGAAGGCACAGGCAATCTTTGACGCCATCAACAGGGCGGCGGATTTTTCCACCGCCATGGACTTTGACAACCCGGGCTTTCTGGTGGGGGACCCCCAGGAGGAGGTCCGGGGGGTGCTCTGCGCCCTGGATGTCACCGATGGGGTGATCGATGAGGCGGTGGCCAGGGGGGCCAACGTGATCGTCACCCACCACCCCATCATCTTCCACCCCCTCAAGCGGGTCACCGCCGACACCCTGGTCTGGCGGTGTATCCGGGCTGGGCTGTCGGTGATCTGCGCCCACACCAACCTGGACGCCGCC
>DXES01000168.1 GCA_019114825.1 Candidatus Anaerotruncus excrementipullorum
CGCCCCGCTTTTCGGTTTTTCCCCTTTTAGTCAAATACCGTCTCGATCACCCGGCTGGCGCAGGCGGGGGAGTACCGCCAGCGGCTGATGTGGCCGGCGGTGAGGAAGTAGGGGGGCGGCGCAGGCCGGTAGGCGGCCTCAAAGGCGTCCACCAGGATCAACTTCACCTTCATCCGCTGGGGGATCAGGCTCTTGATGTAGACGCTGGCGTGCTGGCCGGGGGCCACCCCCGGCCGGGGTTCCGCCAGCCCGGCCAGGTTGGGGGTCAGCTCCACAAATACCCCATACTCCTCCACGCTGCGCACAATCCCCGCCACCGTCTCCCCGGGGGTGAAGAGGGCGGCGTTTTCCGCCCAGGTGCCCCAGAGCTCCTTGTGGCTGAGGCAGATGCGCCCCCCCGGCTCCACCGCCTTTACCACCGCCTTGATCTGCTGCCCCGGCTGGAACCGGTCCCGGGGGTGGGAGATGCGGCTCACCGAGATGGCGTCGATGGGGATCAGGGAGGGGATGCCGCAGCCGATATCCACAAAGCAGCCAAACGGCTCCAGGTGGGTGACCTTGGCGTTCAGGATGTCCCCGGGGACCAGCTGGGAGAGATAGCGGTCCATACACTCCTGCTGGGCCAGCCGCCGGGAGAGCTGGGGCATAAAGACCCCATCCGGCCCCGGGCCAAAGCCGGTGACCTTGAAGCAGACCGGCTTGTTCACCCGGGAGATGAGCGCAATATCCCGGGTGGTGCCCTCGGCGATGCCCAGCGCCCCCTCCTCCCGGGGGATCAGCCCCCGCAACGCCCCCAGCTCCACCACCAGGTTGTGGCCGCTGTCGCAGATCACCGCCCGCCCCTCCAAAATGCTCCCCTGGGCCTGGGCCTCCTGGAGGGCGGCGAGGCTGGAGAGCGCCCGGCGGTTGGCGGGCAGGTCGATGCGCATACCTTCCGGCAGATAGTTGGCCATTTTTTGCCCCTCCTCTTTCAACATAGCCTATTTATATGGCCCGGCGGGGCAAAATAGACGCGGCGGCGGGCGGCTAAAAAAATACCGGGGCGTCCTTGCGATTATGGGAAAAGTCCGTTATAATATAAGATTGAGGCAACTTCGCCGATGGGATGGAGGGAGTCGCATGGACATCCATGTGGGGGATATTTTGGTGATGAAAAAGCCCCACCCCTGTGGGGACAACCGCTTTTTGGTGGGCCGGGTGGGGATGGATTTCAAGATCCGCTGCCAGGGCTGCGGCCGGGAGGTGATGGTCCCCCGGGCCAAGGTGGAAAAGAACATCCGCCGGGTGGAGCGGGAGGGCCGCCAGCTGGACCGCCAGGAGCTGGACCGCCGCCCCGCCCCCAAAAAACCGGACCCAGAGGGGGAACGCCATGTTTGAGAAGCTTTCCGCGGTGGCCTCCCGGTATGAGCAGATCGGCCAAAAGCTCACCGAACCGGGGGTGACCGCCGACCAGGGGGCCTACACCGCCCTGATGAAGGAATATAGCCGCCTGACCCCCATTGTGGAGGCCTGGCAGGCCTACCAACAGGCCCAGGAGGCCATGGAGGAGGCCCGCCAGCTGCTGGAGGAGGAGTCCGACCGGCAGCTGCGCCAGCTGGCCCAGGAGCAGTATGACGAAAGCCGCCAGCGTTCCCAGCAGCTGGCCCAGCAGCTGACCCTGCTGCTGCTGCCCCGGGATCCCAACGACGACAAGAGCGTGATTGTGGAGATCCGGGGGGGCACCGGCGGGGAGGAGGCGGCCCTCTTTGCCGCCAGCCTCTACCGGATGTACACCATGTACGCCGAGCGCCGGGGCTGGCAGTGGGAGCTGATGAACGCCAACGAGACCGAGCTGGGGGGCTACAAGGAGGTCTGCTTCGCCATCACCGGCGAGGGGGCCTACTCCCGGCTCAAGTATGAGAGCGGCGTCCACCGGGTGCAGCGGGTGCCGGAGACCGAGACCCAGGGCCGCATCCACACCTCCGCCGCCACGGTGGCGGTGCTGCCCCAGGCGGAGGAGGTGGAGCTGGAATTGGACCCCAAGGACCTGCAGATCGATGTTTTCCGCTCCTCGGGCGCCGGCGGCCAGCATGTGAACAAGACCTCCTCCGCTATCCGGGTCACCCACCTGCCCACCGGCATGGTGGTGGAGTGCCAGGATGAACGCAGCCAGTATAAAAACAAGGACAAGGCCCTGCGGGTGCTGCGGGCCCGGCTGCTGGACCGGAAGGTCCAGGAGCAGAGCGACCGGATCGCCAGCGAGCGCCGCTCCCAGGTGGGTTCGGGGGACCGGTCGGAGCGGATCCGCACCTACAACTTCCCCCAGGGCCGGGTCACCGACCACCGGATCGGGCTGACCCTCTACAAGATTGAAAGCATCCTCAATGGGGATTTAGATGAGCTGCTGGACGCGCTGATGACCGCCGACCAGGCGGAGAAGCTCAAGCAGGCCCAGCAGGCGTGATATCTGCGGCGCATCCGCCGCAAGAAGAAGGGGACAAGTTTGGAGACACAATATCTACAGGTGCAGGACCTGGAAAGGGATGGCCCGCTGCTGGACCGGGCGGCGGCGCTATTGCGGGAGGGCCAGCTGGTGGCCTTCCCCACCGAGACGGTCTACGGGCTGGGCGGCAACGCCCTGCTGCCCGGGGCCGCCAAGGCGATCTACGCCGCCAAAGGCCGCCCCAGTGACAACCCGCTGATCGTCCACATTGCCTCCCTCCAGGAGCTGCCGCCCCTGGTGCGGGAGGTGCCGGAGGCGCTCCACCGCCTGGCCGCCCGGTTTTGGCCGGGGCCGATGACGGTGGTGCTGCCCAAATCCGATTGGATACCCTACGAGACCTCCGGCGGCCTGGATACGGTGGCCATCCGGATGCCCTCCCATCCGGTGGCCCGGGAACTGATCCGCCGCAGCGGGGTGCCGGTGGCCGCCCCGTCGGCCAACCTCTCCGGCTCCCCCAGCCCCACCTGCGCTGCCCACTGTGTCCACGACCTGGACGGCCGGATCGCCGCCATTGTGGACGGGGGCCCCTGCCAGGTGGGGGTGGAATCCACCGTGCTCACCCTCTGCGGGGAGCCCCGGGTGCTGCGGCCGGGGGCGGTGACGCTGGAGATGCTGCGCCAGGTGCTGCCGGATATCCGCTACGACCCGGGGGTGTTCCACCACCTGTCCGACCAGGCCAAGGTGGCCTCCCCCGGTATGAAGTATAAACACTACGCCCCCAAGACCCGGGTGGTGCTGGTGCGGGGGGACCGGGAGCAGTTCCGCCGGTTTTTGTTGGGCCGCCAGGGGGCGCTGGGGGTCCTCTGCTTCGAAGGGGACCTGCCCGGCGGCCGGTGGCCGGTGCTCACCTATGGCCGGGAGCACGACCCGGCCTCCCAGGCCCGGCAGCTGTTCGACGCCCTGCGCCGGGTGGACGGGCTGGGGGTGCCGGTGGTCTATGCCCGGGTCTGCGGGGAGGAAGGCATCGGCCAGGCGGTCTACAACCGCCTTTTGCGGGCGGCCGGATTTGAAGAGATTGCGCTCTAGCGGGCAAAGGGGGAGGAGAATTTGAAAAGACAGGGAACGGTGATTGTGGGCCTCACCGGCCAGACCGGCGCGGGCAAATCCACCCTCAGCCGGATGTTTGCCGACCGGGGGGCGGCGGTGATCGACGCGGACCAGGTGGCCCGGGAGACGATGGAACACAAGCTGGTGCTGGCCGACCTGGTGCTGGCCTTTTCCACCGAGGTGATCAACCCGGACGCCACCCTCAACCGGAAGCGGCTGGCCCAGATCTGCTTTGGGGACCGGCAGAAGCTGCGCCGGCTCAATGAGGTGGTCTATCCGTATATCGTCCGGGAGATCGAGGACCGGATCGACCGGGCGGCCAAGGCGGGCGCCCGGATGGTCCTGCTGGACGCCCCCACCCTCTATGAGTCGGGGTTGGATAAGCGGTGCGACCGGGTGGTGGCGGTGCTGGCCGACCGGGAGGTCCGCCGCCAGCGGATCCTCCAGCGGGACCGGCTGACCCCCGAGGAGGCGGACCTGCGGATCAATGCCCAGCACGACGACGGGTTCTACCGCAGCCGGGCGGACGATATCCTGGAGAATAATGACGGCCAGGACAGCCTGCGCCTGGCATTTTTGGAGGTCTATGACCGGCTGGAGCGGCTGCCCCAGCAGCCGGAGCCCGACCAGCAGCCCCAGCAGGAGGCCCCGCCGCCCCAGCAGGAGCCGGAGCCCCAGGCCGCTGCCGGGGCGCTGGAGGAGCTGGAGGGCCAGCCGGACGAGTGAGGTGAGTCCCATCAGACGCGCGATTCGTTGGATAGGGCCCCTGCTTGGAGGGGCTCTGCTGCTGGCCGCGGGGGTTTTTGCGGTACGCTGGGGGCTGGGCCTCTATTACCATGCCGCCTATCCGCTGGCGTATACCGCCCTCATCGACGCCGCCTGCGACCAAAAGGGGCTGGACCCGGCGCTGGTCTACGCGGTGGTGCGCACCGAGAGCGGCTTTGACCCGGACGCCCAGTCGCCGGTGGGGGCCCGGGGGCTGATGCAGCTGATGCCCGACGCCTACGACTGGGTGCGGATGCGCCGGGGGGAGCCCGCCGAGGGGGCGGACTACGAGGACCTGTACGACCCGGCGGTCTGCGTGGACTACGGCACCGATATGCTGCGGCTGCTGCTGGCGGAGTTCGGCTCGGTGCGCAACACCCTGTGTGCCTACCACGCCGGCTGGGGCAGCGTGAAAAGCTGGCTTGCCGACCCCCAATATGCCCCGGACGGCCGGCAGGTGGAACAGATCCCCTTTGCGGATACCCGCGACTATGTACAAAAAGTGGAGCGCGCCATGGAGATCTACCGGCGGCTCTACCCGGATAAAATGAACTGATAGGAGGTCATCAACTTGGAACAGGAGAAAACCATGGGCCAGCAGCTCCAGGAGGAACTGCTCATCGGCCGCAAAAATATCGGGATCGCCCAGGAGGAGCCGTTTTTGCAGGCGGCCCAGGCGTTCTGTGGGCCGTATAAGGACTTTTTGGACCGGTGCAAGACCGAGCGGGAGGCGGTCACCCGGATTGTGGAGCTGGCCCAGCAGGCGGGCTACCGCCTGTTTGATCCCCATGCCGCCTATGCGCCGGGGGACAAGGTCTACCGCAACAACCGGGGGAAGGCGCTGCTGCTCTGCACCTTTGGCCGCCGACCCCTGGCCGAAGGGGTCCGGATCATGGCCAGCCACATCGACTCCCCCCGCCTGGACCTGAAGCCCAGCCCCCTCTATGAGGAGGCGGAGCTGGCCCTCTTCAAAACCCACTACTACGGCGGCATCAAGAAGTACCAGTGGGGGGCGATCCCCCTGGCCCTGCACGGGGTGGTCTGCAAGAAGGACGGCACCACCGTCACCGTAGCCCTGGGGGAGGACCCCCAGGACCCGGTGCTCTGCGTCACCGACCTGCTGCCCCACCTGGCCCAGGAGCAGATGCAGCGCCCGCTGAAGGAGGGCCTGCGGGGGGAGGAGCTGAACCTGCTGGTGGGCAGCTATCCTTTCAAGGACGACAAGGCCAGCGAACTGGTGAAGCTGAACATCCTGCGGCTGCTGCGGGAGAAATACGGCATGGTGGAGGCGGATTTCCTCTCCGCGGAGCTCACCGCGGTGCCCGCCTTCCGCGCCCGGGACCTGGGGCTGGACCGGTCGATGATCGGCGCCTATGGCCACGACGACCGGGTGTGCGCCTACACCTCCCTGATGGCCGAATTGGAGGGGACCGGCGAGGGGTATACCACCGTCACCGTCTTTGCGGATAAGGAGGAGACCGGCTCCAACGGCAACACCGGCCTGGATTCCGACTACCTGCGGTTCTTCATCGAGGACCTGGCGGCGCTGGAGGGGCTGCCCGGCCGGGCGGTGCTCAGCCGGTCCACCTGCCTGTCGGCGGATGTGAACGCCGCCTTCGACCCCACCTTTGGGGACACGCTGGAGAAGCGCAACTGCGCCTACCTGAACTACGGCGTGGTGGTCACCCAGTACACCGGCGCGGGCGGCAAGAGCGGCACCAGCCAGGCTTCGGCGGAGTTCATGGCCCAGGTGCGGGGGATGCTGGACGGCGCCGGGGTGCCCTGGCAGACCGGCGAGCTGGGCCGGGTGGACCTGGGCGGCGGCGGCACGGTGGCCAAATATGTGGCCGCGCTGGATGTGGATGTAGTGGACGTGGGGGTGCCGGTGCTCTCGATGCACGCCCCCTTCGAGGTGGTGGCCAAAAACGATGTCTACGCCACCTACCTGGCGTTCAAAGCGTTTGTGGAAGCTTGAGTGGAGTCATTTTGCAGGACGGCCGTGGAGGTTTCCGCGGCCGTCCTGCCGTTACATCGGATAGGGGGATGGGGGCAGGGGCCCCATAGGCAATGTTGGATTTTTTGGGTTCATTTTCTTTGATCGTCTATTTTCTCTTGGGGATCGGCGTGGGGCTCACGGTGTTCCCCAAAAGGTGGCTGAAGGCCAACGACCGGGTGCAGACGGCGGGCATCTGCCTGACCCTGTTCTCCATGGGGGCCTCGGTGGGTTCCAGCCCCACCTTCCTGGAGGACCTGCGCACCGCCGGGCTGCAGGCGGTGGCGTTTGCCCTGGCCACCATGGCGGGCAGCGTGCTGGCGGTGTGGCTGCTCTCCCGGCTGCTCCCGGGGAAGGAAGGGGGGGACGGGGAGTGATTGTATTGGCTCTGGGGTGCCTGCTGCTGGGCATCCTCTGTGGGCGGTTTGTGTTTACCCCCCAGCTGAACGCCCTGATGGACACGGTGGCCTCGGGGGCGCTGGTGGTGCTGCTGGCCTCGGTGGGGGTACAAATCGGCTCCAACCGGGCGGTCTTCCGCCGGATTGCCGCCTACCATGTGCGGATCCTGCTGATCCCCCTGGGGGTGGTGGCCGGGTCGCTGGCCGGCGGGCTGCTGGCCGGGGCGGTGCTGGGGGTGCCGGTGGGGGAGGCGGGGGCCCTCTCCAGCGGCTTTGGGTTCTATAGCCTCTCCGCCCTGCTGCTCAAGGAGCTGGGGGGCGCCCGGATGGGTACGGTGGCCTTTTTGACCAATATGCTCCGGGAGCTGTTCTCGTTTTTGCTGATCCCGCTGGTGGCCCGGTATCTGGGGCGGTATGCGGCGGTGGCCCCCTCCGGCGCCACCGCCATGGATACCACCCTGCCGGTGATCGCCCGCTGTACCGATGGGGAGACCGCCCTGCTGGCGGCGGTGTCCGGCGCGGTGCTCACCGGGCTGGCGCCGGTTTTGATCCCGCTGTTCTTCCAGCTCTCCTAAAAACCGCAGAAACTGCCAAAAAACCCCATGCGCCGCATGGGGTTTTTTGGCGTAAGCTGTGGAGCAATTTTACTTGACAGGCTTGACAGATTGTGATAAACTAATATACCGTATCAAAATGGCTTTTTATGCGTCAGAGGAGAAAAAGGTTCACAAATATCGTGAATTTTCGCCATGTCAATCTGCAAAATTCCTTGAAATTGGTCGGGTTTCTTGTGAGTTTCGCACAAAATCGTGGTGAAGGCAGAGCTGTCCGGATGGGCGCGCAGGACCATACGCGGCAGGGGGAAAAAAGAAATTTTTTCCCGCGCCGGCGTAAATCAGATGAATGGAGTGAGCTAAGCCTATGGTGAAAGTCAAGCCGGTAACACAGGGCAAGACCACCCGCATGAGTTTTTCCAAGATCGATGAGGTGCTCCAGATGCCGAACCTCATCGAGGTGCAGAAAAACTCCTACCAGTGGTTCCTGGACGAGGGGCTCAAAGAGGTCTTTAAGGACGTTTCTCCGATCACCGATTACCAGGACAACCTGGTGTTGGATTTCATCGACTACCGCCTGGACGACAAGCCCAAGTACACCATCGAGGAGTGCAAGGAGCGGGACGCCACCTACGCCGCCCCCCTGCGGGTCCGCGCCAGCCTGCTCAACAAGGAGACCGGCGAGGTCAAGGAGCAGGATATCTTCATGGGCGACTTCCCGCTGATGACCGAGAGCGGCACCTTCATCATCAACGGCGCCGAGCGGGTCATCGTCTCCCAGCTGGTCCGCTCCCCCGGCGTCTACTACGGCTCCGCCCACGACAAGAGCGGCAAGGAGCTCTACACCACCACCGTCATCCCCAACCGGGGCGCCTGGCTGGAGTATGAGACCGACTCCAACGATGTGTTCTATGTGCGCATCGATAAAAACCGCAAGCTGCCGGTGACCACCTTCATCCGGGCCCTGGGCCTGGGCTCCAACGAGCAGATCCTGGAGTTCTTTGGGGAGGACGCCCGGATTTTGGCCACCCTGGAGAAGGACTCCACCGCCAACACCGAGGAGGCCCTGCTGGAGGTCTACCGCAAGCTGCGCCCCGGCGAGCCGCCCACGGTGGACTCCGCCCAGAGCCACCTGGACGCCCTCTTCTTCGACCCCCGCCGGTACGACCTGAGCAAGGTGGGCCGGTACAAATACAATAAGAAGCTGGCCATTGCCCCCCGGATCATGGGCCGGGTGGCCGCCGCCCCCATCGCCGACCCGATGACCGGCGAGCTGCTGGCCGACGCCGGCGAGGTGCTGGGCCGCCAGCTGGCCGAGCGGATCGGCCGCTGCGGCGTGGACACCGTCTTCCTCCAGGAGGGGGAGAACGTGGTGAAGGTGCTCTCCAACGGCATGGTGGATATCCACGACTTCGTGCAGTTCGATTGCGCCCCCCTGGGCATCCATGAGAAGGTCCGGTTCGCGGTGCTCCGGGAGATCCTGGAGCAGAACGAGGGGGAGGAGGCCCTGAAGCAGGCCATCCGCGCCCGCCAGGACGAGCTGGTCCCCAAGCACATCATCAAGGACGACATCTTCGCCTCCATCAACTACCTGTGCGGCCTGGGCCACGGGGTTGGCACGGTGGATGACATCGACCACCTGGGCAACCGCCGGATCCGTTCGGTGGGCGAGCTGCTGCAAAACCAGTTCCGTATCGGCTTCTCCCGCATGGAGCGGGTGATCCGGGAGCGGATGGCCACCCAGGCCCAGGATATGGACGTGGTGACCCCCCAGGCGCTGATCAACATCCGCCCGGTGGTGGCCTCCATCAAGGAGTTCTTCGGCTCCTCCCCCCTGAGCCAGTTCATGGACCAGACCAACCCCCTGGCCGAGCTGACCCACAAGCGCCGCCTCTCCGCCCTGGGCCCCGGCGGCCTCTCCCGTGACCGGGCCGGGTTCGAGGTCCGGGACGTACACTACAGCCACTACGGCCGCATGTGCCCCATCGAGACGCCGGAGGGCCCCAACATCGGCCTGATCTCCTATCTGGCCACCTTCGCCCGGATCAATGAGTACGGCTTCATCGAGGCCCCCTACCGCCGGGTGGACAAGGCCACCGGCGTGGTGCTGGACCAGGTGGACTACATGACCGCCGACATCGAGGACATGTACATCGTGGCCCAGGCCAACGAGCCCCTCACCGAGGAGGGCAAATTTGCCAACGAGAAGGTCTCGGTGCGCTACCGGGACGCGGTGATGGTGGTGGAGCGGGAAAAGGTGGACTACATGGACGTCTCGCCGAAGATGGTGGTGTCGGTGGCCACCGCCATGATCCCGTTTTTGGAGAACGACGACGCCAACCGCTCCCTGATGGGCGCCAACATGCAGCGGCAGGCGGTGCCGCTCTTGGTGCCGGAGGCCCCCATCGTAGCCACCGGTATGGAGTATAAATCCGCCGTGGATTCCGGCGTGGTGGTGCTGGCCAAGCACACCGGCGTGGTGGAGTCGGTGGACGCCGACCATGTGACCATCCGGGACGACAAGGGGGAGAGCCACGACTACCACCTGACCAAATTCCTGCGCTCCAACCAGGGCACCTGCATCAACCAGCGCCCCATCGTCAAGAAGGGGGAGCGGGTGGAAAAGGGCCAGGTCATTGCCGACGGCCCCTCCACCCAGAACGGCGAGATCAGCCTGGGCCGCAACATGCTGGTGGGCTTCATGACCTGGGAGGGCTACAACTACGAGGACGCCGTCCTGATCAACGAGCGGCTGGTGCGGGACGACCTGTACACCTCCATCCACATCGAGGAGTATGAGATCGAGGCCCGAGACACCAAGCTGGGGCCGGAGGAGATCACCCGGGACATCCCCAACGTGGGCGACGACGCCCTCAAGGAGCTGGACGAGCGGGGGATCATCCGCGTGGGCGCCGAGGTGCGCGCCGGGGATATCCTGGTGGGCAAGGTGACCCCCAAGGGGGAGACCGAGCTCAACGCGGAGGAGCGGCTGCTGCGGGCGATCTTCGGCGAGAAGGCCCGGGAGGTGCGGGACACCTCCCTGCGGGTGCCCCACGGCGAGTACGGCATCATCGTGGACGTGAAGGTGTTCACCCGGGACAACTGCGACGAGCTCTCCCCGGGCGTGAACATGGTGGTC
>DXES01000169.1 GCA_019114825.1 Candidatus Anaerotruncus excrementipullorum
CTCATCGGGCCGGTGGTGATGGATGCCGACCCCAACGCCATCAACTCGGAGATCTGCTACCAGCCCCCCAGCGCCGAACACCCCTTCGGCACCGACAACCTGGGCCGGGATGTGTTCACCCGGATTGTCTACGGCGCCCGGGTGTCCATGGCGGTGAGCTTTTCCGGCGTGCTGATCGGCGGCGCGGTGGGGGTACTTTTGGGGGCGGTCGCCGGCTACTTCGGCGGCTGGATCGACTCGCTCATCTCCCGGTTTATCGATATCCTGCTGGCCTTCCCGGGGCTGCTATTGGCCATCATGGTGGTGGCGGTGATGGGCAGCGGCCTGGGCAACACCATCGCGGCCATCGCCTTCTACTCGGTGCCCTATAGCGCCCGGCTGGTGCGGGGGGTGGTCATCACCATCAAGAACGCCGAGTACTGCCAGGCCTGCCGGGTGTTCGGCGCCTCCAACGCCCGGATCATCCGCACCCACATCCTGCCCAACTCGGTGAGCCAGATCATCGTGAACACCACCCTGGACCTGGGTACCGCTATCCTCACCGCCTCCTCCCTGTCCTTTTTGGGCCTGGGGGTGCAGCCCCCCAACCCCGAGTGGGGCGCCATGCTGGCCACCGCCCGGGACGTGATCCGCTCGGCCCCCTTTGCCGCGCTGATCCCCGGCGTCATCATCACGCTGGTGGTGCTGAGCTTCAGCCTGGTGGGCGACGGGCTGCGGGACGCCTTGGACCCCAAGCTGCGCAGCAATGGATGAGAAGGGAGGCTTTGCAGTGGAACAACCAATCTTGCAGGTGAAAGGCCTCAAGACCTATTTCTATACCGACGAAGGGGTGCTGCCCGGGGTGGACGGGCTGGACTTCGACCTGGACCGGGGCCAGATGCTGGCCATCGTGGGGGAGTCGGGGTGTGGCAAGAGCGTCACCTCCCTGTCCATCCTGCGGATCATCCAGTCCCCACCGGGACGGATTGTGGCAGGGGAGATCCTCTATGACGGGACAGACCTTCTGAAGCTCTCGGAGAAGCAGATGCGCAGGATCCGGGGCAACCAGATCTCCATGATCTTCCAGGAGCCCATGACCTCCCTGAACCCGGTGTTCACGGTGGGCCAGCAGCTGGAGGAGGGCCTGCGGCTGCACCAGCAGCTGGACCGGAAGGCCGCCCGCCAGCGGGCGGTGCAGATGCTGGAGCTGGTGGGCATCCCCAGCCCCCAGCGGGTGATCGACGAATACCCCCACCAGCTCTCCGGCGGCATGCGCCAGCGGGTGATGATCGCCATGGCCCTCTCCTGCAACCCCAAGATCCTCATCGCCGACGAGCCCACCACCGCCCTGGATGTGACCATCCAGGCCCAGATCCTGCGGCTGATCAGCCAGCTGCGGGAGCAGATGGGCACCTCGGTCATCCTGATCACCCACGACCTGGGGGTGGTGGCGGAGGTGGCCGACGCGGTGATGGTCATGTACGCCGGCCAGGCGGTGGAATACGCGGGGGTGGGGGAGCTGTTTGCCCGGCCGCTGCACCCCTATACCGAGGGGCTTTTGAAGAGCGTGCCGGTGCTGGGGCGGAAGGTGGATACCCTCTACAGCATCCCCGGCACGGTGCCCAGCCCCAAGGACTACCCGGAGGGCTGCCGGTTCGCCCCCCGCTGCGCCTACTGCACCCCGCGGTGCGAAAAGGAGGCCCCGCCCCTCTACGACCTGGGCGGCGGGCGCCGGGTGAGATGTTTTCGGTGTGAAGGAGGCGGGATAGATGGCTGAGCAGAGAAAGGCGCTGCTTTCGGTGCAGGACCTGCAGGTCCACTACCCGGTGAAGATCCGCAACAAGGGCTTTTTTGCCCAAAAGCGGGTGGTCCGGGCGGTGGACGGGGTCTCGTTCGACGTATACGAGGGGGAGACGCTGGGCATTGTGGGGGAATCCGGCTGCGGAAAATCCACCACCGGCCGGGCGATCGTCCGCCTCAACCGCCCCACCGGCGGAAAGATTTTCTACGACGGCCAGGACCTCTACAACTTCCCCAAGCAGGAGCAGGGCCGGCTGAGCCGGGAGATCCAGATCATCTTCCAGGACCCCTACTCCAGCCTGGACCCCCGGTTCACCGTGGGCCGCACCATCGCCGAGCCGCTGGTGGTCCACGGAGAGGGGGACCACGCCCAGCGGTACCGCCGGGTGGTGGAGCTGATGGAGGAGGTGGGCCTGCGGGAGGAGCTCTACAGCCGCTACCCCCACGAGTTCTCCGGCGGCCAGCGCCAGCGGATCGGGGTGGCCCGGGCGCTGGCCCTGAACCCCCGGCTGCTGGTCTGCGATGAGCCGGTCTCCGCCCTGGATGTGTCCATCCAGGCCCAGATCCTCAACCTGATGCAGGAGCTGCAGCAGAAGCACCACTTGACCTACCTGTTCATCTCCCACAACCTGAGCGTGGTGGAGCATGTGTGCGGGCGGATCGCGGTGATGTACCTGGGGCACATTGTGGAGACCGCCCCCACCCAGGAGCTGTTCGCCCACCCGCTGCACCCCTATACCCAGGCGCTGATCCAGGCGGTGCCCATCCCGGACCCCGCCCGCAAATCCGCCCACGAGCCGCTGAGCGGGGATGTGCCCAGCCCGGTGAACCCGCCGGCGGGCTGCCCCTTCTGCACCCGCTGCCCCCACGCCACCGACCGCTGCCGCCAGGAGCGCCCGGCCCAGAGCGACCAGGGGGGCGGCCATCTGGTGAGCTGCCACCTATACGGCTGATTGGCCGGTATGCTAGCATAGAACCCAAAGATCCGCAAAGGAGGAATCTGCCATGCAGAAATCAATGATGATGGAGTTTTCGCTGGAGGAGTACCAGTCCCGGATGGACAAGCTGGTGGCCGGCATGCAGCGCCGGGGGATGGACGCCATCCTGCTCTCCTCCAAGGAGGGCACCCGCTACTTCGCGGGGCTGCAGTCGATCGTCTGGGACAGCAAGATCGCCGTCCCGGGGCTTCTGGTGGTCACCGCCGACGGCCGGTCCACCATCGTCAGCTCCACCAGCAACCAGCCCACCGTGAAGGTGACCTCGGTGCTGGACCCGGACACCCTCATCGCCTATTCCCGCACCAACGAGCCCGGCTTCCCGGACACCTTCCCCAAGGCGGTGGCCTACGCCCTGGAAAAGTTCGGGGTAAAGAGCGGCAGGATCGGCATGGAGATCGGCCACGGCTTCCGGGTGTCCATGTCCTACGCCGACCAGAAGGCGCTGTTCGCCCTGATCCCCGACGCCCAGATTGTGGACGCGGCCGAGCTGCTCTGGGAGATCCGGCGGGTGAAATCCCCGGCGGAGATCGAGGTGATGCGCAAGGTCTGCGCCATCAACGTGGCCGCCTACAAGAAGGGGTTTGAGAGCATCGTCTGCGGCAAGACCACCGAGGAGGAGCTGTTCCGGACGATGGCGGCGGAGAGCTTCTTGCAGGGGGCGGAGCAGATGCTGCCCCTGGGCATCCGCTGCGGCCGGGAGCGCTACCCCCAGGGCAACTGCCCGCCCTCCAAGCGGGTGATCGGCCTGACCGAGGGAGAGATGATGCTCATCGACGGCGGCCCCTGCTATATGGGCTACTATTCGGATATCATCCGCCAGGCGGTCACCGGCAAGCCCTCCGACCGGCAGCAGGAGCTGTATGACATCGCGGTGGAGGGCAACAACCTGGGCCTGAGCCACATCCGCGCCGGGGTGCCCGCCCGGGAGATCTGCAAGCTGGTGGACGACTTCTACAGCGCCAAGGGCTGCGACCGCTACAACCGGGCCAAGGGCTGGATGGGCCACGGGCTGGGCCTGGACGTCCATGAGATGCCCACCATCTCCATGGACTGCGACACCATCCTGGAGCCGGGCATGGTGATGGCCCTGGAGCCGGAGCTGTTTGACCCCCAGTTGGGCGTGTTTGGCATCGAGCAGAACTTTGTGGTCACCGAGACCGGCTACGAGCTGCTGACCCCGGCGCCGCAGGAGCTGCTGCGGCTGCCTATGTGAGACGGAGGAGGCATTTTTGATGATTTCTGGGAAAAAGATTGGATTTATCGGCGGCGGCCAGATGTGCGAGGCCATCTTTAGCGGTATGGTTGCCAGCGGCCAGGTGGCGGCCGGGGATGTATTGATCACCGACATCAGCGCCCCCCGCCTGGAGCAGCTGGAAAAGGAGTACGGGGTGGGGACCACCCTGAACGACGGGGCCAACGCCGGCGCCCTGCAGGTAATCCAGAAGTCGGACATTGTGGTGTTCGCGGTGAAACCCCAGTTCGCCCGGCCGCTGCTGGGCGCGGTGGCCGGCGCCTTCGCCCCCACCCAGCTGGTGGTGTCCATCATGGGGGGGATCACCCTGGACTTTTTGGCGGAGTACTTCCCCCAAAACCCGGTGCTGCGGGTGATGCCCAACACCCCCATGCTGGTGCGCAAGGGGATCGCCGGCATCGCCGCCAACCAGCTGGCCCAGGGGGCGTATGCCCAGCTGGGGGTGGAGATGTTCAACCTGGTGGGCCGGGCCTACCTGCTGCCGGAAAACCTCATCGACCCGCTGACCAGCGTCAGCGGGTGCAGCCCGGCGTTTGCCTACCTGTTTATCGAGGCGATGGCGGACGGCGGCGTGGAGAAGGGGCTGCCCCGGCAGATGGCCATCGAGCTGGCCGCCCAGGCGCTGGCCGGCTCGGCGGAGATGGTGCTGCAGACCGGGCAGCACCCCGCCCAGCTCAAGGACAACGTCTGCTCCCCCGCCGGGAGCACCATCGTGGGGGTCCACGCCCTGGAGCGGGGCAACTTTAGGGCCACCGTGATGAACGCGGTCACCGAGAGCTGCGACAAGATGATCGAGGTGGGCAAGAAGGCCTAAACGCCCGCCAAGGGGGACACACGGGGCCGCGGCCCCGTGTGTCTTTTTGCGGGAAAACGCAAGACGAGGACAGAGGGACGGCGTATGAGACAGCCCAAATGGGCGGCGGTGCTGCCGCTGGTGGCATATTTTAACATCTGCTTCTTCTGGGGGACCTCCAGCGTGGCCAACAAGCTGGGCTCCTCCGCCCTGGACCCCTGGATGGTGGGGGTGGTGCGGTTCTGGTGGGCGACGGCGCTGCTGGCGGTGTGGATGCTGGTGCGGCGGGTCCCCTTCCGCTACACCCGAAACGACCTGAAGGTGCTGGGGATCGGGGCGTTTTTGCTCTATTTCCTCAATACCCTGCTGTTGCTGCTGGCCTCCACCCGGGTGGACGCCAGCATCACCATCGTGGTGCTCTGCCTGATCCCGGTGGGCATGGTGCTGGTGGATTCCCTGGCCCAGCGGCGGCTGCAGATCGGGCGGCTGGGGCTCTGGGGGACGGCGGGGGGCTTTGTGGGGGTGGCTGTGGCCGCCGGATCGGGCATCCTCTCCGGTCGGGCGGACCTGGTGGGGGTGGCGCTGCTGCTCTGTTCGGTGGCGGTCTGGTGCGTGGGCACCGTCTACCTGAAATACCGGTCGGTGTCGGCGGGGTTTGTGCAGCAGCTGTTTTTGCAGTCGGCGGTGCCGGCGGCGGCGTTTCTGGCCTGCGCGGTGGCGCTGGGGCGGTTCCACCCCAGCCAGGTCACCTGGGGGGGCGCGCTGCCCGCCCTCTATATGGGGGTGGCCGATTCGATCGTCGGGCTGACCTCCTACATCTACCTGCTCCGCCGGTGGAGGACCTCCATGGTGGCCACCTATGCCTACATCAACCCCCTGGTGGGCATGGTGCTCAGCGCCCTGGTGCTCCAGGAGCAGATCACCCCCCAGAAGGTGGTGGGGATGGTTTTGGTGCTGCTGTCGGTGCTGCTCATCCGGGAGGACGAGCGGCTGCGGGCGCGGCGGGAGGACTAGGGAGGGCCGGCGGGCCGGGGCAGCGCCCCGGCCCGCCGGTTTTTTGCGCCCCCCAAGGGGGGAATGGATTGCGCCGCCGGGCGGCGGGGTATATAATGGAGGTAGAAAACATGCCGGAAGGGGGACCGACCATGCGCTATACATTGGCCGATCTTTTGGGGAGCCGGACGGTGCAGGGCTGGCGCCAGCTCACCAGCTTTTCCAACTTTGGGGAGATCGCTGTCAGCTCCACCACCATCCAGGAGATGCCCGCCGGGGAGGCGGCCAAGCCCGGGGAGGTGATCCTGACCACCGCCCACGAGTGCTGGGAGCAGCCGGAGCTGTTTGTGGACATGGTGCGGGGGATGGTCCAGTCGGGGGCGGCGGCGGTGTTCTTCTCCTTCCCCAACGAGCGGGTGGTGCTGCCCGGCCAGGCGGTGGCGCTGGCCCAGCAGAGCGGCCTGCCCCTGTTTGTAATCCCCTGGGAGCAGCGGCTGTCGGAGATCCAGATGGAGGCCTTCCGGGGGATCCGGGAGAAGGAGCTTTTGGAGTACCACCGGCTGCAGAACACCCTCTACAACCTGTTCTTCCAGTCCCGCCCGATGGCCGACGCAGTGGAGGCGGTCTCCCGGGGGCTGCGGATGCCGGCGGCGGTCCTGGACCGGGAGGGGGAGCTGGTCCAGCGCAGCTGGGTGTCCGACAGCTTCCCCCGGGCGGGGACCACCCCGCTGCAGGTGGAGGTGGGGGTGCGCCCCTCCGGCCTCTATGGGGTGCTGGCCCTCTACCCCGACCGGGCCCAGCGGGAGGCGCTGGACCCCCAGGCGCTGGCCCAGTATGTGGCCTTCCCCCTCTCGTTGTGGTTCCACCAGCGCAGCACCGAGAATATGGCCAACACCCGGGTGCGCAACGAGTTTGTGTGGAACCTGGCCAACAGCCGGGATGTCCCTTTGGAGGAGCAGAGCCGCCAGGGGGCCTACCTGGGGTTCGACCTGTCCCTCTCCTACACCTGTATGGCCATGCGGGCCCAGCTCCCGGGGGAGGGGGAGAACTACTCCCCCCAGATGGCCCAGAGCGCCTTCGAGGTGCTCTCGCTGCTGCTGCGGGAGGCGGGGCGCCAGGGGCTGCGGATCATGGCGGGCAGCCTGGGGCTCAGCTACATCCTCTACCTGGAGAACCGGCCGGAGGGGGCCGCCCAGGGGGTGAACGCCTTTTTGGACGGGGCGGACGGCCAGCTGCGCCGCCGGTTCCCCCAGTGGGCGTTCTTCTGGGGGGTGGGGGAGACCGAGCCCGGCCCCACCGACTTTTCCGGCGGCTACGAGCACGCCGCCCTGGCGCTGAAATACTGCCTGAACGCCCAGGACAGCACCCGGCGGTTCACCTACCAGAACACCCAGAAGGCGCTGATCGTCTCCACCCTCTCCCAGAACCAGGAGGTGCGGGAGCGGGCCCAGCGGGCCCTGCGGCGGCTGATGGACTACGACGCCGGCTCGGAGATCCGGCTGATGGATACGCTGATCGCCTACATCTGCGCCAACTACAACATCAGCCAGACCGCCCGCAGCCTGCATATCCACCGCCAGTCCCTCAGCTACCGGCTGGAGAAGATCGAGCAGCTCACCGGCATGAGCCTTGGCAGCCACGAGGACCTGTTCCTGCTGGAGGTCTATTCCCGCATCTACCGCTCCTACTGAGGGGCAACCAACAGTTTGCACAATAAAATCCGGGTTTTAATCGTGCAAATTGCCAGTTGCATTTCGGGGGGAGATGGATTATTCTATTACCAGCATGGATCGGAGTCCCCTGGCGCCGGCAGCGCGCCCTGCCGGCGGCCGCCCATTTTCCGGCTCCGTTCTTCAAGGAAGGTGGGATGTGGAAAACGCTTCCGAGCCTTTGCCAAACCGAACAGTAGAAGGGAGATTTAAAAAATGAGATTGATGCATACGCCCCTGCCGGATTTTTATGAGAAATTGAAGAATGCGGCCAAGCGGCTGCGCCCCGAGACCGAGGTCTCCATCCGGGGCCTGGAGAACATCAAGACCGCGAAGCTGGCCTCCCTGCGCGTGGGCCGTGTGGAAAACGAGATCCTGGAGCTGACCCAGGACCCGGAGGTGGCCAAGATCGAGGTGGTCCTGATGGACCGCCTGCCCGAGACCGCCCGCACGGTGGTGGTCAAGTCCTACGACAAAAACGGCGTGGGCAAGAAAGCGATCCTGGAGAACATCTATATCACCATCCCGGCGGTGGACTGCGAGGTGGAGGATATGCAGGAGGTTGAGGACCGCCGCGGCGCCCTGGCCGTCGCCGACCCGGTCTGATCCAGCGCCCACCCAATTTTTTAGGAGAAGAGGTTTGATGATATGAATCAGCTGAAGTATAAAGTGGTTCCCCAGGGCGCTGCCGAGGGCAGAATCCCCATCAATCTGGTCTACATCGATAAAAAGGACGTGGATGCCGCCGGCATCTATATGAAGGACGCCTGTGCTGCGGTGGCCAAGGACCTGAACGCCCCCGCCTCCATCGACGTCATCGACCTGGATGCGGTCACCGTCACCAGCGACGGCATCATGGCCCCCTGCGCCGTGGTGGCCTTCGCCTCCGCCGACCGGGGCATCATCAACCCGGAGTTCGGCTTCATCGGCGTCTCCGAGAAGCCCTACTCCACCCAGATCGTGAAGGAGGAGCCCCACCTGCGCCAGTGGAACACCGAGTACTACCATGGCCGCCGCCTCTATCGCGGCCCCTATGGCTCGGATATGCTCCCCCGCTGGACCATGAACGAGACCCAGACGGTCACCGGCCGGATCGCCAACAACAACACCGGTTCCGAGGTCATGAACGTGGTGGATATGACCGAGATCCTCACCCCTATCTTCGGCATGCATCAGATCATGCATGACGGCGAGGTGCTGGTGGGCATGTCCGGCCCCGAGGTCTCGGTGGGCATCGGCATGATCGTGCGCGAGCACAACGGCCGTATCTTCGGCTGGGGCAGCGTGCCCGCCGGCGGCACCGCCCACGCCTCCGGCATCTATGCCAAGACGGTGAAGAGCGACTGCGCCATCATGGCCGCCACCAAGAGCGTCCACGCCCAGTTTGTGCTGCGCGCCATCAACTGCGGCATGGTGGTGGCCCGGGATATCTCCAGCTCCCCTGTGAACCTGGCCATCGCCCGCGCCATCGGTTCCCCCATCGACGTGGACAACATCTCCAAGGACGCCTGGATCGAGCTGGAGAGCGTGGGCTTCGACCGCAAGTGGGTGGAGTCCAAGCCCGAGAAGCTGCTCACCCAGGAGGAGCTGGTCGCCCAGGCGGACGACATCCTGCCCGGCATTGAGGGCGGCAAGAAGTTCAAGGTTTCCGACATTGTGGAGGTCCGGTACGCCGCCTACTAAGTCTTTTTGACGGAGAGGTTTTATCCATCCCAATTTAACCGGAGCGACGGGGCTACGGCGGTTTTAGCCGGAGTCCCGTCGTTTTCCCGTTTGGGCGCTGGCCCAGGCCGCTCCCCGCGCAGATACAGACGCGTCAAACGGAAAGGAGAAGCCCTATGTCAGGAATCACGCCATTGGTCAGCCACATCAAGCTCCCCCGTTTTGCCAAGGTCTACCAGGAGTTCCCCCACTGCCACGAGCA
>DXES01000170.1 GCA_019114825.1 Candidatus Anaerotruncus excrementipullorum
TTGCGATTTCAGCGGTTTGTTGGTTGCGGGGGCAGGATTTGAACCTACGACCTTCGGGTTATGAGCCCGACGAGCTACCGGACTGCTCCACCCCGCGATAGAGGCACTTTTTGGAGTGCCCTATTATTATAGCATAGCAAAAAGGGAAATGCAAGGGGTTTTTTGCCCGCCGCAAAAATTTTTGCGGCTCACTGGTCCTCCGGCCCGGCGGGCTGGGTGGTGTCCGGCTGCTGCTGGGGCTGGGCGGGGGGCTCCGGTTGGGCGTCGGGGGCCTCCTGCTCATCCAGCGGGGTGGCGTAGTAATCCAGTTCGGAGAAGTCGTCCTCCGCCAGGTCGTCCATATAGTCATCACACAGGGAGCAGGAGCGGCGCTTGAAATAGGCGGCGAAGGCCACGATCGCCCCGGCGACCGCAATCAAAAGGGCGATCACCGCGAGAAAGGTTCCCTTTTTCATGGATGGTTCCTCCTATTCGTTTTTCCGGCTGGGGGATGGGTCAATTTTTCTTATTATACCCCTTTCCCGCCCGGTTGACAAGCGGCTGGAGGGATTTGCCAACAATTTTTCTCCGGCCCCCATCCGGCAAAATCGAAGGCCCGCCGGGAAGGGGCAAAAGGCCTACCGGGAGCGGTCCATCCGGATGGCGTCCGCCAGCTCCCACAGCGCCCCGGCCGCCCCCATAGCCAGGCAGGCGGCCGGCAGCAGGCTGCACAGCAGCGCCCCGGCCGCCAAAACCAGCAGGACGCCGGGGAGGCTTTTGAACAGCACCGCTATAAAGCCGCATTTGAAGAGCAGCCCGGCGATGGCGCCAAACCGGGGAACCACCAACCGCCAGCTGTAGACCACCCCTAATAACAAAGCGGAAAGCCACAACCAATGGGGGACTGAAAAAATCTCCACAGATCGCAAAATCAACAGGGACACCACCAGGGCAAGCAGAGCGAAACAGGCAAGGCGGATAAAAAAGCGTTGTACCATCAAAATTCCTCCCAACCAACAATCAGCCTCCGCCCATAGCAGGGCTTAACCGGTACACTCCGAGGGAATCCGGAAACCCTCCAGGCGGTTCTGGGAGAAAAGGATCCCCTCGTTTTCCCCCAATCCCCGGATCACCTCCTCCGGGACCTCTGGCTCCCATAGATAGCTTCCGCTGTATCCCTCGGAAGTGGTGACCGTCCGGGTACGGAAGAGGCCCATAGGGCCCCCGGAGTCGCACTGTCCAAAAGATGTGGTACGGGAGGCCACCGGCTTTTCCCGGAGGACCCTGCCGAAATAAGCGCTGAGCACCTGGGCGCTCTCCCCCCAATGACAGAGCACACACCCCGCTTGGCAGGCATCGGTTGCGGCCTGCCACATCCATCCCAGGGCGGGCAGATCCTGGTAGCAGAACAGACGCCCACAGGGCAGCCCCTCCACCTGCGCCCGGCAGGCCCCGTCCAGGTGCAGCTCACAAAAAACCGTCAAAATCCCCGCCCTGCCAACGCTACCCAGACCCCGCAGCTCGGACAGCGCCAACGCTGCCCAGGCCGCCTCCCCCTGGGGCAGCCCCAACAGGGTGACGGCCCCCGGGCGAAGGGCAGCGCCCAGCGGCCTCCCAGGCGCCGGAGGGCAGCCCGTCCGCAGGTGCAGGCGCAGCCAATCCAGCTTGGCGGAAACTTCCGGGGCGCTGTGGCTCTCCGCCAGGCGCCCATCCCCCTGGGCAAACGCCGCCTCCCCCAGCTCCCGGGCGCTGGCCCGGGCAAATGCCCCCAGGCTGAGCGTCCCGTCCCGCCGGGAGAGATAGTCCAGCTCGTCCCGCAGGGGGAGGGTCAGCGCGGCGGCCTCCCCGGGTGACAGCCCCGTCCCCACAGCGGCATCCACCAGCAGGCGGCAGGCCTCCTCCGCCGTCCGGCCCCACAGGGGGTCGTAGCTGCCCTCCCCCAGAGGGGGAGGCGAGAAAAAAGAAAAGGGGGGTGGCAGCCAACAAAAGGGGAGCGGCGGAACGCAAAAAAAGAACCTCCAGGGCCGGAGGTTCTTTTCTTTCATGCGCCCGCCGCGGATGGGAAGATCTGGCCGCCGCCCAGGGGCAAAACAGGCAAAGGCGCCCTGGGCGGCCGCCAAAGGCGGCGGGCGGGAGGTCGGACGGATATTCGAAAACAGGGGGGCGGGGATTAGGCGTCGATCTTATCCAGCATCAGGTTGAGGATGGTCACATCGGTCTGCTGCATCCCCACCCGGCCCATATAGCCGATGTTGCGGATGGTCTGCTCATAGTCGGTCTCCACCAGGCCCTCCCCAAACGGGAACACCCGGCCCCGGCGGGCCATCTCATACCCCATGATCCCCGCCTCCACAGCGGTGGCAATCTTGGCGGCGCAGGAGGCCTTAGCCCCATCGCAGACGATCCCCCCGGCATTGCCGATGGCGTTGACAATCGTTCTGCCGATCACCTCATAGTCCGCGCCCTCCAGATAGGCAATGCCGCAGGCGGCAGCGGTACCGGCGGAGACGGCGCCGCAGTAGGCGGACAGGTTGCCGATATACCGCTTCTGGTGCAGGGCGATCAGGTTGGTCAGGGTCAGCGCCCGGTAGAGCTGCTCCTGGGTGGAGCCCAGGGCTTTGGCATAGGTGACCACCGGCATGGTGCAGGTGATCCCCTGGTTGCCGGAACCGGAGTTGATGACCACCGGCAGGGCGCAGCCGTTCATCCGGGCATCCGAACCGGCGGCAGCCGCCGCCCGGGCCTGGGCCCGCAGGGTGGGATGCTCAATGCTCTCCAACAGGGTGCGGCCCACCTGGGCGCCCCAGGGGTTCTTCAGCCCCTCCTCAGAGATGGCGGTGTTGTAGTCGATCTGGCGCTGGAGCAGCTCCTGCACATCCCCAATCTCCACCTCATTGGCAAAGGTGAGGATGTCCTTCAGGTTCAAAAGCCGCTTGTCCCCCGCCTTAGAGGTCTCAATATCCGGCTGCTGGAACTGGACCTGGCCGTTCTTTTCAATCAGGGAGATGTGGTTGTGCTTGGTGCGCACCTCCACCACTGCGCTCTCCTCTCCGGCATAGACCTCCGCCCGGATGTAGAGGTTGTCCACCCCTTCCGCCAGCTGGCAGTCACAGATACCGGCAGCCACCAGCCGCTTGGCCTCCTCGATCTGCTCAGGGGTGGTCTGGCTGATCACCTGCAGCTCCAGCTCGGGGCGGCCGCCGACCACACCCAGCACGGCGGCAGCGGCAATCCCCTTCTGGCCGCCGGAGTTGGGCACCACAACCCCTTTTACATTCTTGATGATGTTGCCGCTGGAGCGGACCATCATCCGCTCGGGCATCCGCCCCAGCACCTCCCGGGCTTTGGCGGCGGCAAACGCCACCGCAATCGGCTCGGTACAGCCCATCGCGGGGATCAGCTCCTCGTGGAGGATCTTCAGATAGTTTTCATACAGCGCCTTTTCCATTGTCCATACCTCTTCCCAAAGGGGGCAGCGCCCCCTGTTTTTTCCGGTGGCTCCCCTTCCCGGGAGGGGCCCCCGATTCCGAGCTAATCATATCACAAATAAGATTAGGGTGCAACCATTTTTCCGATTTTCCACACATTTTGGCGAACTGCCTTACTTTCGGCCGGAAAATTGTCGATTTCCCCGGAAAATGGCGGTTTTTTGCGGACTGTGTCCGCCTGATATGGATACTTGAGATCAGATTAAGGACAAAAAACCGCCCCTTTTCCACCCCCAAAAGGCGGGGAAAGCCCCCCGGTTGCCCCCGCCCAACCGCCGGGGCAGCCGGGTGGATTGACTTCTTCCCCCCAATCTAGTATGATTAGGGTAGAATCCGGAAAGGAGGCGGGAACAGCATGACCGCGAGCAAAGGGAATGCCACCCTGAAGGGGCAGGTATACGACGCGCTGTTCTCGGATATCATCAACGGGACCTATCCCCCCGACTATGTATTCACCGAAAAATTCCTGATGGAAAAATACCAGGTCAGCCGGGCCCCCATCCGGGAGGCCCTGATCTCCCTGGTCACCCAGCAGGTGCTGGAGAGCGTCCCCCGCCAGGGCTACCGGATCATCCTGCCGGATGAACAGAAGCTGCGGGATGTGACCCGCACCCGGGTGATCCTGGAACCGGCCTTCCTGCTGCAATATGGCCACATGGTGGGCCCTAAGGAGCTGGAAAAGCTCCGGGGGATCTGCCAGCAGTATAACCAGCTGGCCCCCGACCAGACGTTGGAACGCTGGCGGGTGAACTGCGACTTCCACCACAGCCTGATTGCCTGCTCTAAAAACCAATTTGCCGCCGATACGCTGGAGCGGGCGTTAAATATCCAGACCATCTTCTTTATGATGCGGGCCCGCAAGCGGTACTATGTGGATGACCTGCATGCGGTGGTATTGGACTATCTGGAGCGGGGGGACCTGGAGATGGCTGCCAAGCTGCTGCGGGCGGACATCGATATGCTGGCGGATGGGGTCAGCTCCCCCATTTGGAACCCGGAGAACCAGACGGGGATGGCAAAGGGGGAACCGGCGGATGTTTGACGCGGCGGAACGTACCCGCCAGCTGGCGGGGGCCCCGGTGCTCCCCCTGCTGGTAAAGCTGACCATCCCGGTGACGGTGGCCCAGTTTGTAAACGCCCTCTACAGCATTGTGGACCGGATGTATATCGGCCATATGCCCGGGGTGGGCACCGATGCCCTGGCGGGGATTGGGCTGACCTTCCCGATCATTATGGTGATCTCCGCCTTCAGCTGCCTGCCGGGGATGGGGGGTGCGCCGTTGGCCTCCATCGCCCTGGGGGCGGGGGACCTGCCCCGGGCACAGAAATACCTCTCCAATGCGGTGACCCTGCTGTTGGGGGTGAGCGTGGCGCTCACGGTGGGGTGCGGGGTGTTTTTAAAGCCGATCCTCATCGCCTTTGGGGCGGATGCGGCCACCCTGCCCTATGCCTATGACTACCTGTTGATCTATCTGTTGGGCACCGTCTTTGTGGAGCTGGCGATGGGGCTCAACCCGTTTATCAATACCCAGGGGTATACCATCACCGGGACGGTGACGGTGGTGATTGGGGCGGTGCTGAATATTGTATTGGACCCCCTGTTCATCTATACCTTTGGCATGGGGATCCGGGGGGCGGCGGTGGCCACCGTCATCTCCCAGCTGGTGTCCGCCATCTGGGTGGTGGGCTTTTTGTGCTCCAAGCGGTCGGTGCTGCGCATCCAGCCAAAGCTCCTGCGCCCCGACTGGGAGGTGCTGTCCACCACCTGTAAATTGGGGGTCTCCCCGTTTATCTTCCGGGTGAATGAGAGCATTGTGGCCATTTTGCTCAACCGGCTGCTGCTGTGGTATGGCGGGGCGGCCGGGGGGCTGCATATCGCCTCTATGGCCATCCTCACCAGCCTGAGCCAGATCTTTTTCATGCCCCTCACCGGCATCATCACCGGCGCCCAGCCGATCCTCAGCTACAACACCGGCGCCCGCAATTTCCCCCGGGTGCGGGAGACGGTCCACTATGCCCGGCTGTTGAGCATTGGGTGTGCGGTGGCCATGTGGGCGGCTATGATGCTCTTCCCCGGGGGGATTGCCCGGCTGTTTACCAGCGACCCCCAGCTGATCCAGCTCACCCGGGTGACCATGCGGGTGATGTTCTGCACGGTACTGGTATTGGGGATGCAGATGGTGAATCAAAATGGGTTTGTAGCGATGGGCAACACCTTCTACTCCTTCCTGTTCGGCATCATGCGCAAGCTATTGGTGCTGATCCCGGTGGCGTTTCTGCTGCCCCACTGGCTGGGGGTCTGGGGGGTCTATGCGGCCGAGGCGGTCTCCAATCTGATCACCACGGCGGTGACCTATGTATTTTTCGAGCGGTACCTGGGGCGGCTGCAGAGGGAGTGGCAGTGCAGCGGCGCTGCCGCCTGCGGCGCTTCGCCCAAGTAAAGTTTTCGTCCACCTTTTCCAAAAGGCGGGCGGGCCCGGGCCCGCGGCCACTCGCGCCCGTTAGGCTGGCCCTTGCGGCGGCGCACCCGCCCGCGGGGCTTCGCCCAAGCAAAGTTTTCGTCCACCTTTTCCAAAAGGTGGCAGGATTCCAAAGGGCAGCGCCCTTTGGCCGCCATCCGCAGATGGCGGAACTCTCCATCCTTTAGGCGTATTTGGGGGTTTGGGGGCCTTT
>DXES01000171.1 GCA_019114825.1 Candidatus Anaerotruncus excrementipullorum
CCCGGCGCGCCTCCCGGGGGACCCCCAGGTTGGCCAGGCTCTCCCCGACCCCCTCCCCCACCCGGCGGCGGGGGTCGAAGGAGCCCTGGGGGGACTGGAAGACCATCTGCAGCTTCCGGTAGACGGGGCGCAGCGCCGCCCCCTTTAGGCGGGTGATCTCCTCCCCCTCCAAAAACACCTGCCCCTCGGTGGGGTCGGTGAGGCGGGTAACCAGCCGGGCCAGGGTGGTTTTGCCGCTGCCCGATTCCCCCACAATCCCCAGCCGCTCCCCGGCGGCCAGGGAAAAGCTCACCTGGCGCACCGCCGCCAGCCCCTTCCCCTCCCGCTGGGTGAAGGTCTTGGAGAGGTTTTTGACCTCCAGTACCGTTTCCATCCCGTTCCCTCCCAAATCTTGGCGCTGCCGCCGGGTGTGGGCCGCCCGGGGGCCGCCCAAAGCCGCCGGGGCCCCCTCCGCCGCCTCTAAAACGCCCCCTCCGGCGGCGCAGCGGGGGGTTCGCCGCCCGCCCGGTGCAATCTCGGGGCCGCCGCCAGCAGCTGCCGGGTGTAGGCCGCCTGGGGGCTGCCCAAAACCGCCGGGGCGGGGCCGTATTCCACCGGCGCCCCCTCCCGGAGCACCAGCAGGGTGTCCGCCCGGGCGGCCACCCCCATATCGTGGGTGACCAACAGGATGGAGGTGCCGTACAGCTCCCGCAGGCGCAGCAGGGTCTGGAGCACCTGGCGCTGGGCGGCGGCATCCAGGGCGCTGGTGGGCTCATCCGCCAGCAGCACCGGCGGATGCAGCAGCATGGCCGCCGCAATCCCCACCCGCTGGACCATCCCCCCCGAGAGCTGGAAGGGGTAGCTTTGCCAGATCCGCTCCCCATCCTGGAGCAGCAGCTGGTCAAAGAGGGCCAGGGCCTGCTGGCGGGCCTCCCGCCTGGTGAGGCGCCGGTGGGCGGCCAGCACCTCGTAGAGCTGGCTGCCGATGGTGCGCACCGGGCAGAAGGAGGCCCCCGCATCCTGGAAGATCATCCCCAGCCCGCTCCCCCGCAGGCGGGCAAACCCCCGGGGGGAGAGGCCGGCCAGCTCCTGCCCCGCAAATTGCAGGCTGCCCGCCGTCACCCGGGCCCCGGGGGGCAGCAGCCCCGCCACCGCCCGCAGCAGGGTGCTCTTGCCGCTGCCCGATTCCCCCACCACCCCCAGGATCTCCCCGGGGGCCAGGGCAAAGCTCACCCCCCGCAGGGCGGGGCGGCTTCCATAGCAGATCTCTACCGATTGGCAGCTGAGCCGCGGCTGCATCCCTGTGCCTCCTTTCCCGTCCCGTCCCGCCCCGCCTTAGGAAACGGGGGCCAGGGCGGCGGTGATCTCGTAAAAGTCGCTGGGGTGGGCGGCCAGCCCCGCCACATCCGCCTGGGCGATCAGGCTCATCTGCAGGTGGGAGCAGAAGACAAACGCCCCATCCTCCAGGAGGAGCTGCTGCATCTGGCCGGCCAGCGCCGCCCGCTCCTGGGGGTCGAAGGCGGCGGCCAGCTGGGCGGCCAGATGTTCCAGCCGGTCGCTGTGGTAGCCGCCGCTGTTGGCGGGGGAGCTATCCAGGCAGTGGGCGGCGAAGAAGTAGGCCGGGTCGCCGGTGGGGGCGGTGACCATGGCGCTACCATAGATCTCCCAGGCGGACGGGTCGCTGAGGACCCCCTGGGTATTGGAGGTGGTGTCGATCACCACCTCGAACCCCAGCTGGCCCAGGGAGGCCTGGGCGGCCTGGGCCAACAGGGGCAGCTCCGCCCGGCTGGTATAGGTGAGCCACCGGAGGGTGAGCCGCTGGCCGTCCTTCTCCCGGACGCCGTCCCCATCGGCGTCCACCCAGCCGGCCTGCTCCAGCAGGGCCTGGGCGGCCTGGGGGTCATAGGCGGGGGCCTGGGGGGCCGGGCCGCCGGCGGTAAATCCCGCCGGGAAGGGGCCCGCCGCCGGGTAGCCGTTGCCCCCCAATAGCTCCTCCACAAACCGCTCCTTGTCAATCCCCAGGGCGATCGCCTGGCGCAGGGCGGGGTCCTGGAGCAGGGGGCTTCGTAGGTTCAGGGTGGCAAAGAACGCCCGGCTGGTGGGGGTGGAGGAGATCACATAGTTTTCATTCTGAAAGAGGGGGTAGCTGGCATAGGGGATGCCGTAGGCGGCATCCACCTCCCCCGCCTGGAGGGCCATGGCCAGGGTGTCCCCATCGGGGACCGACAGGACGGTGACCCGGTCATAGCCCGGCTGGCCGTCCCAATAGTGGGGGTTGCGCTCCAATTCCAGCTGCCGGTCCTGCTCCACCGCACGGGCGATATAGGGGCCGGTGCCCACCGCCAGCCCCTCCCCCGGGGCGGCCTGCAGGTCCACAATGCAGCAGTAGGGGTCCCCCAGGTAGCTGAGCAGGGCGGCATGGGGCTGGGTGGTGGTGATGGTCACCGTCTGCCCCTGGGCGGCGATGGAGGCAATTTTTAAATCCCCCCGGGCCCGGTCGTGGACCTGGAGCAGGTGTTCCAAACACTCCTTCACCGCCTGGCCATCCAGCGCCCGGCCGCTGGAGAAGGTGATCCCCTCCCGCAGGGTGATCTCCCAGGTGCAGCTGTCCACCAGCCGGTAGCTGCTGGCCAGCCAGGGTTCCGGCTCCATCCCATCGGTATAGCGGAAGAGGGTCTCCCCCACCCCATAGCGGATACAGGCCCAGCCGGAGTAGCCCACATGGGGGTCCACCCCATACTCCTCATGCTCCGAGCTGAAGGAGATATCCCCCAGCACAAAGGCAGTTTCCCCCGCCGGGGTGTCCGCGGCCTGCTGGCCGCTCTGGCCGCAGCCCCCCAGGGCAATGAGCGCCAGCGCCAGGGCGCAAATCCGTTTGATCGGTCCCATCATGTTCGGTCTCCTTCTATCCGTTCGGTATGTCGCCTGTTTCATCGGCGGGGTTCTGGGGGTCCAGCCGGTCCCGGACCGCGTCCCCCAGCAGGTTGAGCACCGCCACCGCCAAAAAGATGGCCGCCCCCGGCCCCAAAATTACCCAGGGGTGGGTCTGCAGCAGGCTGCGCCCCCCGCTCATCATACTGCCCAATTCGGCGGCGGGGGGGCGGGCCCCCAGCCCCAAAAAGCTCAGCCCCGCCAGCTCCATCAGCATGGTGCCCAGGTCCAAAAGGGCGGTGACCAATACCGGCCCGGCAATCCCCGGCAGGATATGCCGGCGGACCATCTGCCAGCCGGTATCCCCCGCCAGCCGGGCGGCATCCAAAAACCCCGCCTGTTTGAGGGAGAGGGTCTGGCTGCGGGCCAGCCGGGCATATTTGGGCCAGCCCACCACCGCCAGGGCCAATACGGCATTTTGCAGCCCGCCCCCCAAGAGGGCGGCGATGGCCAGGGCAAATACCAGCCCGGGGAACGCCAAAAACAGGTCGGAGATCCCCATGAGCAGGCCATCCACCCAGCCCCCCCGCCAGCCGCAGGCCACCCCCACGGCGGCGCCGGTGAGGCTGATGGCCGCCACCAAAACCAGGGTGGAAATCAGGCTGGTGCGCAGCCCCACCAGGATCCGGGAGAGCAGGTCCCGGCCCAGCTGGTCGGTACCCGCCGGATGGGCGGGGGAGGGGGCGGACAGCACCGGGAAGATCTGGGCGTTGGGGTCATAGGGGGCCAGCTGCCCCGCCAAAACCACCACCGCCAAAAGCGCCGCCGCCAGCGCCAGGGGGATCCAGAGGCCCCAGGGGTGGCGGAGGAGGGGGTTTTTCCTCATGGCTGCCCACCCCCCAACCGGACCCGGGGGTCCAAAAGCTGGTAGCACAGGTCGGTGAGCAGGTTGATGAGCACATAGAGGATGGCCATCCACATGACATAGGCCTGTAGGACGGGGTAATCCCGCATATTGATGGCATCCACCGCCAGCTTGCCCACCCCATCCCATAAAAAGATGGATTCCACCACCGCCGCGCCCCCCAAGAGGCTGCCCACCGACAGGGAGAGCAGGGTGAGCAGCTGCATCAGGCAGCTGCGCAGCACACTGCGCCAAAGCACCCGCCCAAAGGGGACCCCCCGGGCCAGCGCCCCCGCCACATACCCCTTGCCCAGCTCCTCCAGCACCGCCGCCCGCACCTGGCGCAGGTATTTGGCGGACATGGAGATCGCCAGGGTCAAGGCGGGCAGCGCCACCCCCTGCAGGCTGACCCCCAGGGAGATCACCGGGAACCAGTGGAGCTGGATGGCCAATAGATAGAGCAGCACCAGCGCCACAAAAAAATTGGGGCTGCTGTTGCCCACAAAGCTGGCCAGCCGCAATAGGTAGTCGGTGAGGCGGTTTTGTTTGACCGCCGCCAAAATCCCCAGGGGCACCGAAACCAGGATGGTGAGCAGGATGGACACCCCCGCCAGCAGCAGGGTGGCGGGGAGTTTTTCCAAAAAGGTGGGCAGGACCTCCCGGCCGGAGAGATAGCTGACCCCCAGGTCCCCCCGAAGGAGGTTGCCCAGCCAGGAGAAATATTGGGTCAAGAAGGGCCGGTCCAGCCCCAATTCCGCCCGGGCGGCATCCAACACCTGTTGGGAGACCACGGTGCCGGTGGCCTGCATCCGCTGGAGCACCGCGTCGCTGCCCGCCAGCCGCAGCATGGCAAACGAGAGGAAGGTGATGGCCAACAGGATGGGCACCAGCCGGGCCAGCCGCCGGATCAGATAGCGTTTCATTCCGTTTGCCCCCTCCTTTCCCCCTCCATGGGCAAAAAAGAAACCACACAGCCCGTTTCTGCGGGGCTGTGTGGCCTTCTAGCCACATTTTGGGGCGTTCCTCTCTCCAAAAAAACAATCGCTGTGCCGGTTTCCACCGGCTGGGCGCACTTCGCTGTGCACCAATCCACTTTACTATAGCGGATGTGGGCGGATTTGTCAAGGTTTTTCCAGCCATGCGGCGGGTACGCTGCGCGGGCGGGGCTTCGCCAAGTAAAGTTTTCGCCCG
>DXES01000172.1 GCA_019114825.1 Candidatus Anaerotruncus excrementipullorum
AACCGTTGGTTTCGCGGCGCC
This sequence comes from Candidatus Anaerotruncus excrementipullorum, assembly GCA_019114825.1. GTDB lineage: Bacteria > Bacillota > Clostridia > Oscillospirales > Ruminococcaceae > Anaerotruncus > Anaerotruncus excrementipullorum. Next base: position 22 of record DXES01000172.1, read on the forward strand.
CCTTGGCGTAGGGTTCAATCCTGCTCGTGCAGGTAGATGCGGTTGATCCGCTTGCCCAGGGAGGTGGTGACCTCGCAGGCGGTGCCCCCATAGAGGGCGGCATATTCAAAGATAGAGACCGACTGCCCCCCGCTCTTCCCGATCAGGGTCACCTCATCCCCGATTTCGGCGGGGATATTGGTCACATCTACCATGCAGAAGTCCATGCACAGCTTGCCAAAGACGGTGGCCCGCTGCCCGCGGATGAGCACCGGGGCCTTGTGGGAGACCGACCGGTGCAGCCCGTCCCCAAAGCCGATGGGAATGATGGCCAGCCGGGTGTCCCGCTGGGTGTAGTGGGGGCCATAGCCCACCGGAGAGCCCTGGGGCACCTGCTTGAGGTGGACCACTCGGGAACGCAGGGAGACCACCTCCGGCAGCTGGAACGGCTGGCCCAGGGGGTTTTGCAGCCCAAAGAGCAGGGCGCTCACCCGCACCTGGTCCAGATAGGACTGGGGATGCAGCAGGAGCATGGCGCTGCAGGCGCAGTGCCTGGTGGCCCGGAAACCGGCGGCATACAGCCGGTCGGTGAATTCCCGGAATAGGCCGAACTGGTGCCGGTCGAACTCCTGGCCCTCGGGGGTGGTGCCCAGCACCTGCAGATGGGTATAATACCCCTCCACCTTCAGATGGGGCAGCCGGCAGATGGCGGAGGCCTCCTCCGCCGCGGCCTCCACCCGCCCCTCCAAGGGCAGGCCAAACCGGGCCATCCCCACATCGGCGGCAATCTGGACCCCCAGCGTCCGGCCCATCCGGGCGGCCACCTGGTCGAAGGCGGCGGCCATGGCTAAGGAGCTCACCTGGAGGGTCAGCCGGTGCTCCACCGCCACCTCCACCTGGTGGAGCGGCACCGGGCCCAGCACCAAGATGGGGGCCTGGATGCCGTTTTCCCGCAGCTCCATCGCCTCCTCCAGATAGGCGGTGCCAAACTGCCGGCATCCGGCGGCGGCCAGCGCCTGGGTGGCCTTCACCGCCCCCAGCCCGTAGGCGTCCGCCTTTACCACTGCCATAACCCCCACCGCCGGGGAGACACGCTGCTGGATTTTGCGGTAGTTTTCCCGCAGGACCGCCAGGTCCACCTCCAGCCAGGTCCGGTTTTTGCCATAGTCCATCCGATACGAACCTCCCGTCTTTTCCGCATTTTGCTCCAGGGGCGATTGCGCCCAACTTCTACTATAGGGGGCGGGCGGCGGGTTTGCAACCCCTTACCCTGTAGAAAATTTCCGCGAAAATTTGGCAGGCTGCCGCCCGGCGGGGAGCCAAAAAGGGGGCCGCCTCCCGCGGAGGCGGCCCCTTTTTTTGGGCTTTTTCGGCTGGATCAGGCCTTGCGGATGATCCCCATGGGGGTCTGCTCGCTGCACTGGCCCAGGGGGTTGTCCTTCAGGATGCGGCAGAGCAGCGCCCGGTCCATCTTTTTGTCGGAGGTGCCCAGAATCTGCCCCTCCAGGTCGTTGATGTCGGTGATGGCGATGGGCACGCCCCCCATCCGCTGGGAGATCTCGGCGGCCACCTCATCCGGCCGGTCGGGCCCCAGCACCACATAGTGGTTGTAGGGGGGCAGGGTGAAGCTGCAGGGGCCGTCGATGCTCCGGGCCTTGTAGCCGGCGATGTTGTAAAACCATCCCCGGATGCCGAACAGCTTGCCCACGGCGGAGACGGCGGCGGCGAACAGGATGCGCAGGGTGCCGCACTCCCGGATGGCGCACTCCATCGTCTCCGGCATGGCCAGGCCGATGCCATAGGGGGTGCGCAGCACAAATTTACTCAAAAACCGGGCCAGCGGCCGGGGGTGGATCTCATCGATGGGGATCGCCCGCCGCTGGGTGCAGGCCACCGCCTTTTCGGTGATAAAGACGATATCCCCCGGCTGGACCAGCGGCCCGGCGTACTTTTCCACCACGTCGCAGATGTTGTCCTGGTCGGTGATCACATGGGTCTTGATGCAGAGGCGGCGGTAGCAGGTCCCATCCACCTGGATCGTCTCGTTTTTCTCCGGGTTTACCACATAGCAGGCGGCGGGCTGGGCCTCCTGCTGGGGGGCCTGGCAGGCCGGGTTGGTTTCGTTGGTCATGTTTGACATCCCGCTTTCTTCTCGTTGCTGGGCGCGGCCGCGATATTTGTATTCTGTAACCGTCCGGGGGCGGTTATGCAAAAGGGCAAGGGTTCCCCGCGCGAAAATTGCCATACAGGGCTATTATACACATTCCCCCCGCCACCGTCAAGCGAGGGGCCCGCCGCCGGAAAAAAGCCCCCGCCGGGCGGGGAAAACGCTTTCCTTTTTGGGGAAAACATGTATAATAGGAATTGGCGCGGTGCGCCGCGGATTTTTTGCGTTTGCTGCGTGGGGGACATGGGATGGTCTTTGCAAACCTGTTGTTTTTATACCTGTTTTTGCCCCTGAACCTGGTGTTTTACTTCCTTTCGAGACGGCTGGCCTGGCGCAACGCCGTGCTGATCGCCTTCTCGTTTGTGTTCTATGCCTGGGGGGAGCCGGTGTGGGTGGCGCTGCTGGTGGCCTCCGCCGGGTTCGACTATATGAACGGCCGGCTGATCGAGGCCTACCGGGGCCGCTGGCCGGCCAGGGCCGCCCTGGTGTTTTCGCTGGTGATGAATCTGGGGCTGCTGTGTACCTTTAAGTACAGCGGCTTTTTGGTGGAGAACCTCAACCGCCTGACCGGCCTGGCGCTGCCGGTGCCCGCCTTCGCCCTGCCCATCGGCATCTCCTTCTATACCTTCCAGACCCTCTCCTATGTGGTGGACGTCTACCGGGGGGATACCCAGGCCCAGAAAAACCCCGCCTACTACCTGCTGTACCTGTCCATGTACCACCAGCTGGTGGCGGGGCCGGTGGTGCGGTATGCGGATGTGGCCCGGGAGATCACCTGCCGCCCCCAGGACGCCGCCGGTTTTTCGGAGGGGCTCACCCGCCTGGTCTTTGGGCTGTGCAAAAAGGTGCTGGTGGCCAACACCGCCGGGAGCTTGGCCACCCAGTTTTTGGATGGCCCCCTCAGCCAGCTCTCGGTGGCCGGGGCCTGGTTTGGGGCGGTGCTCTATACCCTGCAGATCTACTACGACTTTTCCGGCTATTCGGATATGGCCATCGGCCTGGGGCGGATGTTTGGCTTCCACTACCGGGAAAACTTCAACTACCCCTATATCTCCCGCAGCGCCACCGAGTTTTGGCGCCGGTGGCACATCTCCCTCTCCAGCTTTTTCCGGGACTATGTGTACATCCCCCTGGGGGGCAACCGGAGGCGGCCCTACCGCAACCTGCTGGTGGTGTGGTTTTTGACCGGGCTGTGGCACGGGGCCTCCTGGAATTTCATCCTCTGGGGGCTCTACTGGGGGGCGTTTATCGCCCTGGAGCGGCTTTTCCTGCGCCGGGTGCTGGACCGGCTGCCCCGCCTGGTGGGGCACCTGTACCTGCTGGTGCTGGCGGTCTGCGGGTGGATGCTCTTCTACTTCACCGACCTGGGGAAACTGGGGGGCTTTTTACGGGTGCTGTTCGGGGCCGCCGGGGCGCCCCTGTGGGACAGCCGCACCGAGCTGACCCTCTTAAACCATCTGTTCTGGCTGGTGCTGGCGGCGGTGTTCTGTATGCCGGTGGTGCGGCGGGTGAAGGAGTTTGCCGCCCAGCGGCTCTCGGGGGGCAAGCTGGCAATCTCCCTGGCCGCCCAGACCGCCCTGAACCTGGGGCTGCTGGCCCTCTGCACCGCCCAGCTGGTGGGCCAGAGCTACAACCCGTTTTTGTACTACCGCTTTTGAGGAGGAGCTATGGCGCAGGACCGCGAGATGGAGAAGAAGGACGCCCGCCGGGACACCCTGGAACAGGAGCGGGAGCGCAGCTATGCCCTCATCCGCCTGAAGCTGGGGGCCGGGCGGCTGCGCCTGGTCAACTGGCTGAATATTTTGGCGGTGCTGGGGGCGGTGGGGGCGCTGTTTGTGGCCGGCCTCCTGCTGGAAAAGCCCACCCAGTCGGCGCTGGAAAAGCGGGATCTGGCCCAATTCCCCCAGTTTAGCCCCCAGGCCCTGTGGCAGGGGGACTACACCCGCCAGATCGAGACCTGGTTTGCCGACACCTTCCCCTTCCGGGATGCCTTTGTGGGGCTGGCCGCCTCCACCGAGGAGCTGTACGGCCTGCGGTGGGACGACCTGCGGATCGTTGCCCCCGCCGGTGGGGAGCAGCAGCTGCCCGCCCCCTCCCGGGCCCCGGAGCAGCCCGCCCCCTCCCAGCCCGCCTCGCCCTCCCAGCCGGAGGAGCAGCTCACCTCCTCCGCCCCTGCGCCCTCCCAGCCGGAGGAGCAGCCCGCCTCCTCCGCCCCGCAGGCCCAGCAGCCCCCCGTCCCCGACGACGGCGGGGAGCTCAGCTCGATGAACAACGGCATTGTGGTCTACCAGGGGCGGGCCATGTCCCTCTATGGGGGCAGCTATGAGAGCGCCGCCTGGTATGCCTCGGTGCTCAACACCTACCAGCAGGAGCTGGAGGGGGTGCAGGTCTACAATATGCTCATCCCCACCGCGGTGGAGTTCTACCTGCCCCAGCGGTACCGGGACCTGTCCCAGTCGGAGCTGGAGATGATCGGCTATATCTATGGCCAGCTGGACCCGGCCATCAAGCGGGTGGACGCCTATGGGGAGATCGCCCAGCACACGGAGGAATACCTCTATTTCCGCACCGACCACCATTGGACCGGCCTGGGGGCCTACTATGCCTACCGGGCATTCTGCCAGCAGGCGGGCTTTACCCCCCTGGAGCTGGGCGACTTCGAAACCCGGCGGCTGGACAACTTTATCGGCACCATGTATGCCCAGACCCAGGACAATACCCTGCTGGAAAACCCCGACTATGTGGACTACTACCTCTTCGGCCAGCCCTATACCGCCCAGATGTTCCCGGCCGGGTCCCCCTATGTGGGCACCCCCTGGAACCTGTGGGGGGAGTATGCCCAGGGGGTCAACAGCTACTCGGTATTTTTGCAGGGGGATTTCCCGCTGATCCAGGTGCAGACCAGCATCGAAAATGGGCGCAAGATCCTGGTGGTGAAGGAGTCGTTCGGCAACGCCTTCGCCCCCTTCCTCATCAACCACTATGAGGAGGTCTATGTGGTGGACCAGCGGTATTTCCAGCTGGGGCTGGTGGATTTCATCCGGGAGCATGGGATCACAGAGCTCTGCTTTGCCAACAACATCTATGCTGCCTGCACCCCCTACCACATCCGCTGCATCGACGGCCTGCGGCATCAGGTTTACCAGGGGGCGCCGCCCCCGGCCCAGCCCGCCGAACCCCAGCCGCAGGCGGCAGCTTCCCAACCGGAGGCGGTCACCTCCCAGCCGGAGGCGGTCACCTCCCAGCCGGAGGCGATAGCTTCCCAGCCGGAGGCGACAGCCTCCCAGCCGGAGAAGCCCCCGGTGCTGCCCGCCCGGCAGGAGGGCCAAACGGCAGAGGCCGAATCCCAGCCCCAGCGGCCTAAAATCAAGCTCTTCCGGGAGAACCTGCCCCCTCCCCCGGAGGAGCTGGAGGGCCAGTGATGGGGCGGCGGATGCTGGCCCTGCTGCTGGCGGGGCTGGTGGCGCTGGCGCCCGGCTGCGCCGGGGAGGGGCAGGTCAGCTTTTCCACCCAAAGCCGCACCCTGCGGCTCTGGGTGGGGCCCGGGGCGGGGTCCCCGCTGGCGGAGCAGGCGGAGCTGTTTGCCCGGCAGGCGGCGGAATATGCGGAGGGGAGCTTGGCGGTGGAGGCCGTCTGGGAGGAGCCGGAGGCGGGGGGCTGGGAGCTGGCCCTTTTGGACGGCGGGCAGCTGGCCCAGGCCGCCCCGGTATTCGCCATGTTTTCCCTGCCCTTCCTCTATGACAGCGGGGAGCACCTGGGCCGGGCGCTCAACGACCGGCAGCTGCTGGGGAGCCTCTCCCGGCAGCTGGAGGGGGTGGGGCTGCGGCCGCTGGCCGCCCTCTATGGGGGCAGCCCCCGGCTCATTACCGCCGGGCCGGAGCTGCGCACCCCCGGGGACTTCCAGGACCTGACCCTGGCTTTGGGGGAGGGGCAGTCCCAGCAGGAGGCCGCCTTCCAGGCGCTGGGGGCCCGGGTGGTATCCGCCCCGGCCGGGCAGGCGGCGGCGCTTTTGGGCCGGACGGCGGAGGACGCCGGGCCGGTGGGGGCGGCGGAGGCCTCCCTTGCCCAGGCCCAGGCGCTGGCCGGGCAGGTGGAGGGGCTCACCCTGATCAACAGCTGCCATGCCACCGCCCCCCTGTGGCTGGTGGCCCGTTCGGAGAGCTGGGAGCAGCTGCCCGAGTGGCAGCAGGCGGCGGTTTTGGAGGCGCTGGCCGGGCTCTCCGGCCGGATGGCCCTGCAGGCCCAGGAGGAGGAGCGGACCGCGCGGGAGGCCTTGGAGGCGGCGGGGGCCGCCCTGGTGGAGGTGGAGCGCCCCCTGCTGGCCCAGGCGGTGTACGAGGGGGGCGACTACCAGCTCCCGGACTTCTTTGACCGCCAGCTCTACGATTGGATTCAGGAGTATGCCTGATAGGGG
>DXES01000173.1 GCA_019114825.1 Candidatus Anaerotruncus excrementipullorum
ACATCCCGGGGGAGTCTGTCCAGCGCCGGGCGCAACAGGGGGTAGAGCATCATGGAGACGCCCAGCAGGTGCAATACCCCAAACCAGATGGCCACCTGGGGGGTAGCGATCAACGTCCCCAGGGTGAGGGCCATGGCCAGCCCGAAGGCCACCGCCCCCCGCTTCAGGTTGCTGCGGGAAAAGCGGCAGCAGAGCCCGGAGATCAAGATGAAGGAGATGCAGATAAACTGCTGGAAGGTGTGGCCTAGACCGGTATAGAACCAGGAGAGGGGCACCCCGAACAACGCCACCAGGTCATAACAGCCGTGGTAGAACACCATCAGGAGGAGCACCAGCCCCCGCCACTCATCTGCCAAAATCACCCGGCGGCCTTTCCCTTTTTCAGCCATGTTGTCCGCTCCTCCCTGCCCGTCCTGTCAATTGGGGCGCTCCCCCACCGCTTGGATCAGCCGCTCCACCGCCTGGCGCAGGGGGGCGTGCTCCGGCGCGGTCACCTGGGGATCCTCCCGCAGCAGCTGCTGGGCGGCCAGCTGGGCCTCCTCCACCTCCCGCAGGTCGGTGGAGAGGTCTGCAATCCGCATCCGGGGCAGGCCGTGCTGCTCCTGGCCCAAAAAGTTGCCCGGGCCCCGGGTTTTCAGGTCATATTCTGCAATTTCAAAGCCGCTGTTGGACCGGCAGAGCATCTGCAGCCGGTCTATCGTGTCGGGGGAGCGGTTGTCCGACACCAGGATGCAATAGGACTGCTCCCTGCCCCGGCCCACCCGGCCCCGGAGCTGGTGCAGCTGGCTGAGTCCGAACCGCTCCGCATCCTCGATCAGCATGATCACCGCATTGGGCACATCCACCCCCACCTCTACTACAGTGGTGGAGACCAGCAGCTGGACCTCGCCCTGCTTGAAGGCAGCCATCACCCGCTCCTTTTCTGCCGCCTTCATCCGGCCATGGAGCAGCCCCAGCCGGTAGCCGGCAAAATATTTCCGGGAGAGCTCCTCCACATAGTCGGCGGCCGCATGGAGCCCGGCCTCCTGGGCCCCTTCCACCAGCGGGCAGACGATGTAGGCCTGCAGCCCCCGGTCCAGGTGCTCCCGGATAAAGCCGAACGCCCGTTCCCGCTTAGGAGAGCTGATTTTATAGGTCTTTACCGGCCGGCGGCCGGGGGGCATCTGGTCGATCACCGAGAGATCCAGCTCCCCATAGACCATCAGAGCCAGCGTCCGGGGGATCGGAGTGGCGGACATCACCAGAGTGTGGGCACAGGCGCCCTTCTGTTGGAGCTGGGCCCGCTGGTTTACCCCAAACCGGTGCTGCTCATCGGTGATGACCAGGCCTAGACTGCGAAACGCCACCCCCTTGGTCAACAGGGCATGGGTGCCGATGCACAGGTCGATCTCCCCCGCCGCCAACGCCTCCCGCAGCTGCCGCTTCTGGGCGGGGGTGCTGGAGCCGGTGAGCAGCGCCACCCGCATCCCCAGGCCCCCCAGCAGCGCCTGCAGGGTCCCATAGTGCTGCTGGGCCAACAGCTCGGTGGGGGCCATCAGGGCCGACTGGGCCCCCGACCGCCAGGCAAACCAGGCCCCCGCTGCCGCCACCAACGTCTTGCCGCTGCCTACATCCCCTTGGACCAGCCGGTTGGCGGGGGTAGGGCGGCACATATCCTCTGTCAGTTCCTGGATCGCCCGCCGCTGGGCCTGGGTAGGGGCAAACGGCAGGGCATCGTAGAACGGCTGCAGGCTGTGGGGTTCCATGGCCGCGGCGGCCGAGGCCCGGGCGCGGCTTTTCAGCATCCCCAGCCCCACCGCCAGGGTGAACAGCTCCTCAAAGATCAGCCGCCGCCGGGCCTGCTGGACCTCCTGGTCGCTGGCGGGGTGGTGGATGGCACGGATCGCCTGGTTGAGTTCCCACAGGCCAAACCGCTCCCGCACCGGCTGGGGGAGCACCTCCGGCAGGGCGGGGGCACACCGCAGCGCCTGGTCCACCAGATTGGAGAGCATCTGGGCGGAGAGGCCGGCGGTGAGCCGGTAGATGGGAGAAAAGGGGCGGTCGGGGCGCGCCGGGTAGACCACCGGGGCGCTCATCGACCGGCGCAGAAGGTTCCCCTCTACCCGGCCATAGAAGAGGTAGGGGATATCATAGTCCAGCTTTTCCAGGGCATAGGGGTTGTTGAAAAAGGTGAGCTCCATCGAGCCGCTGGCATCCTCCACCACCGCCTTGTAGAGCTTCATGCCGCCCCGCACCCGGGTCTCCCCCAGCTTTTTGGCCACCTGGGCCTTCACCGCACAGGGCCGGTCCAGGGGGGCCGCGTGAATCTCATAGGGATGGGAGAGATCCACATACCCCCGGGGATAGTGCAGCAGCAGATCCTGGACGGTGTGGATCCCCAGTTTGGCCAGCTGGGCTGCCCGCTGGGCGCCCACCCCTCGCAGGGCCTGTACCGGCTGTTCCATCCGCTTTTCCTCCCCTCTCAATGGTCCCCTCTATTTTACCCCATTGGATGGGGTTTGTCACCCGCTGGAAGGCCAAAGAAAAAAAATTTCACTTTTTTGAAAAAACATATTGACAACTGGTGGATCGGTTGCTATAATAGACAATGTTCTGTGGATGACAACAAAAACGGACACGCCGTGATCCATTAGCTCAGTTGGCAGAGCACCTGACTTTTAATCAGGGTGTCCGGAGTTCGAGTCTCCGATGGATCACCATGTATGGGGGCGTAGCTCACCTGGGAGAGCGCTTGAATGGCATTCAAGAGGTAGTCGGTTCGATCCCGATCGTCTCCACCATTAGACAGAGGTTATACGCTATATAGCGTATAACCTCTGTCTTTTTGTTATTTTCACGAAATTTCCGTTCCGCCCTTCCCAGGACGGATATTTTCTGTTATAATGACTATAATGCTAATAGCGTTAGCGATTTGGAGTGGATTGCATGGATTACCGCCAGCTTGCACAACAACTTGTGGACCTGCAGGGCGCCCTGCACCGGCTGCCCATCAGCCGGGAACTGCCGCCGCTGGAGGGGGGGCTCTACTTTGTCCTCCACTACCTCGCCGGCCACCCGGGGGTCCATCCCCGGGAGCTGAGCCGGGAGATGGGGGTGAGCACCGCCCGGACTGCCGTGCTGCTGCGGCAGTTGGAGGAGCGGGGGATGCTGCAGCGGCAGGCGGATACCACCGACAGCCGCCAGACCCTGGTCACCATCACCCCGGCGGGGCTGCAGGCCGCACAGGAGAAGTGGGAGCAGGTGGTCCATGCGGTGGCGGCGCTGCTGGAGCAGCTGGGGCCGGAGGACGCCCAGGCCCTGCTGCGGATCCAGGGGCGGCTACTACAGATCGCGGCATGCGGCAGTCTCCGGAGCTGCCCGCATGGATGACTGTACAGAAGGGAGCTGGATGTCATCGTTTTAAATGAAAAACTGCGTGAAAAAATCGACGAATCCCTCACCAGTGTGCTGCCCATCACCCTGATCGTCCTGGTGCTGAGCGTCACCCTGGTCCCCCTGGAGGTCGGCACCCTGGCCCTCTTTCTCACCGGGGCGGTGCTGCTGATCGTGGGGATGGGCTTTTTCCAGCTGGGGGTGGAGATGTCCATGACCCCGCTGGGGCAGAGCGTGGGCGGCAAGCTCATCCAGAGCGGCAAACTGCCGTTGATTCTGGCTGCCACCTTTTTGATGGGGGCGATCATCACCATTGCGGAACCCGACCTGCAGGTATTGGCCAACCAGGTGGCCTCCATCCCCAACCAGGTGCTGATCTGGACGGTGGCGGTGGGGGTTGGGGTCTTTTTGGCGGTGGCGGCGCTGCGCATCCGGTTCCATATCCCCCTGGCGGGCCTGTTGGGGATCCTCTATCTGGCGCTGTTCCTGCTCTCCTTTTTGGCCCCTGCCGAATTTACCGCTGTGGCCTTCGACTCCGGCGGCGTCACCACTGGGCCCATGACCGTCCCCTTTATTATGGCGGTGGGGGTGGGCCTTTCCGCCGCCAAGGGCGGCCGGGAGGGCGCCGACGACAGCTTCGGGCTGGTGGCGCTGTGCAGCGTGGGGCCGATTTTGATGGTGCTGCTGCTGGGCATCTTCTACAACCCCACCGATGCTGCCTACACCCCGCTGGAGGTAACCCCGGTGGTCACCTCCTATGACGTGGTGGTCCAATTTTTACAGGCGCTGCCCCACTACGCCAAGGAGGTGCTCCTCTGCCTGCTGCCGGTGGTGGGGGTATTCCTATTGTTCCAGCTGATTACCCGCACCTACCGCCAGCGGCAGCTGCTCCGGATGGGTGTGGGGTTTGGGTACACGATCATCGGGCTGATCCTGTTTCTCACCGGGGTCAATGTGGGCTTTGCGCCGGTAGGCAACCTGTTCGGTGCGGGGCTGGCCGGCGGGCCTTTCAAATGGGCGCTGATCCCCGTGGGCGGCGTGATCGGTTATTCGATCGTCAAGGCGGAGCCCGCCGTCCAAGTGCTCAACGAACAGGTAGAATCCCTCACCGGCGGGGCCGTCTCCCGGCGGATGATGAACCTGAGCCTCTCCATCGGCGTGGCCGGGGCGGTGGCGCTGGCCATGGTGCGGGTGCTCACCGGATTGAATATCTACTGGGTGCTGATCCCCGGCTATCTGCTGGCGCTGGCTCTGAGCCGGCTGGTGCCTACAGTCTTTGTGGGGATCGCCTTTGACTCGGGGGGTGTGGCCAGCGGGCCCATGACCTCCACCTTCCTGCTGCCGCTGGCCATGGGGGCCTGTACAGCCGCCGGGGGGAACGTGGTCACCGACGCCTTTGGCGTGGTGGCGCTGGTGGCGCTGGCGCCGCTGATCGCCATCCAGCTGATGGGGCTGGTCTACCTCTACCGCTCCCAGGCGGTGCCGCCCTCCGCCCAGGCGCCTGCAGAGGACACCATCATTGACCTGGAGGAGGATGCCGGATGAAGATACCTGAAACGGCCAACCGGATCGAGCCCCGCCTGGTCCTCACCGTCACCCGGGAGGAGGATGAGCGGGGGCTGGAGGAGCTTTTGGCAGAACTGCAGATCCCGATTTTTTACCAGTGCCGCGGGAAGGGCACCGCCACCTCGGAGATGCTGGACATCTTTGGGCTCAGCGGCACCACCCGGCTGATCACCATCAACCTGGTGCCCAAATTTTTGGCAGGCAGCCTTTTGGAGGCGCTGGAGCGGCGGTTCTCCCTGCGTCGGAGGGGTACCGGCATCTCGCTGACGCTGCCCATTACCGCCCTACAGAGCCCCGTGTTGGAGATGCTCAAGGAGGAGGCGGCGGAGAACCGCCCCCAGGAAAGGAGACAGCAGGATATGGCGTGCAGCCAGGAGACTGGAAATTATACCGTGATCTGGGCCTCGGTGGCCTGTGGCTATGCGGACGACGCGGTGGATGCGGCCCGGGCGGCCGGCGCCACCGGCGGGACCATCCTTAAAGGACGGCGGAAAAACACCCCCTGGGCCAGTATGCACCTGGGGGTCTGCGCCCAGGAGGAACAGGAGTTTGTCATGGTGGTTGTGCCCCGGGAGCAGAAGCAGGCGGTGATGTCCGCTTTGGCCGGCGCCTGCGGGCTCGCCTCCCCCGCCCATGGGCTGGTGCTCTCCCTACCGGTGGAGGATGCGGTGGGCCTGGCGGAACGGGAACCCCACTAAACAGCTAGCAGAAAGGCGGGGCCGGGAAAATTCCCGGCCCCGCCTTTCTGCTGTGCAGCGGCTTTTTCTATTTTCCAGCCTCAAATAGGGCCGCCAGCGACCGGTCAAACGGCGGCCGGGCGATTCCCCGGTCGGTGATAATGCCGGTGATCAGCTCCTGGCCGGTGACATCGAAGGCGGGATTCCACACCTTGATCCCTACGGGGGCCATCCGCTCCCGATACCAGAGGGTGGTCACCTCCTCCGGGCTGCGCTGCTCAATCTGGATCTGCTCCCCTGTGGGGGTGTCCAGGTCTATGGTGGTCAGCGGGGCGCACACATAGAAGGGAATTTTATAGTGGTGGGCCAGGAGGGCTACCCCCAGGGTACCGATCTTGTTGGCGGTATCCCCATTGGCGGCAATCCGGTCCGCCCCCACCAACACCAGCTGGATCCAGCCGTTTTTCATGGCAGCGGCGGCCATATTGTCACAGAGCAGGGTGGTATCGATCCCCGACTGGTGCAGCTCAAAGGCGGTGAGCCGCGCCCCCTGCAGCAGCGGCCGGGTCTCATCGGCGAACACCCGCACCCGTTTGCCCTGCTCCTGGGCCACATAGATGGGGGCCAGGGCGGTGCCATACTGGACGGTGGCCAAGCGGCCGGCGTTGCAGTGGGTGAGCACCCCATCCCCCTCCTGGAGAAGGGCGCTGCCATATTCCCCAATCCGGCGGCAGCTGGCGGCGTCCTCCTCCAGCATCTGCTGGGCCTCCTGGCACAGCAGTTCCCGCAGGCGGGCCACCGGCTGGCCTGTATGGGCCTGGGCCACCCGCTCCATCCGGTCCAGCGCCCAGAACAGGTTCACCGCCGTGGGACGGGCGGAGGCCAAATAGGCCTTGCGCTGGGCAAGCTGCTGCAAAAATGCCGCGGGGTCCTGGGTATCGATCTCCAGGGAGGCCAGATAGAGGCCGATGGCCGCCGCCACGCCGATGGCGGGGGCGCCCCGTACCCGCAGCTGGTGGATCGCCTCCCAAATTTCCGGCTGGGTCCGCAGCTGCAACACCTCCAGCCGCCCGGGCAGCAGGGTCTGGTCGATCAGCTCCAATGCCGTCCCGTCCGCGCCAAAGCCAACGGTCGGCGTCTGTGCAAAATTCATGCGTGCTTCGCTCCTTCTCCTATATAGGATAGTTTGAGTATAGCAAACCGGCTGTGAAAAAGTCAACCGGGCAAGGATGCCGCCGGGCGGCACATCCCCAGAGTGAAAGCCGGTGCCCCCCTCAACTTTTGTCCATGCGGCCCCTGCCCCCACCGCCCGCCTGCAGCTGCACCGGCTGATCCAAAGAGTCCGGCTGGGCAGCCGGAAGAAGGCGGAGCCTTTTCCACCTCCCCGGAGAGCTGGCCCGGATGCAGGCGAAGGGCCCCCGGCGGTTTGCCCATTGTGCGATTGCGGCAGGCATGGTACAATAGAAAACGGAAAACTTTCTAGGAGGGGTTTTTATGCGTATGGAACAGGCACGGGCCCAGGTGGTCCGCCACTGCAACCTGATGCTGGAGCGGGGGCTCACCAAGGGCACCGGCGGAAATATCAGCGTCATCGACCGGCAGGAGGGGCTGATGGCCATCAGCCCCTCGGCGGTGGAATACCCGGAGATGCGCCCGGAGGATGTGGCCCTGCTGGATCTGGAGGGACGGCAGGTGGAGGGGAACTACGCCCCCTCCAGCGAATGGGAGATGCACCTGCTGTGCTACCTAAGGCGGCCGGATATCGGGGCGGTGGTACACACCCACTCCCTCTATGCCACCGTGCTGGCCTGCCTGCACCAGGAGCTGCCGCCGGTACACTACCTGATCGGCTATGCAGGCAAACGGGTGCGGTGCGCCCCCTACCACCTGTTCGGCAGCCGGCAGCTGGCCCAAAGCGCCGCAGAGGCGCTGGGGCAGGACAACGCCCTGCTGTTGGCCAACCACGGCCTCCTCTCGGTGGGGAGCAGCCTTCCCCTGGCCTTCTCCACCGCTGAGGAGATCGAATTTGTCTGCCAGATCTACTGCCACGCCAAGAGCATGGGGGAACCCCGGCTGCTCACCGATGCCCAGATGGAGGAGGCGCTCCAGCGGTTCACCACCTACGGCAAGGCTGTGCCCGCCAAAAAATAGCCGCCCCTTCCCCAGGAAAACTTCTCTTTTGCCCCCGGGCGCGCTATAATGGAACAGAAGGAGGTAGGATCCATGAAAGTGTTGCTGGTCAACGGCAGCCCCCACGCCGAGGGCTGCACCTATACCGCCCTGCGGGAGGCTGCCCGCGTTTTGGAGGCCGAAGGCATCCAAACGGAGCTCTTCCAGCTGGGAAATCAACCCATCCAGGACTGCACCGGCTGCGGCGGATGCCGCAGCGGAAAGGCGCGCTGCGTCTTTGACAGCGACCCGGTGAACGCCCTGATCCAGGCCGCCGCCCAGTCGGACGGCTTCCTCTTCGGCTGCCCCGTCTACTACGCCCACCCCTCCGGGCGGCTGCTGGCCGCCCTGGACCGGGCGTTCTACGCCGGAAGCCCGGCCTTTGCCCACAAGCCCGGCTTCGCGGTGGTTAGCGCCCGGCGGGCGGGTACCACCGCCTCCTTGGACGCCATTTGGAAGCATTTTACCATCAACCAGATGCCCCTGGTCTCCTCCACCTATTGGCCAATGGTCCACGGCAACCGGCCGGAGGAGGTGCTCCAGGACCTGGAGGGCTTGCAGGTGGTCCGCAACGGTGCCCGCAACCTGGCCTGGCTGCTCCGGTGCATCCAGGCGGGCAGGGCGCAGGGCCTCCTGCCCCCCACAGCTGAAAATGCCGCCCGCACCAACTTTATCCGCTGACCCAAAAGGCCCCGGCAAACGCCGGGGCCTTTTCTCTGGGTTTTTATGGGGTTTCGCAGCCGAACACCGCCGTTTCAAACGCCTGCTGGGCCTGGGCGCGCAACTGGACGGCCTGGGCGCGCAGCTGGCGGGCCTGGATAGCCTGCCGGTCCGCCTGGGCGCCCAGTGTCTGCTGGATTTCCAGCGGCGGCAGCGGGAAACGGATGCGGCGGACATTTTCCACCCCCAATTCCGTCTGTTTGGTGGCCTGGGCCCCCTTCAGCTGTTCCACCTGGCACTGGATCAGGCGGCTATTGAACAGGTGGGCAAAAAAGCAGGGGTTCACCAGGTCTGTACGCAGCCGCAGCAACAGCAGGTGGCTATCCAAAAAGAGGCCCGACTGTTCCCGGCCTACCAGGCTGGCCCGGCCCAGGGTCCCCTCCCCGGTGGAATTGATCAGCAGATCCCCCGGCATGGTGAACCGCTCGGGCGCGATCCGCTTCAGCCAGGCGGCGGACACCGGCTTGGCGTATTGCAGCTGGATCTCGTTTTTCCGGTTGCACCGCTGGTTGAGGACCACCTGGGTCCCCTGGGGGTCGTACCGGGGGCTTTTGCCCCGGAACAGCTCCAGACAGAGCTGGGGGGCCTGTTCCAGGGAAACCGGCGGATAGGTGGTGAAGCGAAAGGGGAACCGCCCCTCCACCTTGTCGTAGCCCCACTGGGTCAGGCTGCGGAAACGGGCGGTCTGCAGCAGGGTATGCTGGGTGGAAGAGGGCGCTTCCGGCCTCTCCGCCACCCCCAGGGCCTCCAGCAGCGACCGCTCGGCCTGTGCCTCCAGGGCGTCCGCCTGGGCGTCCAACTCCCCGGCCCGCCCCTCGGCGGCGGCAAACGCCTGGGCCAGCGCCTGCTGCTCCGAAAGAGGGGGAAAGGGCACCGGGGAGCGCAGGAACTGGGCCTCCTGAAGATAGAGGCGGTTGCCGCTGCCGTGGCTGCAGGCCTCCCAGACCTGGACAAACCGCGGGCAGGCCAACAGGCGGACCAGATAGTCCAGGCGGGCGATCTGCGGGCAAAGGTCATAGACCCAGAAATTCCCAGTGATGACCGCCCCCTCCGCCTCCGGCGGCACCGCGCCAAACGCCCCGTTGCGGGCGTCGATCTTGGAGACCGCCAGCTGCCCGGCATGGATGCGGTATTGGTGCTTGGTCTTGATCTTTGCGCCCGGCAGCCGGTCCCGCACCACCACGCCCCCGCAGTTGGTGCGGATGGTGATCCGGGTGTATTCGGCAGCATCCTCCAGGCAGACCGCCTCCCTGCGGCGGGTCAGAGCATCGCTGAGCGGGCGGGCGGGGTGGATGCCGCCGCAGCCGGGGCCGCTGAACAGCTGCTTAATGTTCCAGCTGGAGGCCTGGCGGAAGGGCAACAGCCTTAAAAGCGGGGCCTCGGTCATGGCAGGCGCTCCTCCCCCTCTTCGGTCACCCGGTAGACCTCCCCCCGGGGGGCCAAGCGGTAGCTCACCGGATGGGATGCGGCCTGCCAGAGGGGGTGCTCCCTGCGGTAGCTGGAGAACTCCTCCAGCAGCTGGGGCAGCTGGTTGCCCGCCGAGAGGGTCCCCACCGAGGTGATCCCGGCATCCTCCACCATCGCCACCGGGATCTCATAGTCAAAATATTCCCGCAGCAGCGGCCGGGCGGCCTCCTCCACCGCCGCGTCCAGCTCCTGCAGCCGCTTTTTCAGGACCGCCAGCTGGTGGCGCTCCTCCGGGGTGCGGGTGCGCTTCTGGCGCAGCTGCTCCTGCTGGCGGCGCAGCTGCCCCTCCTCCTCCAAATAGGGGGCCCGGGCCTGGTCGTGGGCCCGCTGGGAAGCCTGCTGGTAGGCCTGTTCCTCCTGGGGCGTAAACCGTTTGAAGAATACCAGGCTGGGTTTGACGGTGGCGCCGGCGGTCATAAACACATCCTGGGGGATCGAACAGATCAGCAGGATCCGCGCCCGGCCCTCGATATACTCCCGGACCCGCCGCAGGTTGGCGGTGTTGAGCACCCCCTCGGGCAGCACCATCCCCATACGGCCGCCGGGCTTTAAAAGCCGCAGGCACCGCTCCAAAAACAGCACCTCGGTGAGGCCGGAATACTTCCCCACATCGAACAGGGAGAGCAGCGGCCGGCCGATGTTGTCCTCCACCTGGCGCAGGGCCTGGTCATACTCCTTCCCATAGCGGCGGCGGGCGCGGCGCACCTGTTCCGGGGTCATGCGGTCGTTTTCGGTGACCTTCTGGTCCTTGCTAATCCGGGCGCCGAAGGGCGGGTTGGTGAGGATCACGTCAAACCGGCCCTCGTAGATCCCCTCCACATTCAAAAAGCCGTCGTGGTGGTAGACGCCGCTGTGTCCATCCCCATGCATGATCATGTTCATCTTCGAGGTGCGGGCCATGCGGGGGTTGGCGTCGGCGCCATAGATGCACTCGTGGGAGAGGCGGTACAGCCGCCCGCCGGGAACGCCGGTATCCAGCTCCCGGTTGAGCGCCTCCTGCATCTCCGCAATCTGCTGGTTGATCCGGCGCTGCACCTCCTGGCCTTTCTGGCTGTAGCCGGGGCCCTCCAGCTGGCGGCGCAGCCGCTCCTTCTCCTGGCGGACCTCCTGCTCGATCTTATCCCGCACATACTCAAAGGCCTTGATCAAAAACCCGCCGCTGCCGCAGGCCGGGTCGCAGATCAGCTCCCCCTCCATGGGGTCCAGCACATGGACCATAAAGTCCACAATCGGCCGGGGGGTGAAAAACTGCCCCAGGCCGCCCCGGAAGGTGGTGCCTAAAAACTCCTCGAAGGCGATCCCCTTCACATCGTCCTGGGTGTCCGAGAGGTTGTAGCCCTCCAGCTTTGCCAAAATCTGTTCAAAGCTGTTCTGGCGGATCCGGATGGGCTCCTCCGGGTCGAACAGCTGCTCCTGGGAAAAGGCGGCCTTGGTGTTGCCGAACAGCACCTGCATATAGGGCATGTCCATCCGCCGCAGCCGCAGGGTGGGACGGGTGAACTGCTCATAGTCCTGCTCCAGCTGGCGGAACCGGCTGAGGGTGAATACCTCGCTGCCCTTGTGGTCCCGCTCATACTGGATCTTCATAAATAGGATCTTGCTGATCTCGTCGAAGGCCGCTTCGGGGGAAAGCTTGTCGTTGTTGCGGATGATGTTGTGGCAGGCCCGCAGCAGCTTGGTAAACTCCTCCCGGGTAAACGTCTTGGTCTGGCTGCGGATGGCATCCAGCGCCCGCTCGTCCCCCAGCTCCTCAAACCGGGGAATGCTGACGATCTGGTGGAACGCCTCCTGCTTATTGGGGATCTTCTGCTGGTCCACGCTGAAAAACTGGGTCTCCTTGGCGTTGTGGAGGATCAAAAACTGTGCCCGCACCTTGGCCGCATACTCGGTGCCCTGGTAGAAATCCTCCAAACGGATCTTTACATTGTCCGCCTTGCACTCCACCACCAAAAAGGCGTTGTAGTCCCGCGCCAGGTCCTCCGGGGACTGGTAGACCACCAGATCCGCCCGGGTGCTTCGGGCCCCCCGGCCGTGGTAGTCGGGGGCGTACTCCTCCGCCATCACCTCCAGCGGGTAGCCATACCGGTTGACCAAAAG
The DNA here is from genome assembly GCA_019114825.1 of Candidatus Anaerotruncus excrementipullorum. Classification (GTDB taxonomy): domain Bacteria; phylum Bacillota; class Clostridia; order Oscillospirales; family Ruminococcaceae; genus Anaerotruncus; species Anaerotruncus excrementipullorum. The sequence goes on from DXES01000173.1 coordinate 12,069, forward strand.
CGCCACAAAATTTTGGCGCACCCGTTCCTCCGGTGTGGCCACCAGCATCTTTTTGCGGATGAAGGAGTAGATCATCCCATTCTCTTCAATTACCTTCAGTTGTTCCAATACGGGCCCTCCATCCACCTAGGGGTTTTACCGGCTGCCGCGCCGGCCGGGCTTGCAGCCGTTTACCGGCCCGCCTCCTCCTGGTCCCGAACATAGGTGATGTAATCCATGCAGTAGTCATCCTGGCCGGCCACCACCCGGGCGGCGGCCAGCGTATCCCGCAGGGAGGGGCTGGCAGGGTCCAGGATGGCCGCCGAAAGGCCCGCATAGAGGGCTGCCGCCAAAAAGGCGCTGTTGATCAGCTTGCGCCGGGGCAGCCCGAAGGAGATATTGGATAGCCCGCAGACCGTCCGGACCTCCGGGTAGGTCTTGGCCACATAGGCCACCGCGTCCACCGTCTTGCGGGCGCTCTCCCCGTCGGTGGCCAGCGCCTCCACCAGCACATCCACATAGATCTGCCCATCGGGGATCCCGGCCTGGCGCAGCTTAGCCACCAGGCGGTCGATCTTGGCGCACTTGTCCTCCAGGCTGGTGGGCAGGCCCTGGTCATCGATGGGCATCCCCACAATCCCGGCGCCATACTCCAGCGCCAGCTGGGTCACCGGCTCAAACCGGTCGGTGACGGTGGCGGAATTGAAGATCAGCGGACGGCCCTGGACCGCCTTGGCCGCCTGGGCCATCACCGCCGGGTCGGTGGAATCGATCATAATGCCGCAGGAACAGTTTTTCTGCACCAGCTCCAGCGCCCAGAGCATCCGGTCCAGCTCCTGGTCCCCACAGATGGCGGTGTTCACATCCAGATAGTCCGCCCCGGCCTGCGCCTGGCGGCGGATCAGCTCTGTCACCGCCTGTTCGTCCCGGGCCTGGAGCGCCTCCAGCGCCGAGGGGATGGAGCTATTGAGCTTCTCACCAATTAAAATCATTTTCCCAACCTCCCGATTTCATGGATCAACCCCTGCACAATGTCCACACGGCGCAGAGGGGTCATAATATAGATACCGTCCGCCGCGTCGTACACCCGGCGGAGGATGCCCAAGCTGTATTGGATGGAGATCTCCGCCGACTCCTGGCGGTTTTTGTCCTTCAGCGACTGGATCACCTGGTCGGGGATCTCGATGCCCGACACCTCGTTGAGCAGAAAGACCGCGTTCTTATAGCCCGCCACCGGCAGGATCCCCGCATAGAGCCGGCAATCCAGTTCCCGGCGGGCCCGCAGGAAGTTTTCCACCGCCTGGTCGCTGAAGATCGGCTGGGAGAAGAGCATGGATGCCCCCCGGTCCAGCTTGCGCCGTGCCCGCTCCAGCTCGGCGGAGAAGTTCAGGGCGTTGATATTTAGGGCACCCCCCACCTCAATGGGGGTATCCTGGAACACCTCCTGGTTCATGCCGCTGATAAAGGAGATCAGGTTGAAGGAGTTGAAGCTGAAGACGCCGCCCGCGCGGTCGGAGGCAGGCATGGGGTCCCCGGTGACCGCCAGCACATGGCGCAGCCCCTCGAAGGAGGCCCCCAGCAGCCCCGCCCGCAGGGCAATGCGGTTTTTATCCCGGCAGGAGATGTGGGGCATGGCGGGGATCCCCACCTCCCGGTAGATCTTGGCGGCGGTCATGATGCTGTCCGCCCGGGTGCGGGAGAGGGGGGAGTCGGCCACGGTGATTAGGTCGGCGCCGCAGGCCTTCAGCTGGGTGGCTGCAGAGAGGATGAAGGTGCAGTCGGCATCCAGCGGCGGGTCCAGCTCCACCGCAATGGGCTTGTGGGGGCCGGCGGCGGCCTGCCCCTCCAACAGGTACTGCTCCGGCAGCTCCTCCGGCTCCTGGCGGACGCTGGGGCGGGGAGCCTCCAGCATCTGTTTCAGCAGGCGGATGTGGTTGGGGGTAGTGCCGCAGCAGCCCCCCAGGATGGTGGCGCCGCTCTCGTAGATGGTCTCCATCTTCCGGGCGAAGTAGTCGGCGTTGTCCTCGAAGATGATCCGCCCGTTGCGGTAGGAGGGGTAGCCCGCGTTGGGCATCACCACCAGGGGCTTGGGCATGGGGTCCAGCGCCTGCACCAGGTGGACCATATGGCTGGGGCCGCAGACACAGTTGAGCCCCGCGCCATCCACCGCCGGGTTCTGCATGGCCGCCGCCAAAAGGGGCTTATAGTGCAGCCCCCGCTGGGTGAAGCCGTCCTGGGAGACCGCGAAGGAGACCAGGATCACCGCGTCCGGCACCGCCGCCCGGATGCGGCGGATGGCGGGCAGCAGCGGGGTATATTCCGCAATCGTTTCAAAGAGGAAGTGTTTGGCCCCCAGCTCCAAAAACAGCCCGGCCACCGTCAAGTAGTCCTCCTCCGCTGTCTTGGCGTCGTTGCCGCCGATATCGGCGTAGACCGGCACCTTGGCGGCAGCGGCGGCCTCCCCCGCCAGCCCCCAGCCGGCGGTGATCACCCGGCGCAGCTTTTGGGGGTCGGGGATCTGCACCGGATTGGCCACGAAGGTGTTGGTTTTGATCGCCTGGGCGCCCGCCGCCACATAGGCCTTGTGGATCTTTAGGACCGCCTCCGAATTGGTCAGGTTCCCCAGTTCGCAGGGAGCGCGGTCCCCGGTGACGGTGAGATAATAGGTACCGAAGGCCCCATCGAAGAGCAGCGGGGCCGAAAGTTGCAGGGGCATGGGATACATCCTCTCTTTTGGTTTACACGTTTAAAGGATATTGTACCATAGACTCGCAAAAAATACCAGAATCAATTCCGCCGGCCCGCCGGAAAATCTGGGGGAGGATTCCCTTTTTCGGAAAAAATATGGTACAATAGGGTTGTTTGGCAAAATCTCGCAGGAAAGGACCATTCCAATCTATGGAACAACCAAAATATAAATTGGCAATCGGCATCTTGGCCCATGTGGACGCGGGGAAGACCACCCTCTCGGAGGGGATGCTCTACAAAAGCGGCGCCCTGCGCAAATTGGGGCGGGTGGACCACCAGGACGCCTTTTTGGATACCGACCATCTGGAGCGGGAGCGGGGAATCACCATCTTCTCCAAGCAGGCGGTGCTGCCCCTGGGGGAACTGGAGGTGACGCTGCTGGATACCCCCGGCCACGTGGATTTTTCCGCCGAGATGGAGCGCACCCTCCAGGTGCTGGACTACGCCATCCTGGTGGTCAGCGGCGCCGACGGCGTCCAGGGGCACACCCGTACCCTCTGGGAGCTATTGCACCGCTACCAGATCCCCACCTTCCTCTTTATCAACAAGATGGACCAGCCAGGAACCGATGCCGCCGCCCTCACCGGGGAACTGCAGCAGCTGCTGGGGGAGGGGTGCGTCCCCTTTGCCGGGCTGGCGCCGGAGGAATTCCAGGAGGCGGTGGCCCTGCGGGACGAGGGGGCCATGGAGGAGTATCTGGAGAAGGGGGAGGTCTCCCCGGCCCGCCTGCGGGAGCTGATCCGCCGGCGCCGGCTGTTCCCCTGCTACTTTGGCTCCGCCCTGCGGCTGGAGGGGGTGGATGCGCTGCTGGAGGGGCTGCGGCAGTATACCCTCCTCCCCGCCTATCCGGCGGAGTTCGGCGCCAAGGTCTACAAGATCGCCCGGGACCCCCAGGGGGTCCGGCTGACCTATCTGAAGGTCACTGGGGGCAGCCTGCGGGTGAAGGCGGTGGTCGCCGGGCAGGGCGGCTGGGAGGAAAAGGTGGACCAGATCCGCATCTACTCCGGGGCCCGTTTTCGGACGGTGGAGGAGGCCCCGGCAGGGACCGTATGCGCCGTCACCGGGCTGAGCCACACCTATCCCGGCGAGGGGCTGGGGGCGGAGCCCTCCTCCCCGCCGCCCTCCCTCGCCTCGGTGCTCAACTACCAGCTGCTGCTGCCCTCCGGATGCGACCCCCACAGCACCTTTTTGCAGCTGCAGCAGCTGGAGGAGGAGGATCCCCAGCTGAAGCTCGTCTGGGATGAGCGGCTCCAGGAGATCCACCTGCGGCCCATGGGGGAGGTACAGCTGGAGGTGCTCCAGCGGATGATCCAGGAGCGGTTTGGGCTAAAGGTCTCCTTTGGGGAGGGCAGCATCCTCTATCTGGAGACCATACAGGCCCCAGTGGAGGGGGTGGGCCACTTCGAGCCCCTGCGCCACTATGCGGAGGTCCATCTGCTATTGGAGCCGGGGCCCCGGGGCAGCGGGCTGCGGTTCGCCACCTGGTGCAGCGAGGAGCAGCTGGACCGAAACTGGCAGCGGCTGATTTTGACCCACCTGGCGGAAAAGACCCACTTGGGGGTGCTCACCGGCTCCCCCATCACCGATATGCGGATTACGCTGGTGGCCGGGCGGGCCCATCTAAAGCACACCGAGGGGGGCGATTTCCGCCAGGCCACCTACCGGGCGGTACGCCAGGGGCTGATGCTGGCCCAGAGCATCCTGCTGGAGCCCTACTACGCCTTCCGGCTGGAGGTGCCCACCCCAGCGGTGGGCCGGGCCATGGGGGACCTGCAGCGGATGGGGGCCCAATTCGGCCCGCCGGAAGCGGCGGGGGACCGGTCGGTCCTCTCCGGCTCCGCGCCGGTGGCCACCATGCGGGGGTACGCCCGGCAGGTGGCCAGCTATACCCAGGGGCAGGGCAAGCTGTTCTGCACCCTCCAGGGCTATGCCCCCTGCCACAACCAGCAGCAGGTGGTGGAGGCGGCCGGTTACGACTGCCAGCGGGATCTGGAGAACACCGGGGACTCGGTATTCTGTGACCACGGGGCCGGGATGGTGGTCAAATGGGACCAGGTGCGCCAGCATATGCATGTGGACAGCGGCCTGGGGCCGGATGGGCGGCCCGCCGCCCGTCAAGCGGCCTCCCCCGCCCCCGCCGCCCCTGCGGGGAGCGGTTACCGGGGCTCGCTGGAGGAGGACCGGGAGCTGCGGGCGATCTATGAGCGCACCTATGGGCCGGTGCGAGACCGGGGATTCCTCTCTGCACCCACCCCCCGGCAGGAGGCCCTCCAGGAGGAGCCCGACTGGGAGAGCCTGGGGGAGGAATTTTTGCTGGTGGACGGCTACAACATCCTGTTCGCCTGGGAGGAGCTGAAAAAGCTGGCCCAGGAGAGCATGGACGCCGCCCGCCAGGCGCTGATGGACCTGCTCTGCAACTACCAGGGGTACAAAAAGTGCGTGGTCATCCTGGTGTTTGACGCCTACAAGGTCCCCCGCAGCGTCTCCGATGTGCTGCGCTACCACAACATCTATGTGGTCTACACCAAACAGGCGGAGACGGCGGACGCCTATATTGAAAAGGTCACCTATGAGATTGGAAAAAGGCACCATGTCCGGGTGGCCACCTCCGACAATTTGGAGCAGGTGATCATCCTGGGACACGGCGCCTTCCGGCTCTCCGCCTGGGCGTTCCATGCGGAGATGGAGCAGGTCAACGGGCAGATTGCGCAAATGATTGCGGAACACAACCGCAAAAGCCCCAAGCTCAACCAGCTGAAGCTGGAGGGCCAGGGGTGAGGCTCAGGCCTCCGGCAGGGTGCGCATGGCTTGGATGGTGCGGCTGATCAGGTCGTCCAGACTCCAGCCCAGCATCTCCGCCCCCTGGGAGATCACCTCCCGGGAGCAGCCGGCGGCGAAGGAGGGGGACTTGAACTTCTTTTTCACCGACTTGAGCTCCAGGTCCTGGACGCTCTTGGAGGGGCGCATAAGGGCGGTGGCCCAGATGAGGCCGGTGAGCTCGTCCACTGCGAAGAGGACCTTCTCCATCATCTGCTGGGGCTGGATCTCATTTTGGGCCAGGCCCCAGCCGTGGGAGGCGGTGGCGCGGATCAGTTCCTCATCCAGCCCCTCCTGGCGCATGATCTCCTGGGATTTGATGCAGTGCTCCTGGGGGAACTGCTCAAAGTCCAGGTCGTGGAGCAGGCCCACCACCTTCCAAAATTCCACCCGCTGGGGGTCGTACTCCTGGGCGAAATATCCCAGCACCCCGCTCACCGTGTGGGCGTGCTGCAGATGGAACGGCTCGTGGTTGTACTTTTCCAGCAGGGCCTGGGCCTGCTCCATGGTGGGAATATAGGACATCTCTTACAGCATCCTTTCTCTTATTATTTTCCCCGCCCAGGGCCGCCGCGCTTGCACGGCGGCCCTATTATATACGGCGGGGCCGGTCCGCTTAGGCCTGCAAACACCCCATAAAACGGGAAACCGCCCCGGCGGAGCGGTTTCCCACAGAGGAATCAGGGATTGAAGGAGTAGTTGGGGGCCTCCTTGGTGATATAGATGTCGTGGGGGTGGCTCTCCTTCAGGCCGGCGCCGGTGATCCGGATGAACTGGGCCTTCTCGTGCAGGTCGGCGATCGTCTTGCAGCCGGTGTAGCCCATGCCGGCGCGGACGCCGCCCAGCAGCTGGTAGATGGTCTCCGCCACCGTGCCCTTGTAGGGGACGCGGCCCTCCACCCCCTCGGGGACGAACTTTTTCTTGTTCTCCTGGAAGTAGCGGTCCCCGCTGCCGTCGTTCATGGCGCCCAGGGAGCCCATGCCCCGGTAGACCTTGAAGCTGCGGCCCTGGTAGATCTCGATCTCCCCCGGGCTCTCGGTGCAGCCGGCCAGCAGGGAGCCCAGCATGACGGTGGAAGCGCCCGCGGCCAGGGCCTTCACCACATCGCCGGAGTATTTGATGCCGCCGTCGGCGATCACCGGCACGCCATATTTGGCGGCGGCGCAGGCGGCGTCATACACGGCGGTGAGCTGGGGCACGCCGATGCCCGCCACCACACGGGTGGTGCAGATCGAACCGGGGCCGATGCCCACCTTCACCGCGTCGGCGCCCGCCCGGATCAAATCCTCGGTGGCGGAGGCGGTGGCCACGTTGCCGGCGATCACCGGCACCTCGGGATATTTGCGCTTGATGCCCTTGAG
>DXES01000174.1 GCA_019114825.1 Candidatus Anaerotruncus excrementipullorum
GGTCCGCGGAATGGACATCTGCTTTGTGACCACTGCTAACACCGACGAGGAGTCCCGGGAGCTGCTGACGCTCATGGGCGCCCCGTTCGCCAAGTAAGGAGGAAAAGGAACCGTGGCTAAAACATCCATGAAAATCAAGCAGCAGCGCCCGGCCAAATTCTCCACCAGAGAATACACCCGGTGCAAGATCTGCGGCCGGCCCCACGCCTACCTGCGGAAATTCGGCGTCTGCCGTATCTGCTTTAGAGAGCTGGCCTACAAAGGGCAGATCCCCGGCGTGCGCAAGGCGAGCTGGTAAACGGACCGAGCTGAGCAAAAGGAGGTTGACGGTATGCATATCACCGATACCATCGCTGACATGCTGACCCGTATCAGAAATGCGAACAACGCAAAACATGATACGGTGGATATCCCCGCTTCCAACATGAAGAAGGCCATTGCGCAGATTCTGTTGGATGAGGGATATATCAAGAGCTTTAACGTCGTCCAGCAGGACGGCAACCAGGGCATCATCCATGTGGTGCTCAAATATGGGCAGGGCAAGACCCCGGTCATCCAGGGGCTGCGGCGGGTCTCCAAGCCCGGCCTGCGCATCTACACCAGCTGCGAGGACATGCCCCGCGTGATGAAAGGGCTGGGGATCGCCATCCTTTCCACCAACCGCGGCGTGATGACCGACAAGCAGGCCCGCAAGGAGCATGTCGGCGGCGAAGTCCTGGCGTTCATTTGGTAAGGAGGTACGGAAAATGAGCAGAATTGGTAGAAAGCCCATTGCCGTGCCGGCTGGCGTCGAGGTGAAGATCGACGGCAGCACCGTGACGGTGAAGGGCCCCAAGGGTACCCTCACCCAGTCCTTCCGCCCGGAGATCGGCATCACGCTGGAGGGCAGCGAGATCCACGTGACCCGCCCCAACGACGAGAAGATCGAGCGCAGCCTGCACGGGCTGACCCGGACGCTGGTGGCCAACATGGTCCACGGCGTGGTGGAGGAGTACAAAAAGGAGCTGGAGATCAACGGCATTGGCTACCGCGCCCAGAAGCAGGGCAAGCAGCTGATCCTCACCCTGGGCTACAGCCACCAGGTGATTGTGGAGGACACCGCCGACGTGGCCACCGATGTGCCCGCCCCCAACAAGATCATCGTCCACGGGCCGGATAAGCAGAAGGTGGGCCAGTTTGCCGCCGAGATCCGCGAGAAGCGCCCGCCCGAGCCGTATAAGGGCAAGGGGATCAAGTATGTGGACGAAGTGATCATCCGCAAGGAAGGCAAGGCCGGCAAGGGCAAGAAGTAAGTGAAGGAGTGTGAAAAAGAATGATTACCAAGCCTGACAAGAATCAAGCCAGACTCAAGCGGCATGTCCGGGTCAGGGCCAAGATCAGCGGCACCCCCGAGTGCCCCCGTCTTGATGTTTTCCGCTCCAGCAAGCACATCTATGCCCAGATCATCGACGACGTCAACGGCGTGACCCTGTGCGCCGCGTCCTCGATGGACAAAGGCTTTGAAGGAGCGGGCGGCAATGTGGAGGCGGCCAAGAAGGTGGGCGCCGCCATCGCCCAGAAGGCCGCCGAGAAGGGCATCACCCAGGTGGTGTTCGACCGGGGCGGCTACCTCTATCACGGGCGCGTGAAGGAGCTGGCGGAAGCGGCCCGCGAGGGCGGCCTCAAATTCTGACGAAGGAGGGATACTTTTGGCTCTGATCGATCCGAACAGTCTCGAACTGAAAGAGAGAGTTGTTTCCATCAACCGCGTTTCCAAAACTGTGAAGGGCGGCCGTATCTTCAAGTTCGCGGCCCTGGTGGTTGTCGGCGACGGCAACGGCACCGTGGGCTTCGGCCTGGGCAAGGCGGGCGAGGTTCCCGACGCGATCCGCAAGGGAATTGAGGACGCCAAAAAGCACCTGCACAAGATCTCCCTCAAGGGGACCACCATCCCCCACGAGATCATCGGCGCCTACGGCGCTGGCCGGGTGCTGATGAAACCCGCCCCCGAGGGCACCGGCGTGATCGCGGGCGGCCCGGTGCGTGCGGTGATGGAGACCGCCGGCATCCGGGATATCCGGACCAAGTGCCTGCGCTCCAACAACCCCTGCAACGTGGTCTCCGCCACCATCCAGGGCCTCTGCGCCCTGCGGGACGCCCAGCAGGTGGCCGCCACCCGGGGCAAGCAGGTGAAGGAAATTATTGGATAAGGAGGCCGGCGACATGGCTCAACTGAAAATTAAGCTGGTGCGCAGCACGGCCGGCAGGAAGGACGCGCAGATCGCCACCGCCGCTTCCCTTGGGCTCAAGCGGATCGGCGACGTGGCCGTCCAGCCGGACAACGACGCCACCAAAGGCAAGATTGCAAAGATCTCCCACCTCGTAGAGGTGTCCAACGTAGAAGAGTAAGGAGGTGCAGGTTGGATGAAATTGCATGAACTTTCTCCGGCCCCCGGCGCCAATCGGGACGTTTTCCGCAAGGGCCGCGGCCACGCCTCCGGCAACGGCAAGACCGCCGGCAAAGGCCACAAGGGCCAGAAGGCCCGCTCGGGCGTGAAGGGCGCAGCCTTTGAGGGCGGCCAGATGCCTCTGGCCCGCCGGGTGCCCAAGCGCGGCTTCAACAACATCTTTGCCACCCACTACGCCACCGTGAACGTGGGCGACCTGGAGCGGTTTGAGGACGGCTCCGTGGTGGACGCCCAGGCGCTGGCGGCGGCCGGCCTGGTGAAAAAGGCCCTGGACGGGGTCAAGGTGCTGGGCCAGGGGGAACTGACCAAAAAACTGACTGTGAACTGCGCGGCCTTCTCCGCAAGCGCCAAGGAAAAGATTGAAAAGGCAGGCGGAAAGGCCGAGGTGAAGTGACATGTTCCAGACGTTAAGAAACGCGTGGCACATTTTAGATCTCAGAAAGAAAATCCTCTATACCCTGATGATCATCGTGCTGTTCCGGCTGGGCGCCGCGGTGCCCGTCCCGTTTCTGGACTCGTCGGCTCTGCAGAGCATGATCACCAGCGGCAGCCTGTTGGGATACATCGATATCCTCTCGGGCGGTAGCTTCTCCCGGGCAACCATCTTTGCCCTCTCGATCACCCCCTATATCACCTCCTCCATCGTCATCCAGCTGCTCACGGTGGCCATCCCGGCCCTGGAGCGGATGGCCAAGGAGGGCGAGGACGGGCGCAAGAAGATCCAAAAGATCACCCGGTACACCACTGTGGCGCTGGCGCTGCTGCAGGCGTGGGCCTACTACCGGCTGCTGCGGGCCAGCGGCGCGGTGACCTACACCAGCGGCTTTGCCGGGGTGTTCGCCCAGATCGTCATCATCGCCACCTTTGTGGCGGGCGCCAGCCTGATCGTCTGGCTGGGCGACCGGATCGACCAGAAGGGGATCGGCAACGGCATCTCCATGATCCTGTTCGCGGGCATCGTCTCCCGCGGGCCCACCGCGGTGGGCACCCTGTGGATGTACCTGCGCATGGGCAGCCAGTACCCGCTCTACTACCTGTATGTGCCGCTGATCGTGGTGGTGTTCATCATCCTCATCGCGGTGATCGTGGTGATGACCAACGCCGAGCGGCGCATCCCGGTGCAGTATGCCAAGCGGGTGGTGGGCCGCAAGATGTACGGCGGCCAGTCCAGCTTTATCCCGGTGAAGGTGAATATGTCCGGCGTCATGCCCATCATCTTCGCCTCCTCGCTGCTGGCCATCCCGGGGACGATCGGCGCCTTTGTGCGCACCGACAACCCCGTGGCCCTGGCGTTTTTCAACGCCTTTAACTACAACACCATGCTCTACGCGGTGCTCTACTTTGTGCTGATTCTGGCCTTTAACTACTTCTATGTGGCCATCCAGTACAACCCCATCGAGATGAGCAACAACCTGCGCAACAACTCGGGCACCATCCCGGGCATCCGCCCCGGGCGGCCCACCAGCGACTTTATCACCCGCATCATCTCCAAGATCACCCTCATCGGCGGCATCATCCTGGCGCTGGTGGCCACCCTGCCCATCGGCATCGGCAAGATTGCCAACATGAACATCTCCCTGGGCGGCACCTCGATCATCATCGTGGTGGGCGTGGCGCTGGATACCTTCCGGCAGCTGGAGAGCCAGATGATGATGCGCCACTATAAGGGCTTCTTGGAGTAAAAAACGAGAGGGGGATCCTTATGAGACTGATACTTCTTGGCGCGCCTGGCGCCGGCAAGGGCACCCAGGCGGAGGTTATCCGTGAGAAACTATCCATCCCGGCGGTGAGCACCGGCAATATCCTGCGGGAGGCCCAGAAGAACGGCACCGAGCTGGGGCTGAAGGCCAAATCCTATATGGAGAGCGGCGCTTTGGTCCCCGACGAGGTGGTCATCGGGATCCTGAAGGAGCGCATCGCCCAGGAGGACTGCCAGAACGGCTTCATCCTGGACGGCTTCCCCCGCACCGTCCCCCAGGCCCAGGCGCTGGAGGAGATGGGGGTGGAGATCGACCGGGTGGTGGACCTGGAGGTCCCCGACGAGACGATTTTGGAGCGGATGGGCGGCCGGCGGGTCTGCGAAAGCTGCGGCGCCAGCTACCACCTGCTCTACAACCCCCCAAAATCCCCCGACGTCTGCGACAAGGACGGCGGCAGGCTGGTGATCCGCAAGGACGACGCCCCCGAGACGGTGCGCCAGCGGCTGCAGGTCTACCACGAGCAGACCGAGCCGCTGAAGGCGTTCTATGAGTCCCGGGGCAAGCTGCGGATTGTGGAGGGCCAGGAGGAAGTGGCCGACACCACCCGCCTGGTGCTCCAGGCGCTGGAGGACTGAGGGACATGGTGATTCTCAAGACCTCCGGCGAGCTAGCAAAGATGCGCCGGGCGGGGCAGATCTCCGCCCAGGCGCTGCAGGTGGGGGGCGAGGCGGTCAAGCCGGGGATTACCACCGGCGAGATCGACCGCATCATCCACCGGTTCATCCTCTCCCAAGGGGCCAAGCCCTCCTTTTTGGGGTACGGCGGTTTTCCGGCCAGCTCCTGCATCTCGGTGAACGAGGAGATCATCCACGGGATCCCGGGCAAGCGGGTGCTCAAGGAGGGCGACATCGTCAGCATTGACGTGGGGGCCTATATCGACGGCTACCACGGGGACAATGCCGCCACCTTTGCCTGCGGCCCGGTGAGCGCCGAGGCCCAGGCGCTGATGGACGCCACCCGCCAGAGCCTGATGGCGGCCATCGCCATTGCCCAGCCGGGCGCCCGTTTGGGCGATATCGGCTACGCGGTGCAGTCGTATGTGGAGGCCCTGGGCTACGGGGTCGTCCGGGAATATGTGGGCCACGGGGTGGGCCGCCAGATGCACGAGGAGCCGGAGGTGCCCAACTACGGGCGCCCGGGCCACGGGGTGCGGCTGGTGCCCGGGATGGTCATCGCCATCGAGCCGATGATCACCCAGCACTCCCCGGCGCTGCACGTGCTGGCCAACGACTGGACGGTGGTCACCAACGACAAGGGGCTGGCCGCCCACTTTGAAAACACCATCGCCATCACCGACGACGGCCCGGTGATCCTCACCCAGCCGTGACGGAGGTGGCGCCCATGCAACTGCAGCCGGGACAGGTGGTGTGCTCCCTGGCGGGCAGGGATGCCCAGGGGCTATTTGTAGTGGTGGCCTGCGGGGAAGGCTGGGCCGCGCTGGCGGACGGCAAGCGCCGGCCGCTGGAGCGCCCCAAGCGCAAAAACCTGCGCCATATCCGGAAGACCAACGCGGTGCTGGAGCTTTCCGGCATCCAAACCAATCGCGCACTGCGAAGGGCGCTCGCCCTTTGCGCCAGCAAGGAGGAATAGGGCTTGTCCAAGGAAGATGTCATCGAGATCGAGGGCACCGTGGTGGAAAGCCTGCCCAACGCGCAGTTCCGGGTGGAGCTGCCCAACGGGCACCAGCTTTTGGCCCACATCTCCGGCAAGCTCCGGATGAACTTTATCCGGATTTTGCCGGGGGACAAGGTCACGGTGGAGCTCTCGCCGTATGACCTGAGCAAGGGACGCATCACCTGGCGTTCCAAGTGAGGCGGCCGGGCTGCCCGCCGCCCCAACCTACCGAGTGAGGAGGTATTTTCATGAAAGTCAGACCTTCTGTGAAACCGATTTGCGAAAAGTGCAAGATCATCAAGCGCAAGGGGCGCATCATGGTGATCTGCCAGAACCCCAAGCACAAACAGCGTCAGGGCTGAGTGCGAACCCAAAAATGGAGGTGTAAAACAGTATGGCTCGTATAGCTGGCGTTGACCTGCCCAGAGATAAGCGGGTGGAGATCGGCCTGACCTATATCTTCGGCATCGGCCGCAAGACCGCGCAGCAGATCCTCGAGTCCACCGGCGTCAACCCCGACACCCGCGTGCGGGATCTGACGGAGGACGACGTTGCCAAGCTGCGTGAGTATATCGACCACAACATCCACGTGGAGGGCGACCTGCGCCGGGAAGTGGCGCTGAACATCAAGCGCCTGACCGAGATCGGCTGCTACCGTGGCGTGCGCCACCGCCGGGGCCTGCCTGTGCGCGGCCAGCGGACCAAGACCAACGCGCGCACCCGCAAAGGTCCCAAGAAGACCATTGCCAACAAGAAGAAATAATAGGGAGGGATCTTAAAGATGGCGAAAGTTGCCGCTAAGAAGGCCGTCACCCGCCGGCGCCGGGAGCGCAAAAACATCGAGCGCGGCGCGGCCCACATCCAGTCCACCTTCAACAACACCATCGTGACCATCACCGACACCCAGGGCAACGCCCTCTCTTGGGCTTCCGCCGGCGGCCTCGGCTTCCGCGGTTCCCGCAAGAGCACCCCCTTCGCCGCCCAGACCGCCGCCGAGGTGGCCGCCAAGGCCGCCATGGAGCACGGGCTCAAGACGGTGGAGGTGTTCGTGAAAGGCCCTGGCGCCGGCCGTGAGGCCGCCATCCGCGCCCTGCAGGCCGCCGGGCTGGAGGTCAACATGATCAAGGACGTGACCCCCATCCCCCACAACGGCTGCCGCCCGCCCAAGCGCCGGCGCGTCTAATTGTTAACCGTGGGCGCTCCGGCGAAGGAAGGCCGGAGGCCCCCCAACCTATAGGAGGTGCAATTCATGGCAAGATATACCGGTGCCGTTTGCAGACTCTGCCGCCGGGAGAACAAGAAGCTGTTCCTCAAGGGCGAGAGATGCTACACCGACAAGTGCGCCGTCACCCGCCGGGCCACCGTCCCCGGGCAGCACGGCAAAGCCCGCGCCAGAAAGTCTTCCGAGTACGGCATCCAGCTGCGCGCCAAGCAGCAGGCCCGGCGTTACTACGGGGTGCTGGAGGGGCAGTTCGCCAAATACTTTGAGATGGCCGAGCGCCGCGCCGGCGTCACCGGCGAGAACCTGCTGCAGATCTGCGAGAGCCGGCTGGACAACGTGGTCTACCGCCTGGGCTTCGCCGCTTCCCGCAAGGAGGCCCGCCAGCTGGTGCGCCACAACCACTTCACCGTCAACGGCAAGAAGGCCAACATCCCCTCCATCCTGCTCAAAGAGGGCGACGTGGTGGCGGTGGCCTCCAAGAGCGACAAGCTCAAGGCTGTTGTGGAGGCGTTTAGCGCCCGCCCGGTGGCCAAGTGGCTGGACTGCGACAAGGCCAACATGACCGGCCGCGTGCTCTCCCTCCCGAACCGCGAGGACATCGACCTGGATGTGGAAGAGCATCTCATCGTCGAGCTGTTCAGCAAGTAATCCACCGGATGCGGCGTGACTACGCAAGGTTGCAGGGAAACGGGAATGCAAGGCGGCGCGCCCGCCCAAGAAGGAGGGTCCATCATGGTCAAGATCATAGAACCCAAAATTGAGACGGTCGAGCTCAAATCCGACGGCAGCTACGGCAAGTTCGTGGCCGAGCCGCTGGACAGGGGCTTCGGCACCACGCTGGGCAACAGCCTGCGCCGGGTGCTGCTCTCCTCTCTGCCGGGTGTTGCGGTGGTGTCGGTAAAGATCGACGGCGTGCAGCACGAATTCTCGACGATCCCTGGTGTGAAGGAGGATGTCACCGAGATCATCCTCAACATCAAGGGCCTCACCGCCAAGCTCTATTGCGACGAGCCCAAGACGGTGCGGATCGACGCCCAGGGCGAGTGCGAGGTGACCGCTGGCAGCATCGAGTGCGACAGCGAGGTGGAGATCCTGGACCCCAGTATGCACATCGCGACGCTGGACACCAACGGCAAGCTGTCGATGGAGATCACCCTGAAGAAAGGCCAGGGCTATGTCTCCGCCGACCGCAACAAGCACACCGAGCTGGATAAGGCGCCGGTGGGCACCATCGCGGTGGACAGCATCTACACCCCGGTGCTGAAGGTCAATTACACGGTGGAAAACACCCGCGTGGAACAGATAACCGACTACGACAAACTGACGCTGGAAGTCTGGACGGACGGCACCATCTCCGCCAAGGAGGCGGTGAGTCTGGCGGCCAAGATCCTCAATAGACAACTCAATCACTTCGTGGATCTCTCCGACGAGGTGAGTGCCACCGAGATCATGGACAAGAAAGAGGACACCGGCAAGGATAAACTCCTTGAGATGACCATTGAAGAGCTTGACTTATCTGTTCGCGCCTTTAACTGCCTGAAACGTGCCAACGTGAATACGGTGGCGGACCTGATCAACATGACCCCCGAGGAGATGATGAAGGTCCGCAACCTGGGCAAAAAATCCCTGGAGGAGGTCATCTACAAGCTCCAGTCGCTGGGGTTCGACCTCTCCAAGAGTGAAGAGACCAACTGACGGGCTTTCGGGGAAAGCCCAGCGGGCGGCCGGGCCGCCCCAAACCTACGGTAAGGAGTGAAATTCGATGCCAGGAACCAGAAAACTCGGCAGAACTTCCAGCCACAGAACGGCGATGCTCCGGGCGATGGTGACCTTCCTGCTGGAAAACGGCCGGATCGAGACCACCGTGACCCGGGCCAAGGAAGTGCGTTCCATGACCGAGAAGATGATCACCACGGCCAAGACAAACGATCTCCACTCCAAGCGTCAGGTGTTCGCCTTCGTGACGAAGGAGGATGTGGCGAAGAAGCTCTTTGACGAGATTGCCCCCAAGTATCAGGATACCAAGGGCGGCTATACCAGAATCGTCAAGATCGGACCTCGCCGCGGCGACGCTGCGGAGATGGCCATCATTGAACTGGTCTGATCCCATCTGATCAAACGCAAGGGGCGGCCCCTCCCATCCGGGAGGGGCCGCCTTTTTTTGCGCCCATGGCCCTTTGGGGGGCTAGCCCAGCGCCTCCGGGGCTGCCTCCCCCAGGGCGCCCCCCTCCAGCCAGAGGGCCCGGCCGCCCACCCCCCGGGCCAGCGCCCGGTCGTGGGTGATCACCAGCAGCGTCCCCTGCCACTGGGCCAGCAGCCCCTCCAGCGCCCGGCGGGCGTAGAGGTCCAGGTGGTTGGTGGGCTCATCCAGCAGTAGGAAGTTGTAGTCCCCGGCCAGCAGCTGGGCGAAGGCGGCCTTGGCCCGCTCCCCGCCGGAGAGCACCCCTGCGGGCCGGTAGACCGACTGGCCGGCAAACCCCAGGTTGGCCAGCAGGGTGCGCACCTGGCTTTCGGGCAGGGAGGAGTGGGCCCGGGCGTTTTCCAGGAGGGTGGCCGCCGGGTCCAGCAGCTGGTGGTCCTGGGCGAAATAGCCAATCCGAAGCCCCGGCGCCCACCGCACCCCCGGCACCTGTTCCCAAATACACCGGGCCAGGGTGGATTTGCCCGCCCCGTTGGGGCCCAATAGCACCGTGCGGCTGCCGGTGGCCAGGGTGAGGGAGAGGTCTTGGAACACCGGCCGCCCGCCGTAGCAGGCGGCCAGCCCCTCCACCCGCAGGGCGGTGGGGGAGGTGAGGGGGCTGGACACCCCCAGGGGCATGCGCACCTGGGGCAGGCTGTCCGGGCGGTCCACCTGGGCCAGCCGCTGGGCCCGCCCCTCCAGGACGGCCGCCTGCCGGGCCAGCCGCCCCTGGGGGACGGTGGCGCTGCCCTTGTGCAGCCGGGCCTCGCTGTTGCCCATCCGCCGGGGGGCCTTGCGCAGCCCCTGGGCCTGTTGGGCCAGGCGGCGGGCCTCCCGCTCCAGGCGGGCGCGCTCCCCCCGGTATTGGTCATAGGCGGCCTGCTGGGAGGCCCGCTCCTGCTCCCGCTGGGCCAGCCACTGGGTATAATGCCCGGGAAATACCCGCAGGCCCCCCTCCGCCAGCTCCCAGATGGCGGTACAGCAGTCCTCCAGCAGGGCCTGGTCGTGGGTGACCAGCACCACCGCCCCCCGGCAGCGGCCCAGCAGCCGCCGCAGCAGGGCGATCCCCGCCAGGTCCAGGCTGTTGGTGGGCTCATCCAACAGCAGCAGGGGGGTATCCCGGGAGAGGGCGGCGGCCAGGGCCAGGCGGGTGCGTTCCCCGCCGCTGGCCGCCCCCTCCCCCACCCCCAGGAGCCCCAGCAGCCGGGGGTCCTCCACCGGGGGGAGGGGCTGCCCGGGGGCTGGCAGCTGCTCCACCAGGGCGATGGGGCAGCGGCGGACCACCCGGCCGCCATCGGGGGGCAGGTCCCCATAGAGCAGGTGGAGCAGGGTGGATTTGCCCGCCCCGTTGGGGCCCACCAGCCCGATCCGGTCCCCGGGCTGGATCTCCAAATGGGGGATCTGGAACAGCGTCCGCTCCCCGAATGCCTTTTGCAGGGAAAAGGCCTCTAAAAGCGCCATAAAAAAGGCCTCCTTTCGGTGGCCCGGGCGGCAAAAAGCCCCCGGGCGGCGGGGAGCCGTCCGGGGGCGGGCGCACAGGCAGCGGCCCAGACGCCCCCTGGGGGCGTTTGGGCGCAAAAACAGGCACGCGCGGCAGCCGGAACAAAACCCCGCCCCGCCGGGCACCCCGGCGGCAGGCAAGTGGTTGGGTTTTGATGGGGCTGTCAGATGCGCATGCCTGTGATCGACCTCACTTTACACAAAAACTGTGGACATTGTACCACCGGGGAGGGGGGTTGTCAAGGGGGCCCGCCGCTACGCAGCGTAAGCAAAGTTTTCGCCCGCCTTTTTCAAAAGGCGGCAGGATTCCAAAGGGCGGCGCCCTTTGGCCGCTGGCCGCAGCCAGCGGAAC